>NZ_MUMF01001068.1 GCF_002155905.1 Streptomyces tricolor | reverse complement strand
CGGAGCTGGTGGACACGCTGGTGACGGACGCGGCGGCGGATCAGGAGACGGTACGGCGGTTCGAGGAGGCGGGCGTCCGGGTGCTGACCGTGTGACGCGGTGACCCCGGCGACCGGCCGCACCCCGGTCAGAACGCGCCGAGGTCGGCCTTCACGAACCCGGCGCCGCGCTGGTCGTTGCAGCCCGTCACCGGCCGGTCGGCCGGGTCGGGCCACGTCTGCTGGGCCTGGAGCGCCACGCTCACCAGTGTCAGCAGCAGGTCGACGTCGCTCGCGGCGTCCAGGCGCAGGGTCACCCACGGCGAGCCGGGCACGATCCTGATCGCGCCCGAGTCTCTGAGGTCCTTGGCGAACCGCCGGATGGCCCGGTCGGTGAGCCGCAGGTCGACATCACGCTCGGAGTGGAAGTGGACGATCTCCCCCTGGGCCGAACCCACCGCCCGTCCCTGACCGCAGCTCGGGACGGCCTGTCTCAGGTCCGGCCAGGTCGCCAGTTGCGCGAGCGCGCGCGAGGCCAACGTCATGGGCCC
>NZ_MUMF01001067.1 GCF_002155905.1 Streptomyces tricolor | reverse complement strand
CGCCGGCACCGCCCCCCGCCACCGGGACTGCACCCTGCTGGAACACTCACCCGCCGTGCCCGTCGACCTCGCCCGCCAAGCCCGCGCCCTGCTCCACGACACCCAAGCAGCACAGGCCGAAGAGAACGCACTACGTCAGGCCATCGCAGCCGAAACCGAACGCCTCGCCCAACAGGCCTGGCACATCACCTGCACCAACCCGGTCATGCAGGCTTTCCTCGACAGCACCGCCCCGCAACTCATCGACGACATCGCCCGTCGGCTCGCCGACGGACAGACCTGGTCAAGCAAGCAACTCCGCAAACGCGCCGCCTACCTATGGCGCGTGATCGGCCGCGCCGCAGCCAAAACCACACCCCGCGACTGGGCAGGGCAAACCGCCCTCATCCCCATCACCAACCACCCCACCACACACCACCCCACGCTCCTTGCACCCGGCACCCCGCTCGGCGACCTCGCCGCGATCGCCGTGGAGAACGTCCACCTCGCCCGGGCCCGCACCACCCCCACCGACCTGCACACCGCCACC
>NZ_MUMF01001066.1 GCF_002155905.1 Streptomyces tricolor | reverse complement strand
GCACAGCAGGGCGAGGACGGGGGTGGGCAGGTCGCCGCGCAGGTCGCGGACGGCGTCGAGGGCCAGGACGGCGAACAGGGCGGTCAGGGCGAAGTCCAGGCCGGCGACGCCGTCCGGGACGAGCGCGCCGAGGAGGGCTCCGGCGGTCGCGCTGCCGGCCCAGTACAGGTGCAGGGAGAGCTGGAGCCACAGGATGCGCCGGCCGGACCAGGTGCGGGCCTGTGCGGCGGCGGTCAGGGCGTACGCCTCGTCGGTGAGCGCGAAGGTGCTGTACGTCCGGGCGAGACGGCCCCGCACGCGGTGCAGGGGGAAGGACAGGGCGTAGAAGACGTGCCGGGCCTGCACCAGGAAGGCGGCCACGGCGACGGACGCCAGCGGCGCTGCGGCGGCGACCATGCCGATGAGCAGGAACTCGAACGAGCCGCCGTAGATCAGGGCGGAGGACGCCCCCGCCCACCACCAGTCGAGCCCCGACTGGACGACCAGCGCACCGAAGGCGAGCCCCAGCGGGAGCATGCCCAGGCCGACGGAGGCGCCGTCGCGGAGCGCGGCCCGTGCGTCGGACCACCGGCGCGGCGGAGGAGCGGTCGCGGGCGCGGTCCGGTCGGCAACGGCGGGAGGTATTCGCATGCCGACATTTTAGGAAGGATGACGCCTAATATGGTTGCCATTCATGGCCGTAGAATGCCTTTGTGAGCAATCAAGACGGGCTCGATGCGACCGATCGCGAAATTTTGTTCCACCTGCGCCAGGACGGGCGGCTGACCAACGTCGAGCTGGCCAAGCGCGTGGGTCTGACCCCGCCCCCGTGTCTGCGCCGGGTCAAGCGGCTGGAGGAGACGGGCGTCATCACCGGCTACCGGGCCGTCGTCGACCCCGCGGCGCTGGGCCGCGAGCTGGAGGTCCTCATCGACGTCGAGATCTACGCCAACGACCGGAGGACGGTGGAGGAGTTCGAGACCAAGGTGGCCTCCTACGAAGAGGTCATCGAGTTCCGGCGGATGTACGGCCGTCCCGACTACTTCATCCGCGTGGCCGTCGCCGACCACGCCGCCTACGAGGCCTTCCTGACCGGCAAGCTCAGCGGCCTGCCCGCCGTCCTGCGCGTCACCTCTCACCTCACCATGAAGAAGATCAAGGAGGAC
>NZ_MUMF01001065.1:598-777 GCF_002155905.1 Streptomyces tricolor | reverse complement strand
CCCGGCCGCGGGCGCCCTGCGCTGGGAGCTTCCCGGCTGGGCCGGTTCCGTGGACCTGCTGCTGATCGCCACCCCGGACGGCACCGAACCGAGCCTGTCCCTCCTCGCCGACCAGGCCTACCGCCGCGGCTGCTCGGTGGTCGCCGTGGCCCCGCCCGGCACCCCGCTCGCCGAGGCGG
>NZ_MUMF01001065.1:0-559 GCF_002155905.1 Streptomyces tricolor | reverse complement strand
GGCCTGCTCACCGCCCCGCCGGACGCCCTGGAGAAGGTCGCCGACCGCCTGGACCGCGTCGCGGAGCGCTGCGGCCCCGCCATCGCGACCTACAGCAACCCGGCCAAGACCCTCGCCGCCGAACTCGCCGACGCCCTGCCCGTGGTGTGGACGGAGGGCACCTCGGCGGNNCTTCCGCGACCGCGTGGAGGAGCCGCCCGCGCTGCACGCGCGCGTGGTGCTGCTCCGTGACCGCCCGATCAGCGGCCTCACCGCGGCCCCCGCCGCCCGTGACGTGGCCCTCAGCCACGACACGCCGATCAGCGAACTCGAACCGGAGGAGGGCGGCGAACTGGAAACCCTCGCGGAACTGATCGCCGTCACGGATTTCGCCGCCGTTTACCTGGCGCTCGCCTCCAGGGCCTGATCTTGCTCCGGGCCGGACCACCCGCGCCCGCCACCGGCGCCGCGACCGGCCCAGCCGCCGACGCCGGCCGAGCAGCGTACGTACGGAGACAGAGAAGACACATGGACCTCCTCGACAACACCGTCCGCCCCTACGCCTGGGGTTCCCCCACCG
>NZ_MUMF01001064.1 GCF_002155905.1 Streptomyces tricolor | reverse complement strand
CGCCCGCGCCCGGATCGCCGCCAGCCACCGCGACCCGTTCTTCGACCTCATCCCGCGCCGCCCCAGCCAGTACAGCGCCGCGTCCCCCAGGAACGCGGCCAGCGACGCGGTCACGAACACCAGGGCCAGTGAGAACGGCGCGGTCCGGTGGAGCGCCACCACCGCCGCCGAACTCACCAGCGCCCCCGTCGGCACCACCGGCACCAGCGCCCCGATCAGCACCAGCAGGAACAACGACGGATAGCCCACCGCCTGCTGCGTGGACTCCGACGTCACACTCCTCGCCGCCTCGGCGAGCCACGTCACCGCGCGACCTCCAGCCGCACGCTCTCCCCGTGCCCCAGCCTGTGCACCGCCACCCGCGGCGCGGCCACCGCCGCCAGCCGCACGAACTCGTCACCCGGCGCGTGGAACTCGTGCGGGCGCACCGCGTCCATGCCGATCGGCCAGTACGTCCCGTAGTGCACCGGCACCGCCACCCGCGGCGCCAGCCGGGCCAGC
>NZ_MUMF01001063.1:423-558 GCF_002155905.1 Streptomyces tricolor | reverse complement strand
GGTCGGGGTCAGCCGCAGCGGGGGGCGACGTAGCCGTCGCTGCCGGTGCGGATGTAGGCGTCCGAGACGTACTCGCCGCTGTCGATGAGGTCCCAGATGCTGGTCGTGCCGTAGGGGCCGGACACCGTCGTACCG
>NZ_MUMF01001063.1:0-285 GCF_002155905.1 Streptomyces tricolor | reverse complement strand
CGAACACGTGTCGCGCGACTCGCACGCAGACGCTAGCAAGCCGCCTCTGTCTCGTACGAGTCATCGACTAGGCTCCGTGCGTCGCGCGCGCGGACGAAGAGCACGGGGGTGGTCCATGTCGCCACAGCGCAACACCGGAGCGGGCGCGGAAGCGGAACTTCCCGAGTACGCCGGTCACTATCGGCTGGAGTCCTGTCTGGGCTCCGGTGGCATGGGGGTCGTACACCTCGCCCGGAGCACCTCGGGAATGCGGCTGGCGGTGAAGGTCGTCCATGCCGAGTTCGC
>NZ_MUMF01001062.1 GCF_002155905.1 Streptomyces tricolor | reverse complement strand
ACATGCCCGAGCTGCACTGGAAGTACGGCTACCCCGTGATCATGGGCGTCACGGTCATGCTGTGTCTGGGCATCCACCGCACGCTGAAGCGCAACGGCTGGCTGTGAGCGGGCCGCGCCGGCCTGGTTAGGCTGGGGCGCATGACAAGCGAGCTGCTCGACCGGGCCCTCATCGAGGAGGCCTCGAAGAAGTCCGGCCTGATCTGGGTCAGGGGCGCCGGGGCTCCGGCCGCGCGTGCGCTGTGGCATGTATGGCACGAGGGCGCGGTGTGCGTGGTCGGTGACGGGCCCGGTGAGCAGCCGCTGACGGGGCTGGCCGACGGCGGCTCCGCCGAGGTGAGCGTGCGCAGCAAGGACAAGGGCGGCCGGCTGGTGACGTTCGCGGTGACCGTGTCCGAGCTGGCGTCCGGCTCCGAGGAGTGGGCGGCGGCCGTCGCCGAGCTGAAGGGCAAGCGGCTGAACGCCCCCGACGGCGAGCGGATGCCGGACCGCTGGGCCCGCGAGTGCCGGGTGCTCCGCCTGGTGCCGACGGGTTCCGTGGCGCCGTTGCCGGCCGGCAGCCTGGCCGA
Organism: Streptomyces tricolor; assembly: GCF_002155905.1. GTDB lineage: Bacteria > Actinomycetota > Actinomycetes > Streptomycetales > Streptomycetaceae > Streptomyces > Streptomyces tricolor. The sequence continues at coordinate 182 of NZ_MUMF01001062.1, read as the reverse complement.
GTCACCCGTCCCGACACCGGCGACGACCCGCGGACCGGTCCCGGCGAGCCTGCACAAGCTGCTGCTCAAGGGGCGGAAGAAGAAGTGACGGCGGGAGGCCGAGCGGGGTCCGGTGCCGCCGGGCCGCGCCTCGGGGGCCGAGCGACCGTGCCCGGCCACGACGGCGGTACGGGGCGGTGGGC
>NZ_MUMF01001061.1 GCF_002155905.1 Streptomyces tricolor | reverse complement strand
CGGCGTAGGCGGCGGCCGGGTTGGCGGCGTTGACCAGGCCGACCGGGGTCATGTACATCGCGGCGCCGCAGTTGACGATGTTGCCGACGCCCGCCTCCCGGGGATCGGCGTGGCCGTACGCCAGCCGGGCCACCAGCCACTTCTCGGCCAGGAAGAGGCGGTGCAGCGGCAGGGCCTCGGCCTCCAGCTCGGGGATCCAGCGTTGGGTGGTCATCAGGTCCGGGACCAGGTGATCGGCGATCGCGTAGGCGTCGAGGTGGTCGCGGACACGGTCGTAGACCCGGATCAGCGCGTGCGTCATCAAGGTGTCGTCGGTGACGTGGCCGTCGCCCTTGTGGTACGGCGCGATGGGGCGGGCGGTGCGCCAGGCGTCGCCGTGCCAGGGGCCGACGACACCGCGCACGCGACCGCCGTGGCGTTCGGCGATCTGCTCGNNAGGGCGTCGCCGACGGCGGCTCCGACCAGGGCGGCGGTGATGCGGTCGGCGAGGGTGTGCGGGATGCTTTGTTCGGATTTCGTGGACTGTCGCGAATGTGTGGTCTGTTGGTGGTCTGTTGACTCTTCGGGTGCCATGCCCCGAATCATCCTCCTGGGCGGGCCGGTTGCGCGGCTTCCAGGAGTCCGGCGAGTTCCACCAGGTCGGTGCCGGC
>NZ_MUMF01001060.1 GCF_002155905.1 Streptomyces tricolor | reverse complement strand
TCCTTCACGCTCGCGTGCCGCCCGCCGCCGGCGTCCGTGCCCTTGCCGTCGGCCGCCTCCCCGCCCCCGTCGCTCTCCTCGCGCTCCTTGCCCCTCCTGCCCTGCTCGCCCTCGTCCTCGTCCTCCACCCGGGCGTCGTGGCGGTCACCGGCGGCGGGGCGGACGTCCGAGGCCCGGTCGGGCTCTTCGCCGTCGTGCTCGTCCTTCACCAGGCTCAGGCGCGCCTCCGGGAACCCGCCGGTCCGCTCAAGACCGTCCCGGGCACCGGAACCGGGGTGACCGCTGTGCTCCCTGCCCCCGCTGCCCCCGCGGTCGCCGCTGTCGCTGCCGTGGTCGATGCGCCTCATGTGCTCGGTGTGATCCGTGTGGTCCTGGTCAGTGACGGCGGTCACCGGTCACCTCTCCTTCTGCAGTACGGACAGCGCGGCGATGAGTTCGGCCTGGGGCTCGGGGTGGACGTCCAGGGCGTCGAGGGGGGCGAGGCGCCGCTCGCGTTCGGCGTGCATGACGCGGTCCACGTGCTCGACGAGCAGCCGACCGG
>NZ_MUMF01000107.1 GCF_002155905.1 Streptomyces tricolor | reverse complement strand
CCCCACGCACGGCCCCCGTTGGCCCCTGGACCGCACGGACGGCGGCTACACCCTCACCGACCCCGAGACGGGCCAGGTACGGCACTTCACCGACCGCTCCGAAACCCTGGCGGTCCTGGAACAGATCGACGACCGCAACGGCAACTGGATCACTTTCGAACACGACGAGGCGGGAGCGCCCTCGGCCGTCGTCCACAGCGGCGGCTACCGCCTGCGGATCGACAGTGCCGACGGCCGCGTCACCGCCCTGCACCTGGCGGGCGCGGCGGCGGACGGCAGCGCCCGGGAACTGATCCGCTACGGCTACACCGACGGCCACCTCACCGAAGTCTTCAACTCCTCCGGCCGCCCCACCCGCTTCACCTACGACGAGCGGGGCCGCATCACCTCTTGGACCGACACCAACGACAGCCACTTCACCTACGTCTACGACGACCAGGACCGCTGCACCCACCAGACCGGTGCCGCCGGCCACCTGGCCTCGTCCTTCACCTACGGGCCGGTCGACCCCGAGACCGGCGAACACACCACCACCATCACCGACTCACACGGCCACGCCACCCGCTACCTGATCAACCACCGCTGCCAGGTGATCGCCGGGACGGACCCCCTCGGCGCGACCACCCGTTTCACGCGGGACCGCTACAACCGCCTGCTCTCCACGACGGACCCCCTGGGCCACACGACGACGTTCGAGTACGACGAGGCCGGCAACCTCACCCGCGTGATCCGCCCGGACGGCCGCGAGGCACGAGCGGAATACAACGCCCTCGGCCTGCCGGTGAAGGTCGTGAATCCGGACGCCACGGTGGTCCGCCAGACGTACGACGACCGGGGCAACGTAACGTCGATCACCGACCCGTCCGGCAAGACCACCCGCCTCAGTTACAACGCGGCGGGGCACCTGACCTTGGTGACCGACCCACTCGGCCACAGCATCAGCATCGTGTGTAACCAGGCAGGGTTGCCACTGGAGGTTACGGACCCGGTCGGTGGCGCGACCCGGTACACACGAGACGCGTTCGGTCGGACCGTCGAGGTCACTGATCCGACGGGCGCCACCACACGCCTGGAGTGGACGGTGGAGGGCCGTCTGACACGCCGCACGTCCCCCGACGGTGCGGTCGAGCTCTGGACCTACGACGGCGAGGGCAACTGCACCAGCTACACCGATCCGATCGGCGGCGTCTCGCACTTCGAGTACACCCACTTCGACCTGCTCACCGCCCGCACCGGCCCGGACGGCGTCCGCTACGAGTTCCAGCACGACACGGAACTGCGCCTGACCAAGGTCACGAACCCACAGGGCCTGACCTGGACGTACGCATACGACGCGGCCGGCCGCCTGGTACGGGAGACGGACTTCGACGACCGCCCGCTGACCTACGAGTACGACGCGGCGGGCCGCCTGACCTCACGGCGCAACGCACTCGGCGAGGTGACCTCCTTCGAGCGGAACGCACTCGGCCAAGCCGTCCGCAAGGACGCGGCAGGCCGGGTCACCACCTACGCCTACGACCTGACCGACCAACTGGCCCAGGCGACGGGCCCCGACGCGACCCTCACCCTGCTCCGCGACCGGCACGGCCGCCTGCACTCGGAGTCCGTCAACGGCCGGACGATGACGTACACCTACGACGAACTGGGGCGCCGCACAGGCCGTACGACCCCGACCGGGGCCAGGACGACGTGGTCGTACGACGCGGCGGGCCGCCGCACAGGCATGGTGGCCTCAGGCCGGACGATCGGCTTCACGTACGACGAGGCGGGCCGCGAGCTGACCCGCCACATCGGCGGCACGATCGCGCTCGAGCACACCTTCGACCCCATGGGCCGCCTGACCACCCAGTCCGTGACCGGCGCCGGCGGCACCAGGATCCAGCACCGGGCGTACACCTACCGGGCCGACGGCAACCTGATCGGCATAGACGACCACCTGTCCGGCGCCCGCCGCTTCGACCTGGACGCGACCGGCCGGGTCATGGCGGTCCACGCGGCCGGCTGGACAGAACGCTACGCCTACGACGCGGCAGGCAACCAGACCGAGGCGTCCTGGCCCTCTGAACACCCGGGCACAGAGGCCACAGGCCCCCGAACCTATGCAGGCACCCGCATCACCCGGGCCGGCAACGTCCGCTACGAACACGACGCCCTCGGCCGCATCATCCTGCGCCAGAAGACCCGCCTGTCCCGCAAGCCGGATACCTGGCGCTACGAGTGGGACACGGAAGACCGCCTGACATCGGTGGTCACCCCGGACGGCACCCGCTGGCGCTACACCTACGACCCCCTGGGCCGCCGCACGGCAAAGCTCCGCCTGGCGGAAGACGGTGAAACGGTCGTGGAACGGGTGGACTTCACCTGGGACGGCACGACTCTCTGCGAACAGACCACTTTCTCGGAAGCCCTCCCGAACCCGGTCACCCTCACCTGGGACCACCAGGGCCTGCGCCCGCTGTCCCAGACGGAACGCATCAGCGCAGCCGACGCCTCCCAGCAGGAAATCGACTCCCGCTTCTTCGCCGTCGTCACCGACCTGATCGGCACCCCGACCGAACTCGTCGACGAGCAAGGCGACATCGCCTGGCGAACCCGCAGCACCCTGTGGGGCACCACAGCATGGTCGGCACACAGCACGACCTACACCCCCCTACGCTTCCCAGGCCAGTACTTCGACCCCGAAACCGGCCTCCACTACAACTACTTCCGCCACTACGACCCCGAAACCGGCCGGTACCTCAGCCCCGACCCCCTGGGCCTCGCCCCGGCTCCCAACGACACTGCCTACGTCCATAACCCGCACACCTGGTTTGACCGCCTGGGGCTCGCACCGGATGAGTGTGAAAAAGGAGGAAGTTGGGATCACGAAGAGGAACCGTATCTGTACCGTGGTATCGGATACGCGAACGAGCATAGCCCACAGAAATGGCTCAGGATGTATGAAGACGCCACGCGCGGCATTGCCAAACCACACGGCGGACACTCGGACCCACAGTCTCACGTAGGGGGCGACACAGACAGCATTTTCACTTCCTGGACAACGTATTACGAGGACATGGCACTGGAAGAGAGTTACAAAGGCAACGGCCCCGGCATCGTCCTTAGAATCCCGAACAGCGACGGAGTAGGTTACTCCCGAGTGCCTGGCGTATCATTTCCATACGATGAAGGGGAAGTGCTTATCCGAGGCACCGTGACAGGGGCTGAGGTAAGTGTCAATGGGGGACCATGGACAAGAATAGGCTAGTGGAGATCGTCAGAGCGGCTGCCGAGTCTGGGGTTTGCGATTCAAGACTCCTCGACCGCCTCACTGAGACCATCTCAATCAATGTGGGGAGCGTCTCAAGGGACAACTTGCTGCAGATTTACCGGCGCCGACTCAAGAGAACCGTCGACGGATCACGCCTCCAAGACGAAACCATGTCCCTCTTGTCGTTCTTGGAAGAGTATCAGCAAGACACACTCACCATGGCAAGCGTCTCACTCGGGGGAGGTGGCAGTGAATTGTTCCTCTTGGACTCCGAAGGCGAGAATATTCTGCATTGGATGAGAATGTTCTCAAGGTAGCCAAAAAGCGCATACTCGAGAGTCAGTCGAGGAGGACGAACATTGGGTCGTGCGGATGAATTCAGGTAGGCCAGCGAGTGATCTCCATACGTAACCGCGTCACCAATACTCGCCATTGCCCCCGCGCAGCAAGGGTGTAAATACCGCCGACTACAGGGACAGGACCGGGCTCATCGGAAAGCGTGAGCGATCCGGGCAGTCCAAACCGCGACCGCCCCGTTCATCGACGGCCCCACCAGACAGTGCGCCGGCCACCCGTACCCCGCCGTTCCCCACCCTCGCCAGAGTCGTCCACGTCCCACCGCCCGACTCCATCTGCATCTGAAGAAAGAAAAGAGACGACGGGAATCTCATGTCGTTCGGTCAGCCGCCTGTCGGTTCTCCTCCTCCGCCCCCTGCCTGGACCCCGCCCTCGGAGATCGAGCAAGTGTTGTTCGAGGCCAAGGGGCGTGGGGACTGGGCGGCGTACTTCGGGGCGCTGGCGCGGGGGAGGCTGTTCTTCGAGATCGACAAGAGCGGGGCGGACGCGACGCCCCGTGCGACGTGCGCCGTCTTCGGGTACGACCCCCGGGTCGCCGGCGGGCGGATCTGGGCGGTGTACACCGAGGGGATGCTGCCCGCGCCGGAGCCGCACCGGGTGTTCGACTGGAACTACCTGGAGTGGTTCGCCAAGGTGTGGGCGCCGAGTGATCCGCCGATGATCGTCGTCAATCCGGGGAGCCCGTGCGAGGCGTTCCTCCCCTCGGCGCCCCCGCACTCGGCGAGCTGGGCGCAGTACGGGCAGCAGGCGTCCGCCCGGAAGCACGCGATGCGGCTGCGTACCCTCCGCGTCGGCGGCCCCCTGCACGGCTCCGTCGCCCACGGCCTCGCCTGCGGTGCGCTCCTGTGCGTGAACAACGGCTCCTTGTGGAACGCCATGGCCTGGCACGGCACGGGCTATCCGGGCGAGCGGAGGCGGCTGAGCGAGTGGTGGGGCATCACGACCCGCGAGGAGTGGCAGTACCACCTCCGCGAGCTGCTCGCCTGCGAGCAGCGCAGCTCCGTCTGGGAGTTCGCGCTCGGCCTGCGCCGCACCATCGCCCGGGACTTCGGCGGGCACGTCGACCCCGGCTACTGGCGGCAGGCCGCCGCCAACGTCATCCGCGCCCGTTCCGACGGCTCGATCGTCGTGTCCGAGGACGGCGTCACGAAGACCGACCCTCGCCCCGAGTCCGAGGTCGAGGCGCGCGTCGAGGGGGTGCAGCGGCTCATCGGGCGCATCACCCGGTACGAGGCCCGGATGCGGGCCGACGGCGTGCTGGACGAGAACCGGTACGTCTCGTCCGTCGACGCCTGGGACCTCGGACGCGCCTCGAAGATGGCCCGGTGGGGGCTCGGGGCCCGTTTCGGCACCCTCCGGGAAGCCGAGTCCGCCGTCGTCCAGGCGGGCCGGTCCGCCGCCCTCGCCTACAAGTCGTGGCAGGACTTCTCTGCCGGCTACATCCTCGGCCGCTGTCTCCACTTCGACGACGAGGAGTTCGGCGACTGGTACCAGGACATGGTCGAGGCGCACCGGATCCTGATGTCCGATCCCGGCAGCCCCTGGCTCACCATCCCGTTCCGGTGACTGGCGCATCGCCGTCTTCCGGACCCTCCGCCCGGCCGTTTTCGGTCGGGCCGTTGGTGTGTACTTGACCTGATCATGTCAGGGTCGGACCATGAGCGCCAACCCGCACAGCGTTCCCGCAGGGAGCCGCACAGAAGGCCCCGGTGGGTTCGTATTCGTACGTCGCACGGGAACATCCCCACCTCCACCCCACAAGGAGCGTTCATGCGACTTCGCATCCGCGGCTCCGGCGCGCGCGGCGGCAGACGGACCGCCGCTCTCGGCGCACTGCTGGCGCTCGCCCTCGCCGCCCCGGTCTCGGCCACCGTCGACCGAGCCAGCGCGGACGGTGTGCGCCGGGTCGAGTCCTCCGGGGACGACATCCGGCAGTACGAGATCCATCAGAGCACGACTCCCGTGACCCGTACGGCCATCCAGGCGACCGGTGTCACCGTCGACGAGGCCGACGAGGAGAGCGTCGTCGTCTCCGGGCGGGCGGAGCAGATCCGCAAGCTGCGCCGGATGGGGTACGAGGTGCAGCCGCTGGGTGCCGCGCCGCAGCGGTCCGGGGCGCGGCTCTACGACTTCCCCGGCGCCGACGCGAAGTACCACAACTACGCCGAGATGACCGCCGAGATCGACCAGCGGCTCGCGGCCTACCCGGGCATCATGAGCAAACGGGTGATCGGGAAGTCGTACCAGGGGCGGGACATCGTCGCCATCAAGGTCAGCGACAACGTCGGCACCGACGAGGCCGAGCCCGAGGTGCTGTTCACCGCGCACCAGCACGCGCGGGAGCATCTGACCGTCGAGATGGCGCTCTACCTGCTGCGCGAACTCGGTGCCGGGTACGGCAGCGACTCCCGGGTCACCAACGTGGTCAACAGCCGGGAGATCTGGATCGTCCCGGACCTGAATCCGGACGGCGGCGAGTACGACATCGCCAGCGGGTCGTACCGGTCGTGGCGGAAGAACCGGCAGCCCAACTCCGGTTCCTCGTACGTGGGGACGGACCTCAACCGGAACTGGAACTACAAGTGGGGCTGCTGCGGGGGATCGTCAGGGTCGCCCTCTTCCGAGACCTACCGCGGGCCCGCCGCCGAGTCCGCGCCCGAGGTGAAGGTCGTCTCCGACTTCGTGCGCGGCCGGGTCGTCGGCGGCAAGCAGCAGATCACGGCCGGGATCGACTTCCACACCTACAGCGAGCTGGTGCTGTGGCCGTTCGGGTACACCTACGCGGACACCGCCACCGGGATGACCGCGGACGACGCCGCCGCGTTCAAGGCCGTGGGGCAGAAGATGGCCGCCAGCAACAGGTACACGGCGGAGCAGTCCAGTGACCTGTACATCACCGACGGGTCCATCGACGACTATCTCTGGGGTGCGCACAAGATCTTCGCCTACACCTTCGAGATGTACCCGGCGTCCGCTTCCGGGGGCGGGTTCTACCCGCCCGACGAGGTGATCGAGCGGGAGACCTCCCGGAACAAGGACGCTGTGTTGCAGCTGCTGGAGAACGCCGACTGCATGTACCGGTCGATCGGCAAGGCCGCCCAGTACTGCAGCTAGCGGCTGGGGCTACGCCTTCTCGGTCTCCTCGGCCTCTTCGAAGTAGGCGTCGAGCACCGCGTCCAGCTGCTCGTCCCACTCCTTGAAGCGCGCCCTGGCCGTCGCCTCGATCTCGATCGGGAACCAGCGGCGGTCAGGCGTGTGCACGGTGACCGTGTAGCGCTTGCCGAAGCGGGGCGTCTCCGTCTCGACCGCGGCGATCTCGTCCCAGCGGAACTCGCAGGCCTCCTCGTCCAGGCTGAGACGGACGCCCTTGCGGTCCGCGACTATCCGCGCCCGGCGGTCGGACGCCTCGAAGACCGGGCCGTCGGCCGGCTCGTCGGCGTCGGAGTCGGGGGCGGTGTCGGGGTCGGCGTCCGCCCGGTCCTCGGCGGGCGGTGCCGGCTCTTCGGCCACCGGGGCGGTCTCCGGCTCGCCGGCCGTCGCCTTCCCGGCCTCCGGTGCCTTCGACACCGGCTCCGCCGGCGTCGGGCCCGTGAGCCCCGGAATGTACGCCGGGTCGAATCCGGCGCCCGTGACGGGCTCCGTCGTCAACGGCTCGGCTTTCAACGGCTCGGCTTTCAACGGCTCGTCCTTCGACGGCTCAGCCTTCGACGGCTTGCTGCTCGATCCTATGCGCTGCTCCACGGCGGCAGTATGGACGACTTCCCTGTGCCGTAACCAGTCAGCTCACGAACACGCTGACCACCGCCGCCACCGCGAACCCCGCCAGTGACAGCACCGACTCCAGCACCGTCCAGGTCCGCAGGGTGTCCCGCTCGCTGATGCCGAAGTACTTGGCCACCATCCAGAATCCGCCGTCGTTGACGTGCGAGGCGAAGATGGAGCCCGCCGAGACGGCCATGATGACGAGGGCGACGAAGGCCTGCGAGTGGTGACCCTCCGACAGCAGCGGGGCCACGATGCCCGCCGTGGTGACGATCGCCACCGTCGCCGAGCCCTGGGCCACCCGGAGGACGAGCGAGATCAGGTAGGAGAGGACGATCACCGGCAGGCCCACGTCGTGGAAGGTGTCCGACAGGGCCTGCGCCACCCCGCTCGCCTTCAGCACGGCACCGAAGATCCCGCCCGCGCCGACCACCAGCAGGATGTTGCCGACCGGCTTGAGGGAGGCGGTCGACACCGTCTCCAGGGACTTCCGGGACCAGCCGCGGCGGATGCCGAGCAGGTAGTAGGCCAGGAGCAGGGCCAGGGTCAGAGCCACGAAGGGGTTGCCGAAGAACTCCAGGACCGAGCGGGTGGGAGAGGGGTCCAGGGCGATCGAGGAGAAGGTGGCGGCGAGGATCAGCAGCAGGGGCGTACCGATGATGGCGAGGACCGTGGTGAGCGGCACCGGCTGCTCCGGCGGTGCCACGCCCTGGGCGCGCTGCTCCTCACGCACCGCGCGCTTGGCCTCCTCCGCCGCCTCGGCCATGTCCTGCGGTACGGCGACGAAGATCCGGCGGCCGATCCAGGCTGAGTACGCCCAGGCGGCCAGCACGGCCGGGAGGCCGCAGACGACGCCCATGAGGATCACCCAGCCGAGCTGCACGTGCAGCAGTCCGGCGGCGGCGAC
>NZ_MUMF01001059.1 GCF_002155905.1 Streptomyces tricolor | reverse complement strand
TGCGCACCATCAACACCGCGGCGCAGTTCGGCTTCCTGGTCTTCCTGCCCGTGTTCTTCACCGACACGCTGGGCTTCTCCCTGACCGACTGGCTGCGGCTGCTGTCGGCGATGTTCGCCACCAACATCTTCTTCAACCTGCTCTTCGGCCTCGTCGGCGACCGCCTGGGCTGGCAGCGCACCGTCGCCTGGTTCGGCGGGGTGGGCTGCGCGGTGACCACGCTCCTGCTCTACTACGGCACCGTGGCCTCCGGCGACAACTTCGTCCTGGCCATGGTGCTGGTGAGCCTGTTCGGGGCCACCCTCGCCGGGTACGTGCCGCTGTCCGCGCTCATGCCGTCGCTGGCCCCGGACCACAAGGGGCAGGCGATGTCGGCGCTCAACCTCGGCGCCGGAGCCAGCACCTTCGTGGGCCCGGCCGTGGTCGGGCTCTTCCTCGGGCCCCTCGGAGTCCAGGGCGTGATGTGGATCTTCGCCGGCCTCTACCTGGCGAGCGCCGCCATGACCCTCTTCCTCACCCTCCCGGAGCCGGCCGCACCGCCCCGCGACACCACGGCGGTGCCCGCGCGGGGCAGGGCGGAGAGCGTCAGCGGTCCGGAGAGGGTGTAGGAGTCCGGAAAGGGTGCAGCGGTCCGGCCGAGGGTTCGGCCGCCCGCGGATCCGCGCCGCTCCCGGTACCTGAGGACCGGGAGCGGCGCACTCGGACTCCGCGGTGCGTCCGCCCCGCTCGGACAGGCGGTCCTCACCGCTGCCAGAGGAAGGCGGCCTCGCCGCAGGGACGGCAGTGGAAGACGTAACCGCGGCCGCCTCCGCCGAAGTTGGCGGAGGTCGCGAAGTCGGATCCCTCTTCGAGTTCGGCCGTGAAGGTCATCCGCGCGGTACAGGAAGGGCAGTCAGGGGTCTCGTCCCCTTGGAGCCAGTCGGGTTCGCCGCCCAGCCGGCCCAGGACCGGCTCCGCGGCGGGGGCGTCGGCCGGGTGCGGGCGCAAGGCGGTGACCGCACCGAGCAGCGTCTCGCCTTCGGCGGGGACGGTGGCCGCCGCGAGTCGGCCCGTGAACACGAAGGCGCGGTTGGCACCGGCGGTGGCGTCCCAGTCGTCGCACATGCCGGGGTCGTTCTGGCAGAAGAACACCGCGATCACCCCGAGATCGACGGGCAGATGGGCGAGGAACTGCAGCGGTCCGCCGCACTCCCGGCAGTCCGGCCAGACGAATCCGTCCGGGACGAGTGGCACTCCCCCCGTGCGCGGTTCGGGAGCGTCGGCTACGGCTTCCCCGCCGTGGATCAACAGCATGGTCAGAGCCTAGGCGCAGCCTCCCGCACCCCGGCCCGGGGGTCCGACGGCTCCCGGCGAGACGTGCGCGGGGGCTGCGGG
>NZ_MUMF01001058.1 GCF_002155905.1 Streptomyces tricolor | reverse complement strand
TCCCGCCTGTCCGCCGGACGCGAGCGCGGGCCCGCCTGTGCTTCTCGGTGCCGCTCGTGGCGCGCGTCGGGTCGGCCCTGTCATCAGGCGCACCGGCCCGGCACGGCGTTCGTGCTGCCCGGCCGGCGGCGCGAGCCGGCCGGGCAGCACGAACGCCGTGCCGGGCCGGTGCGCCTGATGACAGGGCCGACCCGACGCGCGCCACGAGCGGCACCGAGAAGCACAGGCGGGCCCGCGCTCGCGTCCGGCGGACATGCGGGACCGGCTCCGGAAACGCACCGACGTCGCGATCGCACGCTCCACGGCTGCGCACGCCGACCGTGCGGTCCGGCACCGACATGCGCCGCCGTGGCGACCTGGATCCCGCCGAACGGGCAACCCGCGCGTCCCCGGAGTCACCAGCGGCGCTGCGGCGACCCGTCGTCCGAGCATGCCAAAAGCCGCACCGTGCGGATTCCGCCGGAGCGGCTCCTTCGGCACCCTGCTGTCAACGGGGTGCCGGACGCGGCTCAGACGCCGGCGCCCAGCACCGAGTTGATCTGCTGCGGGTCGCCGCAGACGATCAGCAGTGCACCGGCCCGGGAGTGCGCCAGGGGAAGGGCGGTGGCAGCAGCGGAGGCGGGACCTCCGTTGACGGCCACGACGACCACCGGGCGG
>NZ_MUMF01001057.1 GCF_002155905.1 Streptomyces tricolor | reverse complement strand
CGCAGCCGGTCGCGCAGCAGGAGCGCCAGGCCGCACTGGGCCAGGCCGAAAGTGACGGCCGCCAGCGTCGGCGGGTTCAGGTTGGACACCGCGCTGCCGGGGACGCCGACCATGGACGCCGGGTAGCCCGCGCACCCCACGAGGACCGCGGTGGCCGCCGTACCGCCGAGGAGGAGCGCCCAGGCCGAGCGCCGGGTGTGCAGCTCGCCCCGGGCCCATGCCGCGCCCAGGGTGTAGGGGACCAGCCAGCCGGCGGCCAGGTTGATCCAGCCGAGCCAGGACGGGCCGAGGTGCAGGCCGAATCGGAGCAGGTCCACGTGCAGGACGACGGCGAGCGGCCAGAGCGGGTTGAGGCGGGCGACGAGCGGAGTGCCGGCCGTCAGGGCGGCGAGGACCAGCAGGAACCACAGGGGTGACAGGGCCAGCTTGAGCAGGGTGTGAAGGGTGGCCAGGGGGGTGCCGGTGAGCAGCAGGACGGTGCCGGCCACCGTCCACAGGCCGAGGAGCGCGGCGACC
>NZ_MUMF01001056.1 GCF_002155905.1 Streptomyces tricolor | reverse complement strand
ACCGACGGAACCGGGTGCGGGGCGATCGCGTTTGTACGGGTCGAGGGTCCAGTCGTAGAAGGAGTGTCATGGCGTTCAAGAAGCTGCTCGCGAGCCTGGGGGCCGGCGGGGCGTCGGTCGAGACGGTGCTGACCGAGGTCAACGTCGTACCGGGCGGGGTCGTCCAGGGTGAGGTGCGGATCCAGGGCGGTTCCGTGAACCAGGCCATCGAGGGGCTGTCCGTCGGCCTGCAGGCCAAGGTCGAGGTGGAGAGCGGCGACCAGGAGTACAAGCAGGACATCGAGTTCACCAAGGTGCAGCTCGGCGGGGCCTTCGAGCTGCAGGCGGGGGCCGTGCACGCGGTGCCGTTCGGGCTGGAGATCCCCTGGGAGACGCCGATCACCATGATCGACGGGCAGTCGCTGCGCGGGATGAACATCGGTGTGACCACCGAGCTGGCGATCGCGCGGGCCGTGGACTCCGGTGACCTGGACCCGATCAACGTGCACCCGCTGCCGGCGCAGAAGGCGATCCTGGACGCCTTCATCCAGCTGGGCTTCCGCTTCAAGAACGCGGACATGGAGCGCGGTCACATCCGGGGCACGCGGCAGAAGCTGCCGTTCTACCAGGAGATCGAGTTCTTCCCGCCGACGCAGT
>NZ_MUMF01001055.1 GCF_002155905.1 Streptomyces tricolor | reverse complement strand
GGCCGAGGAGCGCGGCGACCGGGCGCAGCAGCCGGGTCATGCGGGCGCGCAGCCATCCGCCGTAGGACTCGCCCCTGGCCCGGGCCGTGTTCAGGCTTCTGGTCGCCGCATACCCGCCGACCAGGAAGAACACGGCCAGGGTCTGGAGGAGCCAGGAGACGGGGGCCAGCCGGGGCATGTGCTGCAACGGGCTCGCCGTGTGCAGGCCGCCGTCCGCCGCGACCAGGGCGGTGACCAGCCAGTGGCCCAGGACGACACCGAGGATCGCGGTGGCGCGCAGGGCGTCGACGGCACGGTCCCGGGACGCGGGGGTGGCGGCGTCCACGCGGTGCGCGCCCCGGCGGATCGCGCGCAGTGCCCGGTAGGGGGCCGGAGTGCTCAGGGGCGGCTCAGCCACGGGTTGCCTCCGAGGGGTCGTCGAGGGTGATGCGGGCGAGGTGGGCGAGGGCGGCCGAGCCCGGGGTGAAGTAGCCGCTGTGGCCGGCGTCGGCCGCGTCGAAGACCCGGGCGCCGAAGGCGGCGGAGACGGGGTCGGCACCGAAGCCGACGGTGGCGCCGAAGAGGTCGGCACGCATGTGCGGGACGTGCGCCACCCAGTCCTCGCTGCCGCGGGCCGCCCAGATCCGGGCGCGGGTGTGCAGGGCGGCGGCGGAGTCCGCGCCGGTGCCGGGGCTGCCGACCAGGGCGATGTCGTCCGCGTCCAGGCCGGGGGCGGCTCGGCCGCAGACCACGGAGCCGTAGGAGTGGCAGAGCAGGGACAGGTGCGCCGCGGGTGCCTCGGTGCGCAGCCGGCGGACGAGGGCGCGCAGGCGGGGGGCGGCTTCGTCGGCGCGGGTGGGGGTGGTGACCGTGGTGCTCACCGTGGCCGGGGTCTCGTAGCCGAGCCAGGCGACGACGGCGACGCGGGTGCCGGGGGCGGCGCGGTGCGTGAGGTCGGCGGACAGGGCCGCGGCGGCCCGGTGGAAGCGGGCGTAGGTGTCCAGGGAGGTGTCCGAGCCGGGGACCAGGACCGCGATGTGTTCGGCGTGGGCGAGGTCGCCGAGGACCTCTGTGGCCTGGCCGGCGCCGCGGCCGTCGAAGGCGAGGAGCCGGCGGGACGGGGCGGCGAGGGCGCGGACCGCGGCGGCCCGGTGCGCGTCGCCGTGGGCGGCGGCCATGCGGGCCGCCTCGGCGGCGTTCTTCCGGTTCGCCGCGTAGACGGAGGGGAGGCCGGGTGTGCTGAGGGTGGTGGCGGGAGGCGGTGCGGGGATCTCCGGGCGGGCCGCGCCGGCGAGGGGGGTGACGAGGGCGGCGGTGACGAGGGCGGAGAGGAGCGCCCGGCGGGCACGGGCCATCAGTCCTCGCGTGCGCGGCTGCCCCATGGTCGGCTTCCTTTCCGTGTGCCCGGCCATCGGGCTCGACTGCAAAGGAAGTTACGGATCGGGGGCGGTCGTCGGCGTCCCGCCAGGGAGCTGTCCTCGCGGGTAGCTCTCAGGTATTACGGGTATCACCGGGCCCGCCCCCGAAGGACCGACCCGGGCACCGGGCCCGCCCCGAAGGGCCGACCCGATCGCCGAGCCGGCCGCCGAGCCGGCCGCCA
>NZ_MUMF01001054.1:297-667 GCF_002155905.1 Streptomyces tricolor | reverse complement strand
ACCACCGCGGTGGCCACCGCCGCCGGACCGCCCACCGCGACCAGCGCCACGACCAGCGCCGCCTCCACCGAACCCAGCCCGCCGGGCGTGGGCACCAGGGCCACCGCGACCGTCGCGGCGAGGTAGGCCAGCACCATGTGCGCGGGCGGCACCGGCAGCCGCAGCGCCTGCCCGACCGCGACCAGCCCGGCCGCCTGGAGCGCGGGGAAGGCCAGCGAGCCGCCCCACAGGGCCAGCGCGCGGGCCGGCCGCGCGTGCACCGACCGCACCTCGCCCAGGGCGTCCCGCGCGAACCCGGCCAGCCGGGCGCGCAGGGGGCGTACGAGGACCGGCACGGCACCCGCCGCCACCAGCAGGCCCGCCACGGCCG
>NZ_MUMF01001054.1:0-279 GCF_002155905.1 Streptomyces tricolor | reverse complement strand
CGAGCCGCAGCGCGTCCGGGAACACGATCAGCAGCGCGGCCAGCAGTCCCAGCCGGCCCACGGACTCGGCCAGCAGGTACAGGGCGAGCGCGGCCGAGGAACGGGCCGGCGGCACCCCGCACACGGTCATGAAACGCAGGTTCACGGCGCCCGCGCCCAGCCCCGTGGGCAGCAGATGGTTGGCGGCGCCCGCCGCGAACTGGGTGGCCAGCAGCCGCCCCTTGGGCAGCGGTTGCAGCACCGCGCCCTGCCGGGTGACGGCGGCGGCCACCCAGGTCA
>NZ_MUMF01000106.1 GCF_002155905.1 Streptomyces tricolor | reverse complement strand
CGTCGTGACCCTGCCCGCCGACCGCGGGGGCGGCGGGCAGGGTCACGACGAGCAACAGGACGGCGGAGGTGAGGGCGAGACGGGGTGTGGTGGTCACGGGGGCCTCACCCGGAGATCTGGAGGGGGGCGCTGGCGAAGGTGGGCAACTGGAAGCTGACTTCCGTCGTGCCGGTCGGCGGCGCCGGGAACTGCAGGAAAACGGGCACCGTATCGCCCGCCCGGACGGACTGAACGCCGGTCGTGGTCAGAGGCCGTCCGTCGGTGTCCCGCAGCACGTAGTAGCGCTTCTTCGCCTTCGAATCCACAAGCGTGGCTCCGCCGAACGACTGCCCGTTCTTCATGATTTCTGTCTCGTTGCCGGTCAGTTGCGACGACAGGACGGCATCCTTGCTGCCGTCATTCTTGAGCTGTGCGTTGATCGTGACGAACCCACCCGGGTCGCGCTGTGCTGACGTGATTTTCAGCGTCAGTCCGTCGGGGCCTCGCAATTCAGCCAGAGGTTCTGCGGACTGTCCCTCCTGAGGACTCGCCTGAGAGCCGCCCTTCCTGGAGGCGGACGCAGAACCGTCCGGCTTCTTGTCATCCGTGTCCCCACCGCCACAACCGGCCACACCGACGGCCAAGCCGACAGCAATGGTCATGGCGACCATTCCCCTGCGAGCCTTCGCAGTGAACCGCATGCTCATCGCGCTGCTTCCCTTTTCCATCGTCGTCCGCTTGTCAGTCGGCGGCCAGGTGAACATCGAAGAGGTCCTCGGGCGCGGGCAGAGTCGCTACGTCATCCGGATCCAGCTCCCAGGGCTTTCCGTCGCAGACGAGTTGCGGCAGTTCATCGTCCGCACCGGGCTCACCAGGGAGTTCACAGCGCGGTTCGATCACGGCCGTCGCAGAAGCCTTGGAGTGGATGTCCTCCGTTCCCGGGACGACGGAATCCCCGACTGACTTGTTCGTTTCGACATCGACCGTGTATCGCAGAAGCTGCCAGTCGCAGCCATTCAATGTGGCGTGGTTCTGTGCTGCCAGTTGCTCCGCTCGCCCACATGGGTTGTCGAGAGGAACCCTGCCGTCGAAGATGTCCTGCCACCTGCTGGGTTCGAGCAGGTCAGCGGCCCATGCGGCCGCAAGTTGGTCACGCCCGCTCTGAGCTGCGGCCAGCACCGCCGCGTCAGCCGCCGTCTGAGCGCCACCGCGGTTCACCGCTGCCTGGCCCACCGCTAGGTAGGCGAACGCAAGAAAGAGCAGGCCCGCCACCACCGTGATGTAGATGGGGAAGGCCTGCCCGGAGTCGCCGCGCCCGCGCGGGAAGATCAGGTGATTTCCGTGATCTTGGACTTGATCTTGTCGAGGATGGTCTTGCCGATGTCCGTCCCCGTGATCGCCAGAACGATCGCAACCACCACCGCGATAATGCCCAGGTACTCGACCGCGGTCTGTCCTCGGTCGCCGCCACGACGGCGCATCGCCTCGACCGTCGTGTTCTTCCAACCGTGCAGGCGAACCTTGGTCGCCACAGCCGTCTTCAGCAAAAGATCGCTCACGGTGCTCCCCTCCGGGCCTGCTTCCGACCGAGGAACCGTAGAGCGCTTTCACGGGCCGAACAGAGGGCCCGAGGGCCCAACCGCAGGCCCATTTCCTGCTGTTGCTGCTCCCCCGCCGGCGCATATCAGGCCACCCCCAGCCACTTCGCCGTCGCCTGGGACCGCGTGGTGCTGTGGAGCTTGGCGAAGATGCGGTTGATGTGGTTCTTGACCGTCTTTTCGCTGATGAAGCAGGCGGCGGCGATCTGCTGGTTGGTCATGCCGGACGCGATGAGGTCCATGATCTCCGCCTCCCTCGTACTCAGCCGGAACCGCGACCGGAACGACTGTCCCATAGATGGTTGCATATGCGAAAGGGTGGAGGGGGCGGAATCCTCCGAAACTACGGGGGGTTGGGGCGTCGTGTGTGCAGGTGCATCTCTTCGGAGGTCCAGCAGCAACGCCTTCGCCGCCCCGGGCGTCACATGCGGTCGGCCCTCCCGGACGTCCCGTACCGCCCGCACCAACTGCTCCGTCGTGAACTCGCCGTGCACCAGATACCCCCCTGCCCCCAGCCGCAGTGCCTCCCGCACGGTCTCCGTCTCGTGGCTGTAGGTGAGCATCATGACGGGGGCCAGCCCCACCAGGTGGGGCAACGCCGAGATTCCGTCGACTCCGGGCATCCGGACGTCGAGGAGGATGACATCGGGCCGGTGCTGGACCGCCGCCTCGTACGCCTCCCGGCCGTCCCCCGCCTCCGCCACCACCGTGGTGTCCGGGCGGCCCGTGAGCAGGGCCGTCAGGCCGGCGCGGACCACGGGATTGTCGTCGGCGACCAGCAGCCGCAACGGTGGGGGTGCCGGCGCCGGCGGTGGGAACTCCGGCCGCAGGTCGCTGTGCGAGTGCCTCGGTGGCTGTGAGGGCCGCATGGTGCCTCCTCTCAGAGGTTTCGGGATGAGGGGTCGAAGGTCAGGGGTCAGAGGTCAGGGGTCGGGGAGGGGCGTGGGTGGTAGCGGGATGTCCAGGCGTATCTCCGTGCCTCCTTCGTCCGCGCCCCTTCCGATGTGGATCCCGACTCCCGCCTGTGCGGCCCGTTCGACCATGCCGAGCAGGCCGAAGTGGCCCGAGCCGCGGAGCCGTTCGAGGGTGATGCCGGGCGGGAGGCCGATGCCGTCGTCGTGGATCGTCAGGCGGAGCAGGCG
>NZ_MUMF01001053.1 GCF_002155905.1 Streptomyces tricolor | reverse complement strand
GTTCGGCGAACTGAGCGGCTGGGTCGGCGGCGAGCGCGGCGGGGTCCTCCGGCGGGACGAGGATGCCGGGCACCCCGCCGTCCGGGGCGCGGCCGACCGCCTCGGGCAGGCCGCCGACGTCGGTGGCGAGGACCGGGATGCCCCGGGCGAGGGCCTCGGTGACCGCCATGCCGTAGGTCTCGGCGTAGGAGGTGAGGACCATGAGGTCGGCCGCGGCGTAGGAGGCGTCGAGGTCGGCGCCGGAGCGCGGGCCGGTCAGGTGCAGCCGGTCGGCGAGGCCGTGACGGGCGATCAGCTCCCGCAGGTGCGCGACGTACCCGGGGTCGTGGCCGAGGCCGCCGACGCACTCGCAGGTCCACGGCAGGTCCCGGACCGCGGCGAGCGCCTCCACCAGCCGGTGCTGGCCCTTGCGCGGGGTCACGGCGGCCACGCACAGCAGCCGGGAGACGCCGTCGGTGCCGGGCGCGAGGGGTGCGATGTCGGCGCCGGGCGCGGCCACGTGCACCCGGTCGGGGGCGAGGCCGTGGTGGGAGACGAGCCGGCGCACCGCCCAGTCGCTGGTGGCGATCACCGCACCCGCCGCCCGCAGCACCGCCCGCTCGCGGCCGTCCAGGTCGGCGGCGACGGC
>NZ_MUMF01001052.1 GCF_002155905.1 Streptomyces tricolor | reverse complement strand
CGCGGACGGTGAGCATGGGGCGGGCGGTGGGGTCGGAGCTGGGGACCCAGGGGCGGGCCAGCTTGTAGCAGGCGTCGGGGGCCCCGCTGGTGACACGGCCGCGGACGACCA
Source organism: Streptomyces tricolor (assembly GCF_002155905.1). Classification (GTDB taxonomy): domain Bacteria; phylum Actinomycetota; class Actinomycetes; order Streptomycetales; family Streptomycetaceae; genus Streptomyces; species Streptomyces tricolor. The sequence goes on along the minus strand of NZ_MUMF01001052.1, from coordinate 668 downwards.
GGTAACCGCGCGGGTTGGCGGCGGCCGTGGAGGGCGCGAAGACGAAGCCGTAGGGCGCCGCGGCCAGGTCCGTCCGGTTCAGCGTGCGGAAGTGGCAGTGCTCGAACACCGCGGTGGCCCGGCCGAAGACGAAGTCGACGTCTCCCTCGGCGTAGCAGTGCGCGTAGTACTGGCGGGCGAAGACGGACAGGGCCGGGGAGTCGGCGTACAGGGTGTCCTGGTGGCCGAGGAAGCGGCAGTGCAGGAAGGCGCCGCGGTCGCCCTGCGCCTTGAGGGCGACGGCCTGGGTGCCGGTGACGTCCGGGTGGTCGGCGCGCAGCCAGTCGTTGGCGAAGGTGATCCAGCGCGCGGTGAACCCGTCGGCCCGTACGGTGGTCGTCGCCGAACCGCTGGTGCCGTGGGTACCGCCGCCGGGCTTGGGGGTGCCGGCCGCGTTGTCGTGGACGATCACCACGTCCCGCGGGTTCCCGGAGGCGCCGATCCAGGTCATCTCCGTACGCCCGGCGTCGACGGCGACCGTCTCCCGGTAGCGGCCGGGGGCGATCACCAGGGTCCGGCCGCTGCCGGTGGCGGCGGTCACCGCGGCCTGGACGGAGGTGAAGTCGCCGCGGCCGTGCGGGTCGACGTAGAGGGTGCCCGGGGTGAGGCGGCGGGCCGGGGAGCCGTAG
>NZ_MUMF01001051.1 GCF_002155905.1 Streptomyces tricolor | reverse complement strand
GGTGACCCCCCCGGCACCGAACCCACCGCCGCCGCCCCGGTGAAGGTCGACCCCACGGATCCGGACCTGAAGCTTCCGGAGGGGGCCACGCTCGCCGAGGCCAAGGTGCTGGACATCAAGTCGGTCGTGGAGGACCAGAGCGGGGACGAGCGCCGGGAGGACACCAACGCCGATGTGACCTTCGCCCTCCAGGCCGAGGTGCTGTTCGCCAAGGACAGCGCCAGGATCAGCACGGAGGCGAAAGCCCGCATCGCCGGCATCGCCGAGGAGATCAGGAAGCAGAACGCGACCCAGGTCCGCGTCTTCGGCTTCACCGACAACCTCGGCTCCTCCGCCCACGGCGACACCCTCTCCAAACAGCGCGCCAACGCCGTACAGGCCGTCCTCGACCAGGACCTGAACAGCCCGTCCATCACCTTCGACGTCCGCGGCTACGGCGAGCAGTACCCGATCGCCGACAACTCCACCGAGGCCGGCCGCAAGAAGAACCGCCGGGTCGAGGTCACCTTCCCCCGCACCCAGCAGTGACCCACCGCCCCCTCGGATCCCCGTCACCCACCTACGTCTAGGGACCTGAGCGACCTACGCCTACGCC
>NZ_MUMF01001050.1 GCF_002155905.1 Streptomyces tricolor | reverse complement strand
GGAGAAGGAGCTAGACGACACCACGGCGAAGTACGTCGCCCAGGTGGACGGGCTGCTCAAGCACAAGGAAGCGGAGCTGCTCGAAGTCTGATGAGCAACTCTTCCTGGGGGGCGCCGCAGGCGGCGGGCCAGGCCGGGTACTGGGGTCCCACCGGGGGCGGGCCCGCCCAGCCCGTCCCGGAAGCCGTCCCGGCGGGTCCCACGTACGATGCGCCTGAGGCGCAGCAGACTCGCCCCATGCCCATCGTGCCCGACGTACCCGCGTATGGCGGAGACCAGGACGACAACCGGGGGGCCGCTCGGCTGAGCGGCCCCTTGTTCCGAGACGAGACGTTCCAGACCGGGGAACTCCCGGCCGAGACCCAGAACCCGGAGCCCATGCCCGACGCCCCGCAGCCGGCGCCAGCGCCGCAGAAGAAGAGCGCGGGCCGTGACCTGAGCGCGGCCATAGGCGTGGGCGTCGGGCTCGGTGTGGTGATCGTCGCGTCCCTGTTCATCCAGAAGGCCGTCTTCGTCGGAGTGATCGCGGTCGCCGTCGTCGTCGGCCTGTGGGAACTGACCAGCAGGCTCCAGGAGCGCAAGGGCATCAAGGCGCCGCTGGTTCCGCTCGCGGTCGGCGGGGCGGCGATGGTCGTCGCCGGCTATGTCCGCGGCGCCGAGGGCGCGTGGGTCGCCATGGCGCTGACGGCGCTGGCCGCGCTGGTCTGGCGGATGACGGAACCTCCGGAGGGCTACCTCAAGGACGTCACGGCCGGCGTCTTCGCCGCGTTCTACGTGCCGTTCCTGGCCACGTTCGTCGCGCTGATGCTCACCGCCGACGACGGCCCCTGGCGGGTCCTCACCTTCCTGCTGCTGACGGTCGTCAGCGACACGGGCGCGTACGCGGTCGGCTGGCGGTTCGGCAAGCACAAGCTCGCCCCGCGCATCAGCCCCGGCAAGACCCGCGAGGGCCTGCTGGGCGCGGTGCTGTTCGCGATGGTCGCGGGCGCGCTGTGCATGCAGTTCCTGATCGACGGCGGCACCTGGTGGCAGGGGCTGCTGCTGGGCCTCGCGGTCGCGGGCAGCGCCACGTTGGGCGACCTCGGCGAATCCATGATCAAGCGGGACCTGGGCATCAAGGACATGGGCACCTTGCTCCCCGGCCACGGCGGCATCATGGACCGCCTCGACTCGCTGCTGCCCACGGCTCCGGTCGTGTGGCTGCTGATGGTGATCTTCGTCGGGTCGGCATGAGCGGTACGGCTCCACGGTCCCCGTCCTGAGCGCAGGACGGGGACCGTCGCCGTATCCGGGCCCGCCCCGTATGCCGCAGCAGCGATCGTGCCCCGGACGCCGCAGTCGCCTGCGCCGGATGCGGTGGCACCGGTCGTGCCCCGGACGCCGTAGCCCCCGCCCCCGGATGCCGCAGCACCGATCGGCGGCCGGTACGCGCGCGCGGCAGACTCCCTGACAGGCGGCGGTTCCGCCGCCCGGCGACGCAGCAGGGAGAACGCCCGATGCCTCTCGAC
>NZ_MUMF01001049.1 GCF_002155905.1 Streptomyces tricolor | reverse complement strand
GTATAAGAGACCGTCCGTACCCCGCCCCTCGTCCACGCCGCTCATGCTGTCACGCGCCGGTGCCCCCTGCGCCGGCCGGTCAATGGCCGAAGACGAACTCCGGGGCGGCCGGGGTGAGCACGGCCGTCGCCGTGGTGGCCGCCCAGTGCGCCGCCACCTCCTCCTCGACCGTCTTCAGCACCTCGGCCACGGTCTCCGCGCCGCCGTCGTGCATCGCCTCCGCCACCACCAGCACCCGCCCGGTGTGCGCGCCGACCGCCGAGTGCCCGCTCTGCCGGTGGGTCCAGCGGCGGGCGTGCGCCCGGCCGGCGGAGTCGACGAAGGTCACCTCGCCGGGCGCGGGACGCTCGACGCCACCGCCGAACGCGGTGTACGTCTCGTCCCCGCGAGCCGGCCGCACCTCCAGCAGCGGCCCGGTGATCCGGTCGACGTCGAGGACCGCCACCGGGACCGCGTACGCCACCGAGACGGCGTTGCACAGGTCCACCAGCGGATGGATGCGCGGCAGCGCCCCCTCCTTCCGCAGCCGGCGCAGCAGCGACTCCGAGGCGGACCGGTACTGCGTGGGCTTCACCCCCATCCGGCTGAAGGTCCGCCGCCAGGCCAGCACCTCGGGGAACTCGCCCTCGCTGGCCCGTGCCAGCCGGGCCACGGCCCGGTCGGTGTACCCGGCGGCCCGCCGCCGGGTGTCCGCGGGGGCGTCGACGCCGGCGGCGTACAGCACGCCCGCGGACAGCTCGGGGAACGCGGCCCACACCGGGTCCGCATGCCGGAATCGCACGGTCACGCCACCACCGCTCGGGCAGCCGGGTGCGACGACGAAACGCTCAAGAGGGCCTCCTCGGTGATCGGGAACACCACCCTGCCCCGCTCTTGGTCCGCAGGCCAGGGCCAAACAGGGGGCGGCCGACAGGTCCATAAACCGGCGGCCGGTGCCCCTGCCCGCGGGCCCCCGCGGCCCGCGTGGCATCATCGGCCGGGTCCGGGACGGCCGTACGAGGAGCACGAGAAGCACGATGAACCCCGCTCTGCAGGACGACCTGCTGGACGACTTCTCCCTGGAGATGACCGGCAAGGACGTGCCCGGCCTCGAGGCGGCGCGGGACAGCATCCCGCCGGGCACCCGGATCAACATCACCTTCCTGGCCGGCGAGGACACCGCCACCCGGCTGACCGCCGCCCGCGCGGTCAAGCGGCTCGGCTTCGTCCCCGTACCGCACATCTCCGCGCGCCGCCTGCCCTCCCGG
>NZ_MUMF01001048.1:242-522 GCF_002155905.1 Streptomyces tricolor | reverse complement strand
CGCCGCCCACGTCCTTCGCCGTCCCGTGCGTGTCCAGGGCCATGGAGACCTCCCGAGGCTCGGGTACACCCCTTCCATCGTGATCGGTGTCACCACTTATGGCCTGTTGAGTCCTGCGGATGTGGAGGGGATCCGCATAATCTCTGAAGTTCCGGAGGGGAGGGGACACGGGCGTGACGGCAGAGCAGGGCACCACCTGCCCGGAGTGCGGGGCGCCGAGGGGGCCGGACAACACCCCGTCGTGCGACTGCACCGAGCGGGCCGCCGCGGCACTGCGCGA
>NZ_MUMF01001048.1:0-223 GCF_002155905.1 Streptomyces tricolor | reverse complement strand
CGGCTCCGCGGCCGTCCGCCCGGAGCCGTTCCCCGCGGTGGCGCACGGCCCCCGGCCGGCCGCGACCACCGAGCGGCTTCCGGCCGTGGCCGAGTCCGCCCCGTCCCGCCACGGCTTCCGCCGCCCCCTGCTGCTGGCCGCCGCGGGCACGGGAGTGGCGATCGTCGCGGCGGCCGGTTTCGCCCTGTTCTCCTACCAGGCACCGGCCCGGGACCGGGCGGCC
>NZ_MUMF01001047.1 GCF_002155905.1 Streptomyces tricolor | reverse complement strand
GGGCGGTGGGGCGTGCGGGAGTCGCAGCCGGTGGGGCGTGCGCGGGGCCGAGGAGCGCGCGCCCCGCTTCACCCTGAGCGTGCGCCCCCGCTTCGGCCCGAGGGCCTGTCGCGTCTCACCCCGAGCGTGCGCCCCGCTTCACCCCGCTCGCAGTGCCATCGTCATCGCCTCCACCGCCAGCAGCGGAGCGACATTGCGGTCCAGGGCCTCGCGGCACGCGGCGATGGCCTCGATGCGGCGGAGTGTGGACTCCGGGGTGCTGGCGCGGGCCAGCCGTTCCAGGGCGTCCTCGGCGTCGGTGTTGGCCAGTGCCACGCGCGTGCCGAGCTGGAGGGCGAGGACGTCGCGGTAGAAGGCGNNGCGACGTCCAGGCTGTCGCGCTGCGTACGGGTTCTGCGGCGCTTCTGCATGTCCTCCAGGTCCTTCATCACCCCCGCCGTGCCCCGCGGCAGCCGGCCGCCCTGGGCCGCGCCGAGCGCCGCCTTCAGCTCCTCGGTCTCCTTGCCGTCCATCTCCTCGGCGAGCTGCTTGGCGTCCTCGGCAGCCGCGTCGACCAGCTCCTGGGCGGCCTTGAGGCAGGCGCCCACCTCGTCCAGCCGCAGCGGCAGCTTCAGCACGGCGTCACGGCGCTCGCGGGCCGCCGGGTCG
>NZ_MUMF01001046.1 GCF_002155905.1 Streptomyces tricolor | reverse complement strand
CCCCGGCGGTGGCTACGGCTTCCGCTTCTTCGACATCGACGGCCGCACCCTCGAAGTCTCCGCCGACGTCGAGGTCCGCCGGCACCGCAAGATCGAGGAGAAGGAGTCGATCCCGGTCAAGCTGTCCCACGTCGTCCTCAACTCCCCCGACCTGAACCGCACGAGGGAGTGGTACGAGCGCCACCTGGGCTTCCGCCTCTCCGACACGCTCAGCTCGCCGCACATGGGCGAGGTCATGCACTTCATGCGGATCTCCAGCCAGCATCACTCCATGGCGCTGGCCAAGGGCCCGCACACCTCCCTGCACCACATCTCCTTCGAGATGCGCGGCCTCGACGAGTACATGCGCGGCTCCGGCCGCGTCATGCGCGCCGGGTTCAAGAAGATCTGGGGTCCCGGCCGGCACATGGCGGGCGACAACACCTTCACGTACTTCCTCGACCCGCACGGCAACACCGTCGAGTACACGACGGAGCTGGAGTGCCTGGACGAGGACACCTGGCACCCCCACGTCTACGACTTCTCCCGGCCCGAGGTCACCGACCAGTGGGGCACGGCGAACCCCATGAACGAACTCGTCGCCAAGGAGTCCTTCAACGACCCCGACCGCGGCTGCTTCGTCGCCCCGCCCGTCTGATCCCCCGGGGACGCGGTCGGGGTCGTTGAAGG
>NZ_MUMF01001045.1 GCF_002155905.1 Streptomyces tricolor | reverse complement strand
TGCTCGTGGTCCTCGCCCGCGGGGTGGCCCGCCGCCCGCTGCTGCGGCGCGGCCCGGACCACCTCGCGCACCGGCTGCGGCGGCTCGGGCTCACCCCGCAGGGCTCGGTCGTGCTGCTCGGGGCCGGGTCCTTCTCCTCGGTGCTGGTGGGGGTGCTGGTGCACACCGGGTGGACCGGGGGGCAGGCCGTGCTCTGGGTGGCCGGCGGGGTGGTCGTCGCCGTTCTCGCCCTTCTTCTGATCCCCGTCCCGCAGGGTCGCCGCTCGGCATCGACGCAGGTCAGCGGGCACTTGCGCGTAAGAAACGGATAAGAGTTGAGTCCGGCCGACTCAGGTCTGTTGACCCGGCGGGTCTCCTCGGGCACACTTGAGCCTGTTCCACTCAAGTCAGCTGGAGGAATCAACCATGGCACGTGCGGTCGGCATCGACCTGGGCACGACTAACTCCGTCGTCAGCGTTCTGGAGGGCGGCGAGCCCACCGTCATCACCAACGCCGAGGGTGCCAGGACCACGCCGTCCGTCGTCGCCTTCGCCAAGAACGGCGAGGTGCTCGTCGGCGAGG
>NZ_MUMF01001044.1 GCF_002155905.1 Streptomyces tricolor | reverse complement strand
TCGGACACGGTGGCCGAGCGGGCCTCCGCGCTGGGCGTACCGCCCGACGGACGCGCCGCCACGGTGGCCAACGGCAGCGGCATCAAGACCACCCCGGCCGGATGGATCAAGGACGCGGACGCGGTCGGGGCGATGGTGGACGCGCTGGGCTCGGTCATCACCCGGATGAGGGAGCGGGTGCAGGCGACCGGGGAACCGGACGCGGTGTCCCAGGACCTCCTGATCGGGATCACCGCCGATCTGGAGAAGCACCACTGGATGTTCCAGGCGGAGAACGCGTAACAGGCGTGGCAGGCGGCGGTCGCCGCCCGTGATGCCGCGTGGTCCGGTGTTGCATCGGTGAGCCCGTGGTGCGCCTCCCGTGCGGGACAGGCGACGGTCTAGCGTCCGGCTGGAGGTGATGGCGGGCATGGTGGGGCGGACAGTGCGCTGGACGATCGCGCTCGGGGCCGGGGCGGCGTGGTGGTGGGCCGTGCTGCGGCTCGCCACGGGGGAGGACGCGGGGGTGCTGGAAGGGGCCGTCGCGGCCGGCGGGTGGGGGCTGAGCCTGCTGCCCGTGCACTGCGTGCCCGAGGGGAGCGCGACCGGGGCCGTGCCGACGGGGCGCTGGGTGGCCGCCTGGCGGGCCGGGCGCCTCACCAGGGCATCGCCACGCCCCCGTTCGGGCGGAGTATCTGACCCGTCGTGAACGCCGAGGCGTCCGAGGCGAGATACAGCACCGCGTGTGCGACGTCGTCCGGTTCGCCGACGCGACCCAGCGGGGCCAGCCGGGTCATCGCGGCCTCGGTGTGTGCCAGTGCGGG
>NZ_MUMF01000105.1 GCF_002155905.1 Streptomyces tricolor | reverse complement strand
CGCCGACCCCCGGCCGTCCCCGCACCCGCCGACCCGACAGAAAGGCACCCCATGCAGATCGCCGTCGTCCTCTACGACCGCTTCACCGCCCTCGACGCCGTCGGCCCCTACGAGACCCTCGGGCGGCTCCCCGACTCGGAGACCGTGTTCGTGGCCGAGCGGACCGGACCGGTGCGTACCGACACCGGGAACCTCGCGCTCGTCGCGGACCGCACCCTCGCCGACGTGCCGTCGCCGGACATCGTGGTCGTGCCGGGCGGGCCCGGGCAGTTGCCGCACATGGAGAACCCGGCCCTGCTGGACTGGCTGCGCGCGGCGGACGCCACCAGCACCTGGACCACCTCGGTGTGCACGGGCTCGCTGCTGCTGGCCGCCGCCGGACTGCTCCGGGGCCGCCGCGCCACCTGCCACTGGCTCGCCCTGGACCACCTGCGCGGCTTCGGGGCCGAGCCGACCGGGGACCGGGTGGTCGTCGACGGCAAGTACGTCACCGCGGCCGGCGTGTCGTCCGGCATCGACATGGGCCTCACCCTCCTCGGCACGATCGCCGGCGACGAACACGCCCAGGCCGTCCAGCTGCTGACCGAGTACGACCCCCAGCCGCCGTACGACGCCGGGTCGCCGGAGAAGGCGCCCGCGCACCTGGTCGCGGAGTTCCGTACGGCGAGCCGCTTCAGCCTGACGTAGACAGGCTCCAGGTGAAGCGCGGCTGCCTGCGCTCCAGGAACGCGGCGACCCCCTCGGCGACGTCACCGCTGCCGCGGGCCTGCGCGGTCCAGTAGGCGTCGCGGTCGGTGCGGCCGTCGGCGAACTCCTTGGCGGCGGCCTGGGTGAGCTGCGAGCGGGACATCAGGATCCGGGTCAGCTCCGCGACCCGCTTGTCCAGTTCTCCCGCGGGCAGCACCTCGTCCACCAGACCGGCGTTCAGCGCCCGGTCCGCATCGATCAACTCGGCCGTGAACAACAGGTACTTGGTCGCGGCCGGGCCGATCAGGGACACCAGCCGGCGGGTGGAGGAGGCCGGATAGACGACGCCGAGCTTCGCCGGTGTCACCCCGAACAGCGCCCCCTCCTCCGCCAGCCGCAGATCACAGGCCGCCGCGAGCTGCGCCCCGCCGCCCACGCAGTGCCCGCGCACCGCGGCGACGGTCGGCTTGGGGAACGCGGCCAGGGCCTCCTCGGCAGCGACCGCGAGGGCCGGCGCCTCCTCCGGCGCGCCCTGGAGCGTGGCGATGTCGGCGCCCGCGCAGAAGGTGTCGCCCTCGCCGGTCAGCACCAGCACCCGTACCCGCGGGTCACGGGCCAGCGCGTCCAGCAGCGGGGGCAGTGCCCGCCACATCGCCGTCGTCATGGCGTTGCGCTTGGCGGGGTGACGGATCACCACGGTGGCGACGGAGTCGGCGACCTGGTGGGACAGCTGGGGCTCCATGCCCGGGATCGTATCGTTGGCCTCGTACAACCCGACTAGTTCGCGAACCGGCGCCCGGGGAACAGGAACAGTCCCACCCGCGACCAGGGCATACGCAGTCGGTCAGAAAGCGTTCGATACTCGCCGACTTCTGTTCAGGCATCCGGACCGGAGCGCGTCGTTACCAACACTCGACGTGTGGTGACAATCGAGCGCGAGGGTGGCGACCGGACGATGGACGACCACGGGCGCGGGGACGGCCCGCGCCCAGCGGGGGGCGGCGGCGAACGCCCGCCGGGCCCCCTGCCGTACGAAGGTGTCTGGCGCTTCACCGCGGCCGCGGTGGACGCCTCGGTCCCGCAGGCCCGGCACGCGGTGCGGGACCTGCTGCTGCGCCAGGGGGTGCCGGTCTCCGACGACCTGGTGCACGGGCTGCTGCTGATCGTCTCCGAGCTGGTCACCAACGCGGTCCGGCACGCGGCGCTGCTGTCGCCGGTGCTCGCCGTGGAGGTGGCCGTCGGAGCCGAGTGGGTGCGGGTGTCCGTGGAGGACAACCACCCCTACCGCCCGACCGCCCTGGAGGCCGACCACGGCCAGACCGGCGGCCGGGGACTGCTCCTGGTCCGCGAGGTGGCCCGGGAGGCGGGCGGGGTGGTCGACGTCGAGCACACGGCGAGCGGCGGCAAGGTGATCTGGGCCGCCCTGCCGCTCAAGCCCGCCGCACTGCCGTGACGTGAGCCGGGCGGTGGCCGGATGCCCGGCGGTCCGTCCGACCGCCGCGCGCCTACCAGCCGGCGGACGGGCCCGTCAGTTCCCTGATCGCCGGGCGGGCCGCGTCCAGCACGGTCATGAACCAGGCCGAGAACGGGTCCCGGGCATGCCGCTCGGCCAGCTCGGCGGCCGTCACGAATGCGGTAGCGGCGACCTCCTCCGGATCCGGCCCGAGCGGCGCCTGCACCAGGCCGACGAACAGGTGGTTGAACTCCTGCTCCACCAGGCCCGAGGCGGGGTCCGGGTGGTTGTACCGGACCGTGCCGGCCTCCGCGAGCAGCGACGGCGACACGCCCAGCTCCTCGTACGTGCGCCGGGCCGCCGCCGCGAACGGCGCCTCGCCCGGGTAGGGGTGGCCGCAGCAGGTGTTGGACCACACGCCGGGGGAGTGGTACTTGCCGAGCGCACGCTGCTGGAGCAGCAGCCGGCCCTGCTCGTCGAAGAGGAACACCGAGAACGCCCGGTGCAACTGCCCCGGCGGCTGATGGGCGGCCAGCTTCTCCGCCGTACCGATCGTCACACCCTTCTCGTCGACCAGTTCCAGCAAAATCGCCTCTGCGGTGCCTTTCGACGAGCTGTGCGTCGCGGTGGCAGGTGTGATCGGCATACCCATCCTTCGCCTCGGTCTTCGCACCCCAAGTCTGCCGTACGAATCCGGCACTCCCGGCACGTCGCGCATGTCCGCGCGCGGCGCGGCAGCGGGAGCCGGACCCGGTAGATCATCGTGCCCGGCGCCGGTCGCCGGGAACCGCCCGGGGGTGCGCCGAACGGCAGTGCGTACGGGGTGAGGCGTACGGCGTCGGGCGGGTCAGTGGCACAGCCGGACTTCGTGCTCCGCGTGGCCGCCCGGCTCCAGCTGGAAGGTGCAGTGCTCCACGTCGAAGTGGTCGCCCAGGCAGCCCTGCAACTCGTGCAGCATCTTCTCGTTGCCTATGGCGTTCAGCACCTCGGAGCTGACCACGACGTGCGCCGAGAGCACCGGCATGCCCGAGGTGATCGTCCAGGCGTGCAGGTCGTGTACGTCCTCGACGCCGTCCAGCGCCAGGATGTGCGCCCGGACCTCCGCCATGTCGACCCCCTTGGGCGCCGCCTCCAGCAGCACGTCCAGCGTCTCGCGCAGCAGCTTCAGTGTCCGCGGCACGATCATCAGCCCGATGACCAGCGAGGCGACCGGGTCCGCCGCCTGCCAGCCGGTGGCCAGGATCACCGCGGCCGAGATCAGCACCGCCACCGATCCCAGCGCGTCCGCGGCCACCTCCAGGAAGGCGCCGCGCACGTTCAGGCTCTCCTTCTGGCCGCGCATCAGCAGGAGCAGCGAGACGGAGTTCGCGACCAGGCCGACGAGGCCGAACACGACCATCAGGCCGCCCCGGGTCGCCGCGGGCTCCACGAACCGCTGGACCGCCTCGTACAGGACGTACCCGCCGACCCCGAGCAGCAGCAGACAGTTGGCCAGGGCCGCGAGGATCTCGGCGCGGGCGTAGCCGAAGGTGCGGTTGGTGCTCGGCGGGCGGTTCGCGAAGTGGATCGCGAGCAGCGCCATACCGAGGCCCACCGCGTCGGTCGCCATGTGGGCCGCGTCCGCGATCAGCGCGAGCGAGTCCGCGAGCAGGCCGCCGACGATCTCGACCACCATGACCGTGAGCGTGATGCCCAGCGCGATCCGCAGCCGTCCCCGGTACGCGGCCGTGGCCGTGCCCGGGGCCGGCGCGTGGGAGTGCGCGTGCCCGTGGTCGTGCCCTGCCCCCATGACTACCGCCTTCCGTGTGCCTGCCGGGAGGCCAGTGAACTACGGGCCGTGGGTAGGGGGCAACGCGGCACTGAACACCGTTGTCATGTGCCCTGACCTGCGGAAACGTTCCGCAGGTCAGGGGGCCGGAGAGCGTCGGCCGCCGGGGGGCGGTGCCGTGGCGGGCGTCGGCCGCCGTGGGGACGGGATGCGCCGTCAGCCGCCGTGGTGCAGCCGCCAGCCCGCCCACGCCGACTCGACCATCTCCCGCACCCCGTGCCGGGCCCGCCAGCCCAGCACCTCCGCGGCCCGCTCCGCCGAGGCCACCGCGCGCGGCGCGTCGCCGGGGCGGCGGGCCTCCACCACGGGCGCCCGGCGGTCGCCGGTGACCTCTCCGATGACCGAGATCAGCTCGCGCACCGAGACGCCCTCGCCGCGGCCGATGTTCAGGGTCAGATCGCCGCCGAGATCCCCGTCGGAGAGCCGCCGCGCCGCCGCGAGGTGGGCGTCCGCGAGGTCGGCGACGTGGATGTAGTCCCGGACACAGGTGCCGTCCGGCGTCGGGTAGTCGTCGCCGAAGATGCGCGGGGCCTCGTCCCGGGTGAGCCGGTCGAAGACCATCGGCACGATGTTGAACACGCCGGTGTCCGCCAGCTCCGGCGCCGCCGCGCCCGCCACGTTGAAATAGCGCAGGCACACCGTGGAGATCCCGTGCGCCCGGCCCGCCGCCCGCACCAGCCACTCCCCGGCCAGCTTGGTCTCGCCGTACGGGTTCACCGGGGCGCACGGCGTGTCCTCGGTGATCAGGTCCGTGTCCGGGTTGCCGTACACCGCCGCCGACGAGGAGAACAGCAGCCGGCCGATGCCCGCCTCCGCGACCGCGTCCAGGAGGGTGGCCAGGCCGCCGACGTTCTCCCGGTAGTAGCGGGTGGGCTGCGCCACCGACTCCGCGACCTGCTTGCGCGCCGCGAGATGGACGACGCCCGTGACGCCGTACTCCGCGAAGACCCGCTTCAGCAGTTCCCCGTCCAGCGTCGAGCCGTGGACGAGCGGGACCTCGGCCGGGAGCCGCGCGGGCACGGCGGCCGACAGGTCGTCCAGCGCCACGACGCTCTCCCCGGCGCCGGCCATGGCCCGTGCCACGTGCGCCCCGATGTATCCGGCTCCGCCGGTGATCAGCCACGTCATGGTCGTCCACCCTATGCCGAGTCACCCGGTGTCCTGGTTGCCCGGGTCTGCCCCATGGGTTTGTGGGGCGGGCCCCGGATCCCCGATGATGATCGCGGCAAAGGCCCGGACAGCCCCCGTGGGCGGTGCCGTGAACGGCCGGTGAACACCGGATCCGGACCATCCGATAGCCTCTGCCGACATGCCGCCCGGGTGCCGCAGGCAGGGCGCCCCATCATGCACACGACCGGCGCCCGCGCGCCGGCACCCAGGGAGTGAGTTCGGTTGTCGACCGCCATCGTCACCGGTCAGCCGGTCCCCGGATCGTCACTGGAGAGCGATCTGCGGTCCCTCGGCTTCGATGTGCGCGTGGCCGCCGACGCCGCCGAGACGGAGTCCCTGCTCGCCGCGGTTCCCGCCGACCGGCGCGTGGCCCTGGTCGACGCCCGCTTCGTCGGCCACCCGCACGCGCTGCGCCTCGGCCTGACCGACCCGCGCTTCCCGCTCGCCGCCGTGCCCGGCGCCGTCACCGCCCAGCCGGCCGCCCGCCAGGCGCTCACCCGGGCCGTGGCCCGCGCGACCTCCGCCGACGGCGGTACGGCCGCCGCCCGCGCGGCCGAGGGCGGCGCCCCCGCGCTCGCCGTGGACAGCCTCGCCGACCGTGTCGCGACCGCCCTCGACGCCGACGGCGGCGCGGTGCACCGGCCGGAGCTGGGCAGCCTGGTCGCCACCGTCCCGGCCGACCCGCAGGCCCGCAACGAGGCCCGGCAGGCCGTCGCCGCCGTCGACGACGAGGCGGTCCGCCTGAAGTCGGCCGTGAAGTCCCGCGACGGCTTCTTCACCACGTTCTTCATCAGCCCGTACTCGCGGTACATCGCCCGCTGGTGCGCCCGGCGCGGCCTGACCCCGAACCAGGTCACCACGGCCTCGCTGCTCACCGCGCTCATCGCGGCCGGCTGCGCGGCGACCGGCACCCGCGGCGGTTTCGTCGCGGCCGGCGTGCTGCTGATCGCCTCCTTCGTGCTGGACTGCACCGACGGCCAGCTCGCCCGCTACTCCCTGCAGTACTCCACGCTCGGCGCCTGGCTCGACGCCACCTTCGACCGGGCCAAGGAGTACGCCTACTACGCCGGCCTCGCGCTGGGAGCCGCGCGGGGCGGCGACGACGTCTGGGCGCTGGCCCTGGGCGCGATGGTCCTCCAGACCTGCCGGCACGTGGTCGACTTCTCCTTCAACGAGGCCAACCACGACGCCACCGCCAACACCAGTCCCACGGCCGCCCTCTCCGACAAGCTCGACAGCGTCGGCTGGACGGTGTGGGTGCGGCGGATGATCGTCCTGCCCATCGGCGAGCGCTGGGCGATGATCGCCGTCCTCACCGCGGCCACGACGCCGCGGATCACCTTCTCCGTGCTGCTCGTCGGGTGCGCGTTCGCGGCGACGTACACCACGGCGGGGCGCGTGCTGCGGTCGGTGACGCGCAAGGCCCGGCGTACCGACCGGGCGGCGCAGGCCCTCGCCGACCTCGCCGACTCGGGTCCGCTCGCCGACGGCCTGCGGCGCGTGCTCGCGAAGGGCCTGCCCGGGCTCGCCGTACCGGCCGTGGCCCTGCTCGGCGGCGCCGCGGTCGTGGCCTGCTCGGCGCTGGCCGGCTTCGGCAGCCCGCTCCCGGTGGCCGGCGCCCTGGTGTACGTCCTCGCCTCGGCCCTCGCCGTCGCCCGCCCCCTCAAGGGCCCGCTCGACTGGCTGGTCCCGCCCTTCTTCCGCGCCGCCGAATACGGCACCGTCCTGGTACTGGCGGCCGAAGCGGACGTGAACGGGGCCCTTCCTGCGGCTTTCGGGCTGGTGGCGGCCGTCGCCTACCATCACTACGACACGGTGTACCGCATCCGCGGCAACGCCGGAGCGCCCCCGGCCCGGCTGGTGCGCGCCATCGGGGGGCACGAGGGGCGGACGCTGCTCGTCACCGTCCTGGCCGCGGTGCTCACCGCTTCGCAGTTCAAGGTCGCGCTCACGGTCCTCGCCGTGGCCGTCGCCCTGGTGGTGCTCGTCGAGAGCATCCGCTTCTGGGTGTCCGCTGGGGCGCCCGCCGTACACGACGAAGGAGAACCCGCATGATCGGCCTCGTGCTGGCGGCCGGCGCCGGACGGCGTCTGCGCCCCTACACCGACAGCCTGCCCAAGGCGCTGGTGCCGGTGGGGCCCGCGGGCATAGAGGACTCGATCACGGTGCTCGACCTCACGCTCGGCAACTTCGCCGAGATCGGGCTGACCGAGGTCGCGATCATCGTCGGCTACCGCAAGGAGGCCGTGTACGAGCGCAAGGCGGCCCTGGAGCGGAAGTACGGCCTGAAGCTCACCCTCATCGACAACGACAAGGCCGAGGAGTGGAACAACGCCTACTCCCTGTGGTGCGGCCGTGACGCCCTCAAGGACGGCGTGATCCTCGCCAACGGCGACACCGTGCACCCGGTCTCCGTCGAGAAGACCCTGCTCGCCGCCCGCGGCGAGGGCAAGAAGATCATCCTCGCGCTGGACACGGTGAAGCAGCTGGCCGACGAGGAGATGAAGGTCGTCGTCGACCCCGACAAGGGCATGACGAGGATCACCAAGCTGATGGACCCCGCCGAGGCCACCGGCGAGTACATCGGCGTCACCCTGATCGAGGGCGACGCCGCGCCGGAGCTGGCCGACGCGCTGAAGACGGTCTGGCAGAGCGACCCGCAGCAGTTCTACGAGCACGGCTACCAGGAGCTGGTCAACCGCGGCTTCCGTATCGACGTCGCGCCGATCGGCGACGTCAAGTGGGTGGAGATCGACAACCACGACGATCTCGCCCGCGGACGGGAGATCGCGTGCCAGTACTGACCCGGCTCATTCCCTCGCCGGTCGTCGTGGACATCCGCCCGGGTGCCCTGGACGACCTGGCCTGCGTCCTCGCCGACGAACGCATCTCGCAGTCGGGCCGGTTGGCCATCGCCGTCAGCGGCGGCTCCGGCGCCCGGCTGCGCGAGCGGATCGCCCCCTCGCTGCCCGGCGCCAGCTGGTACGAGGTGGGCGGCGGCACCATCGACGACGCGGTGCGGCTGGCGAGCGACATAAAGGCCGGCCACTACGACGCGGTCGTCGGCCTCGGCGGCGGCAAGATCATCGACTGCGCCAAGTTCGCGGCGGCCCGGGTCGGGCTGCCGCTGGTCGCCGTCGCCACCAACCTCGCCCACGACGGCCTGTGCTCACCGGTCGCGACCCTCGACAACGACGCGGGCCGCGGCTCGTACGGCGTGCCGAACCCGATCGCGGTGGTCATCGACCTCAACGTGATCCGCGAGGCACCCGTCCGGTTCGTCCGCTCCGGCATCGGCGACGCCATCTCCAACATCTCCGCCGTCGCGGACTGGGAGCTGGCCAACCGGGTCAACGGCGAGAAGATCGACGGTCTGGCCGCCGCCATGGCCCGCCAGGCCGGCGAGGCGGTGCTCCGGCACCCCGGCGGAGTCGGCGACGACGGCTTCCTCCAGGTACTGGCCGAGGCGCTGGTCCTCACCGGCATCGCCATGTCCGTGTCGGGCGACTCCCGCCCGTCCTCCGGCGCCTGCCACGAGATCAACCACGCCTTCGACCTGCTCTACCCCAAGCGCGCCGCGGCCCACGGCGAGCAGTGCGGCCTCGGCGCCGCCTTCGCGATGTACCTGCGCGGCGCCCACGAGGAGTCGGTGTACATGGCCGAGGTGCTGCGCCGGCACGGGCTTCCGGTCACCCCGGACGAGATCGGCTTCACGGTGGACGAGTTCGTCCGCGCGGTGGAGTTCGCCCCCGAGACCCGGCCCGGCCGCTACACGATCCTCGAACACCTCGACCTCAAGACGAACCAGATCAAGGACATCTACGCCGACTATGTCAAGGCCATCGGTAGCTGAACTCCGTCCGGTCGTCCACCCCGCGGGGGTGAAGGACCGGCGCAGCGGTGAGCACTGGGCGGGACGCCTCTACATGCGCGAGGTGTCCCTGCGCGTCGACCGCTACCTGGTGAACACCAGGGTCACGCCCAACCAGCTCACGTACCTGATGACCGTCTGCGGTGTGCTCGCGGCCCCGGCCCTGCTGGTGCCGGGGATCGCGGGCGCCGTGCTCGGCGTGGTCGCCACCCAGCTGTACCTGCTGCTGGACTGCGTCGACGGCGAGATCGCCCGCTGGAAGAAGCAGTACTCGCTGGGCGGGGTCTACCTGGACCGCGTCGGCGCCTACCTCACCGACGCCGCCGTGCTGGTCGGCCTCGGCCTGCGCGCCGCCGACCTGTGGGGCACCGGCCGGATCGACTGGCTGTGGGCCTTCCTCGGCACCCTCGCCGCGCTCGGCGCCATCCTGATCAAGGCCGAGACCGACCTGGTCGGCGTCGCCCGGCACCAGGCCGGCAAGCCCCCGGTGCAGGAGGCCGCCTCCGAGCTGCGCTCCTCCGGCATGGCGCTGGCCCGGCGGGCCGCCGCGGCGCTGAAGTTCCACCGGCTGATCCTCGGCATCGAGGCCGCGCTGCTCATCCTGGTCCTCGCGATCGTCGACCAGGCCCGCGGCGACCTGTTCTTCACCCGCCTCGGTACGGCCGTCCTCGCGGGCATCGCCCTGCTCCAGACGCTGCTGCACCTGGTGTCCATCCTCGCCTCCAGCAGGCTGAAGTGAGCGCGCCCATGAAGGTCGGCGCCGTCATCATCACCATGGGCAACCGGCCCGAGGAGCTGCGGGCCCTGCTCGACTCCGTCGCCAAGCAGGACGGCGACCCGGTCGAGGTGGTCGTCGTCGGCAACGGCTCGCCCGTCCCGGAGGTGCCCGACGGCGTCCGGACCGTGGAACTGCCCGAGAACCTGGGCATCCCCGGCGGGCGTAACGTCGGCATAGAGGCCTTCGGCCCCGGCGGCCAGGATGTCGACATATTGCTCTTCCTGGACGACGACGGCCTGCTCGCCCGCCACGACACCGCCGAGCTGTGCCGCCAGGCCTTCGCGGCCGACCCGCGGCTCGGCATCGTCAGCTTCCGCATCGCCGACCCCGACACCGGCGAGACCCAGCGCCGGCACGTGCCGCGGCTGCGCGCCTCCGACCCGATGCGCTCCTCCCGGGTCACCACCTTCCTCGGCGGCGCCAACGCCGTCCGCACCCGCGTCTTCGCCGAGGTCGGCGGGCTCCCGGACGAGTTCTTCTACGCGCACGAGGAGACCGACCTCGCCTGGCGCGCCCTCGACGCGGGCTGGATGATCGACTACCGGGCCGACATGGTGCTGTACCACCCGACGACCGCGCCCTCGCGGCACGCCGTCTACCACCGCATGGTCGCCCGCAACCGCGTCTGGCTCGCCCGCCGCAACCTCCCCGCCCTCCTGGTCCCGGTCTACCTCGGCGTCTGGCTGCTGCTCACCCTGCTCCGCCGCCCGTCGCGGCCGGCCCTGAAGGCCTGGTTCGGCGGCTTCCGGGAGGGCTGGACCACCCCCTGCGGTCCCCGTCGGCCGATGCGGTGGCGTACGGTGTGGCGACTCACCCGACTGGGCCGTCCCCCGGTCATCTGACAAGCTCGTCCCTGAGCGCCCGTACGCCCGCGCCGGGGCCCACCGGACGCCGAACAGACACGCGAACCCGAAGACGAAAGTTTCCCCCTGTGAGTGAGACCACGCACGACGGCACGGTCGCGGTGACCGCGGCCCCGTCGCCCGACGAGGGACTGACGGCGGCCGAGCTGGCCGCCAAGTACGGGCTCTCCGTGAGCGGTGCCCGGCCCTCGCTCGTGGAGTACGTCCGTCAGCTCTGGGGCCGCCGCCACTTCATCGTCGCCTTCTCCCAGGCGAAGCTGACCGCGCAGTACAGCCAGGCCAAGCTCGGCCAGCTGTGGCAGGTGGCCACCCCGCTGCTGAACGCGGCCGTGTACTTCTTCATCTTCGGACTGATCCTGCACGCCAGCCGGGGCATGACCCAGGACGTGTACATCCCGTTCCTGGTGACCGGCGTGTTCGTGTTCACCTTCACCCAGAGTTCGGTGATGTCCGGCGTCCGCGCGATCTCCGGCAACCTCGGCCTGGTGCGCGCCCTGCACTTCCCGCGCGCCTCGCTGCCGATCTCCTTCTCGCTCCAGCAGCTCCAGCAGCTGCTGTTCTCGATGGTCGTGCTGTTCGTCGTGGCGATCGGCTTCGGCAGCTACCCGAGCCTGTCCTGGCTGCTGATCGTGCCGGTGCTCGCGCTGCAGTTCCTGTTCAACACCGGGCTTGCGATGATCATGGCCCGCGCGGGCGCGAAGACCCCGGACCTGGCCCAGCTCATGCCGTTCGTGATGCGTACGTGGATGTACGCGTCCGGCGTGATGTTCTCCATCCCGGTCATGCTGGAGGACAAGCCGCAGTGGATCGCGACGGTTCTGCAGTGGAACCCGGCGGCCATCTACATGGACCTGATGCGCTTCGCCCTGATCGACGGCTACGGTTCCGAGAACCTGCCCGACCACGTGTGGGCCGCGGCCGGCGGCTGGGCCGTGCTCTTCGCCGCGGGCGGCTTCGTGTACTTCTGGAAGGCGGAGGAGCGGTACGGCCGTGGCTGAGCACACCACCGGAGAGCGTCGCCCCACCGTCATCGCGGACGACCTGCACATCGTCTACCGGGTCAACGGCGCCAAGACCGGCAAGGGCAGCGCGACCGCGGCCCTGAGCCGGATCCTCAAGCGGGGCTCCGACGACGCGGCGCGCGGGGTGCGCAAGGTGCACGCCGTGCGCGGCGTGTCCTTCGTCGCCTACCGCGGCGAGGCCATCGGTCTGATCGGCTCCAACGGCTCCGGCAAGTCCACCCTGCTGCGCGCCATCGCCGGGCTGCTGCCCGCCGAGAAGGGCAAGGTCTACACCGACGGCCAGCCGTCCCTGCTGGGCGTGAACGCGGCCCTGATGAACGACCTCACCGGCGAGCGGAACGTCATCCTCGGCGGCCTCGCCATGGGGATGTCCCGGGAGCAGATCAAGGAGCGCTACCAGGACATCGTGGACTTCTCGGGTATCAACGAGAAGGGCGATTTCATCACCCTGCCGATGCGCACCTACTCCTCCGGCATGGCGGCGCGCCTGCGTTTTTCCATCGCCGCCGCCAAGGACCACGACGTCCTCATGATCGACGAGGCGCTGGCCACCGGTGACCGGAAGTTCCAGAAGCGCTCCGAGGAGCGGATCCGGGAACTGCGCAAGGAGGCCGGAACGGTCTTTCTGGTCAGTCACAACAACAAGTCCATCCGCGACACCTGCAACCGTGTGCTGTGGCTGGAACGCGGTGAACTGCGGATGGACGGACCCACCGACGAGGTCCTGAAGGAGTACGAGAAGTTCACGGGCAAGTGACCCGTTTCGGCCAGGGCCCCGCCGGAATTCCTCCGGCGGGGCCCTGCGTCTGCAAAGGAAACGTCAACTCGGCCTGGTCTTAGGAATCTTGGGGCCAATCGGTGTGTTGTTGTGATGTGCAGGACACCCCGACGGTCCGTGCCGCGTTGTACAACGTAAGCTGTACCGGTGCCGGAAACCGGCAAGTGGGGCGATAATGCGCGACACCCTGCGACGGGGCGCCCCCGCGCATTGCGGGGCGGCGTGTCCGAAATAGTGTGTATTGGGTCGGCAGTGTAGAACGGGAGATGTGACGGCAATGGCTACGGAAACTCCCCTGCTCACCGCAGCATGTGCCGTCCCCGTTCCGGGCAGCGCCCGATGACGGCCACCACCGAGGCGGCCGACCTGGAACGCGCCACGCTCGACAAGGCCGCGAGCGAGAACTTCCCCGTGGCCCCCTTCTTCCTGCCCCGTGCCTGGCGCGACGACCTCATGGCCGTCTACGGCTTCGCCCGCCTCGTGGACGACATCGGCGACGGCGACCTCGCCCCCGGCGGGGCCGACGCCCGGCTGCTCGGCGTGTCGGCCGCCGCGGCCGAGGACCGGCTGGTGCTCCTCGACGCCTTCGAGGCCGATCTGCGCCGCGTCTTCGGCGGCACCCCGCGCCATCCGCTGCTGCGCCGCCTGCAGCCCACCGTCCGCCGCCGCGGCCTCACCCCCGAGCCGTTCCTCGGGCTGATCGCCGCCAACCGCCAGGACCAGCTCGTCGCCCGGTACGAGACCTACGACGACCTCCTCGCCTACTGCGAGCTGTCCGCCAACCCCGTCGGCCGCCTCGTGCTCGCCGTCACCGGCACCGCGACCCCCGAGCGGATCCGGCTGTCCGACGCGATCTGCACGGCGCTGCAGATCGTGGAGCACCTCCAGGACGTCGCCGAGGACCTCGGCCGCGACCGGATCTACCTCCCCGCCGAGGACATGAAGCGCTTCCACGTGCAGGAAGCGGACCTCGCCGCGAAAACCGCGGGCGCATCGGTGCGCGCCCTGGTTGCATACGAAGCACAACGCGCCCGCGATCTGCTGAATGAAGGCGCCCCCCTGGTGGGTAGCGTCCACGGCAGGCTGAAGCTGCTGCTCGCGGGATTCGTGGCGGGGGGAAGGGCGGCGATCCGGGCGATCGCCGCCGCCGAATACGACGTACTTCCCGGCCCGCCCAGACCCGGCAAGGTCCAGTTGCTGCGTGAGGCGGGCGTGATCCTGCGAGGAGAGGGGTGATCCGGACCGTGGAGTCTCCGCCGCACGTGTCCGCACCGGTACTCGCCGCCTACAGCTACTGCGAGGCCGTCACCGGGCAGCAGGCCCGTAACTTCGCGTACGGCATCAGGCTGCTGCCGACGGCCAAGCGCCGCGCCATGTCGGCGCTGTACGCGTTCTCCCGGCGCGTGGACGACATCGGCGACGGCGACCTGGCCGACGAGGTCAAGCTGGCGCGTCTGGAGGACACCCGGGCGCTGCTCGCCCGGATCCACGACGGCGCGGTCGAGGAGGACGACACCGATCCGGTGGCCGTCGCCCTCAGCCATGCCGCGCGCGCCTTCCCGATCCCGCTCGGCGGCCTGGACGAGCTGATCGACGGCGTCCAGATGGACGTACGCGGCGAGACCTACGAGACCTGGGACGACCTCAAGGTCTACTGCCGGTGTGTCGCCGGTGCCATCGGCCGCCTCTCGCTCGGCGTGTTCGGCACCGAGCCGGGCGCGCGCGGCGCCGAGCGGGCCGCCGAGTACGCCGACACGCTGGGCCTCGCCCTGCAGCTCACCAACATCCTCCGCGACGTCCGCGAGGACGCGCAGGGTGGCCGTACCTACCTGCCCGCCGACGACCTCGCCAAGTTCGGCTGCTCGGCCGGGTTCCACGGGCCGACCCCGCCGGAAGGCTCCGACTTCGCCGGCCTCGTCCACTTCGAAGTGCGGCGCGCCCGGGCCCTGTTCGCCGAGGGCTACCGGCTGCTGCCCATGCTCGACCGGCGCAGCGGCGCCTGCGTGGCCGCGATGGCCGGCATCTACCGCCGGCTGCTGGACCGCATCGAGCGCGACCCGGAGGCCGTGCTGCGCGGCCGGGTCTCGCTGCCCGGACACGAGAAGGCCTACGTCGCCGTGCGCGGCCTGTCCGGGCTCGACACCCGGCACGTCACCCGGCACGTCTCCGCCCGGCGCACCGTCCGGAGGCGCGCCTGATGGACCTCACCGAACCAGAGGACACGCGTGAGGCAACCCTCCACCGCGGCCCGGCGTCCCTGACGGCGACGGCGCCCTACAGCGCCCCAAAGGGGCGCGGGGCTGTGTCGGATCTGCGGCTACCGCCGCGTGAGCGCGACAAGCCACCACGGGCCCGCAGACGAAGGACGGCCCACCCCGGCCCCGCCCGCGGAGCGCACGCACGGAAGGACGCACGATGAGCCAAGGCTCACCCCCCGCACCGGCCCGCGGCGGAGCCACGCGCAGCGCGGTCGTGGTCGGCGGCGGCCTGGCCGGCATCACCGCGGCGCTCGCCCTCGCCGACGCGGGCGTCCGGGTCACCCTGCTCGAAGGCAGGCCCAGGCTGGGCGGCCTCGCCTTCTCCTTCCAGCGCGGCGGACTGACCGTCGACAACGGCCAGCACGTGTACCTGCGCTGCTGCACCGCCTACCGCTGGTTCCTCGACCGGATCGAGGGCGCGGCGCTGGCACCGCTGCAGGACCGCCTGGACGTGCCCGTCGTCGACGTCGCCAAGCCCGAGGGGCGGCGGCTCGGCAGGCTGCGGCGCGACCCGCTGCCCGTCCCCCTCCACCTGGGGCGCAGCCTGGCCGCCTATCCGCACCTCTCGCTCGCCGAGCGCGCGGCCGTCGGGCGGGCCGCGCTCGCGCTGAAGGGGCTCGACCTCGCCGATCCGGCGCTGGACACCCAGGACTTCGGCAGCTGGCTGGCCGCGCACGGCCAGTCGGCGCGCGCCGTGGAGGCCCTGTGGGACCTGGTCGGGGTCGCCACCCTCAACGCGGTCGCGGGCGACGCCTCGCTGGGGCTCGCCGCGATGGTGTTCAAGACCGGTCTGCTGTCCGACCCGGGCGCGGCCGACATCGGTTGGGCCCGCGTCCCGCTGGGCGAACTGCACGACCGGCTGGCCCGCAAGGCGCTCGACTCCGCGGGCGTCCGTACCGAGGTCCGTACACGCGTCACCTCCGTCTCTCTCAACGAGAACGGGACGTGGAGCGTTCAGGTTCCCGGCGAGAACCTGGAAACCGACGCGGTCGTCCTCGCCGTACCCCAGCGCGAGGCCCACGCGCTGCTGCCGCCCGGTGCCCTCGACGCGCCCGGCCGACTGCTGGAGATCGGCACCGCGCCCATCCTCAACGTCCATGTGATCTACGACCGCAAGGTGCTCGCGCGGCCCTTCTTCGCCGCCCTCGGCACCCCGGTGCAGTGGGTGTTCGACCGCACCCACGCCTCCGGGCTGCCCCGCGGCCAGTACCTCGCGCTGTCCCAGTCGGCCGCGCAGGACGAGATCGACGCCCCGGTCGCCGAACTCCGCGAGCGCTACCTGCCCGAGTTGGAACGACTCATTCCGGGTACGCGCGCGGCCGTGGTGGAGGACTTCTTCGTGACCCGGGAGCGCACGGCGACGTTCGCCCCCACCCCCGGCGTCGGGCGCCTCAGGCCCGGCGCCCGCACCAAGGCCCCCGGCCTGTACCTGGCCGGAGCGTGGACCGCCACCGGGTGGCCCGCGACCATGGAGAGTGCGGTCCGCAGTGGAGTGAGCGCGGCCGACGCCGCGCTCAGCGCCCTCGGCCGGCCCCGCCCCCGTCACCTCTTCGAGTTCGAGGAGGCGGCCTGATGCCCGATCAGCAGGCGGCACGCCCCCGCACCCCCGGTACCGCAACAAGAGGAGAGACTGTGCCCACTGTGCCCCCGGCCTCGACGCCCGCTCCACGGGCCGCGGTGGACGTGACCGCGCTGCTGGAGCGCGGCCGAACCCTGGCCACACCGGTGCTGCGCGCGGCCGTCGACCGCCTGGCACCTCCCATGGACACCGTCGCCGCCTACCACTTCGGCTGGATCGACGCCGCCGGCAACCCCGCCGACGGCGACGGCGGCAAGGCCGTCCGCCCCGCCCTCGCCGTGCTCTCCGCCGAGGTCACCGGCGCCGCGCCCGAGACGGGCGTCCCGGGCGCGGTCGCCGTCGAACTCGTGCACAACTTCTCGCTGCTGCACGACGACCTCATGGACGGCGACGAGCAGCGCCGGCACCGCGACACCGTCTGGAAGGTGCACGGCCCCGCCCAGGCCATCCTGGTCGGCGACGCCCTGTTCGCCCTCGCCAACGAGGTCCTGCTGGAGCCGGGCACGGTCGAGGCCGGCCGTGCCACCCGCCGGCTGACCGCCGCCTCCCGCGCCCTGATCGACGGCCAGGCCCAGGACATCTCCTACGAGCACCGCGACCGGGTCAGCGTCGAGGAGTGCCTGGAGATGGAGGGCAACAAGACCGGCGCCCTGCTCGCCTGCGCCTCCTCCATCGGCGCGGTCCTCGGCGGCGCGGACGACGCCACCGCCGACGCGCTGGAACGGTACGGCTACCACCTCGGCCTCGCCTTCCAGGCCGTGGACGACCTGCTCGGCATCTGGGGCGACCCGGAGGCCACCGGCAAGCAGACCTGGAGCGACCTGCGCCAGCGCAAGAAGTCCCTGCCGGTGGTGGCCGCGCTCGCGGCCGGCGGCTCCGCCTCCGAGCGGCTCGGCGAGATCCTCGCCGCCGACGCCAAGAGCAGCGACTTCGAGAACTTCTCCGAGGAGGAGTTCGCGGCCCGGGCCGCTCTCATCGAGGAGGCCGGCGGCCGCGAGTGGACGGCCGAGGAAGCGCGCCGTCAGCACACCATCGCCATCGAAGCCCTCGACGCCGTCGAGATGCCCGACCGGGTGCGGGACTCCTTCACGGCGCTCGCCGACTTCGTCGTCGTACGAAAGAGATGATCACTATTGGCTGGATAAGCCTCGCGTAGTCGCCGGCCGGTGTCGAAGGGTTCCGGACACCGGCCGACGGCGGACCCACAGCAGCACGACTCGCACGACTGCACGAAGGGGAAGCCATGACAGCGACGACCGACGGAAGCACCGGGGCGACCTTGCCGTCCCGCGCTGCCGCGGCCAGCGACACCACCCTCACCACCCCCGAGGCGGCCGGGGTACAAGAAGCCGCCGCACGCGCCGCACGGCGCGCCACCGACTTCCTGCTCGCCCGGCAGGACACCCAGGGCTGGTGGAAGGGCGACCTGGAGACCAACGTCACCATGGACGCCGAGGATCTGCTGCTCCGCCAGTTCCTGGGCATCCTGGACGACAAGACGACGCAGGCCGCCGCGAAGTTCATCCGCGGCGAGCAGCGCGAGGACGGCACCTGGGCCACCTTCTACGGCGGACCCGGCGAACTGTCCACCACCATCGAGGCGTACGTCGCCCTGCGGCTGGCCGGCGACGCGCCCGACGCCCCGCACATGGCGAAGGCGTCCGCCTGGATCCGCGAACGCGGCGGCATCGCCGCCTCCCGGGTCTTCACCCGGATCTGGCTCGCCCTGTTCGGCTGGTGGAAGTGGGAGGACCTGCCCGAACTCCCGCCGGAGCTGATCTACTTCCCCACCTGGTTCCCGCTCAACATCTACAACTTCGGATGCTGGGCCCGGCAGACCATCGTGCCGCTGACCATCGTCTCCGCCAAGCGCCCGGTGCGTCCCGCCCCCTTCGCGCTGGACGAGCTGCACACCGACCCGGCCCACCCCAACCCGCCGCAGCCGCTCGCCCCGCTGGCGAGCTGGGACGGCGTCTTCCAGCGGCTCGACAAGGTGGTCCGCGGCTACCGCAAGGTCGCCGTGCGCAGGCTCCGCAAGGCCGCGATGAACTCGGCGGCCCGCTGGATCGTCGAGCGCCAGGAGAACGACGGCTGCTGGGGCGGCATCCAGCCGCCGGCCGTGTACTCGATCATCGCCCTGCACCTGCTCGGCTACGACCTGGAGCACCCGGTGCTGCGCGAGGGCCTCGCCTCGCTCGACCGCTTCGCCGTCTGGCGCGAGGACGGCGCGCGGATGATCGAGGCCTGCCAGTCCCCGGTGTGGGACACCTGCCTGGCCACCATCGCCCTCGTGGACGCCGGTCTGCCGGTCGACCATCCGCAACTGGTCAAGGCGGCCGACTGGATGCTCGGCGAGGAGATCGTCCGGCCCGGCGACTGGGCCGTGCGGCGGCCCCAACTGCCCCCGGGCGGCTGGGCGTTCGAGTTCCACAACGACAACTACCCGGACATCGACGACACCGCCGAGGTCGCCCTCGCGCTGCGCCGGGTCCGGCACCACGACCCGGAGCGGGTGGACCGGGCGATCGGTCGGGCCGTCCGCTGGAACCTCGGCATGCAGTCGAAGAACGGCGCCTGGGGCGCCTTCGATGTCGACAACACCAGCCCGTTCCCCAACCGGCTGCCGTTCTGCGACTTCGGCGAGGTCATCGACCCGCCGTCCGCCGACGTCACCGCGCACGTCGTGGAGATGCTCGCCGCCGAGGGCCTGGCCCACGACCCGCGCACCCGGCGCGGCATCGACTGGCTGCTCGCCGAACAGGAGCCGGACGGCTCGTGGTTCGGCCGCTGGGGGGTCAACTACCTCTACGGCACCGGGTCGGTCGTCCCCGCGCTCACCGCGGCCGGGCTGCCCGGCTCGCACCCGGCGATCCGGCGGGCCGTGGCCTGGCTGGAGCGCGTCCAGAACGACGACGGCGGCTGGGGCGAGGACCTGCGCTCCTACCAGGACGCCAAGGAGTGGAGCGGCCGGGGCGCCTCCACCGCCTCGCAGACGGCGTGGGCGCTGATGGCGCTGCTCGCCGCGGGGGAGAGGGGCTCCGAGGCCGTCGAGCGCGGCATCCGGTGGCTGGCCGAGACCCAGCGGGAGGACGGCAGCTGGGACGAGCCGTACTTCACCGGCACCGGCTTCCCCTGGGACTTCTCCATCAACTACCACCTCTACCGGCAGGTGTTCCCGCTCACCGCGCTCGGCCGCTACCTGCACGGGGACCCCTTCGAGCGCATCCTGCCGGCCAAGACCGCGACGGCCGCGTCCCGGGCCGACGGGAGCTGACTTGAGCCACCAGCCCGCCCCGGCCCCGCTGCTGATCGCCTGCGCGCTCGGCATCGAGCACTTCGCCCTGCGCACCGGCGACAGGGGGGCGCGGCGCAGGGGCGCGCCGGTCAGGTGGGGTGCCGGCGGGCCGTACTCCGTCGTCCGTACGGGGATGGGCCCCAAGGCGGCGGAACGCTCCGTCACCCGGCACCTCGCCGGCCCGGCGGTGGCCGACACGGCCGTGCTGGCCACCGGCTTCTGCGCCGGGCTCGCCCCCGGGATGCACCCCGGCGACCTGGTCGTCGCCGAGGAGACCCGGGACCCGCGCGGGACCGTCCCGTGCGTGGGCACCGAACTGCTGGTCAAGGAACTCGTGCGCCTGCTGCCCGGGCGCACGGTCCACACCGGCCCGCTCACCGGCTCCGACCACGTGGTCCGGGGGCCCGAGCGGTCCGCTCTGCTCGCCACCGGCGCGATCGCGGTCGACATGGAGTCGGCGGCCACGCTGCTGGCCGCCGTCCGCACGGGCGACCGTCCGGTTGCGGCCGTCCGGGTGGTCGTGGACGCTCCCGAACACGAACTCGTCCGGATCGGCACGGTGCGCGGTGGAATATCTGCCTTCCGCGTTCTTCGTTCCATCCTTCCCGCATTTTTCGAATGGCACCGTTCTTTGCTGCTCCCTCGGAGGTGAGCCAGATGGCCATGCCGTTGCGTCAGTCCATCAAGGTCGCTACATACCTGGCCGAACAGAAGCTCCGCAGGCGGGACAAGTTCCCGCTCATCGTCGAGCTGGAACCGTTGTTCGCCTGCAATCTGAAGTGCGAGGGCTGCGGCAAGATCCAGCACCCGGCCGGTGTGCTCAAGCAGCGCATGCCGGTCGCCCAGGCGGTGGGCGCGGTGCTGGAGTCCGGTGCGCCGATGGTCTCCATCGCCGGCGGCGAACCGTTGATGCATCCTCAGATCGACGAGATCGTGCGGCAGTTGGTGGCCAGGAAGAAGTACGTGTTCCTGTGCACCAACGCCATGCTGCTGCGCAAGAAGATGGACAAGTTCACGCCCTCGCCCTATTTCGCGTTCGCCGTGCACATCGACGGGCTGCGTGAGCGGCACGACGAGTCGGTTGCGAAGGAAGGCGTGTTCGACGAGGCGGTGGAGGCCATCAAGGAGGCCAAGCGGCGCGGCTTCCGGGTGACCACCAACTCCACCTTCTTCAACACCGACACCCCGCAGACCATCATCGAGGTGCTCAACTTCCTCAACGACGACCTGAAGGTCGACGAGATGATGATCTCGCCCGCCTACGCCTACGAGAAGGCGCCCGACCAGGAGCACTTCCTCGGCGTCGAGCAGACCCGGGAGCTGTTCAAGAAGGCCTTCGCGGGCGGCAACCGCCGCAAGTGGCGGCTCAACCACTCCCCGCTCTTCCTGGACTTCCTGGAGGGCAAGGTCGACTTCCCGTGCACCGCCTGGGCGATCCCGAACTACTCCCTCTTCGGCTGGCAGCGCCCCTGCTACCTGATGAGCGACGGGTACGTGCCGACGTACCGCGAACTCATCGAGAAGACCGACTGGGACAAGTACGGCCGCGGCAAGGACCCGCGCTGCGCCAACTGCATGGCGCACTGCGGCTACGAGCCGACCGCCGTCCTCGCCACCATGGGCTCCCTGAAGGAGTCCCTGCGGGCGATGCGCGAGACCGTCTCCGGAAACCGGGAGTGAGGCGATGACCGCCGTCCCCTTGGGTGTTCCCGAGGTACCGGCCCGTCCGGTCGCGCCGCGCCGGGTGTCGCGGCAGATCCACGTCGGGCCGGTGGCGGTCGGGGGCGGAGCCCCGGTGTCGGTGCAGTCGATGACGACGACCCGTACGTCGGACAT
>NZ_MUMF01001043.1 GCF_002155905.1 Streptomyces tricolor | reverse complement strand
CCGGTGGCCTGTCCGGACGGTATGTGACGGGTCCGCTACCGGGTTCGGATCCTGCCATCTGTCGCCCCCGCCGAGGAGGTTCCGGTCTCCGGCCCACCCCTTAACCGCAGGTCAGCCGTATAGGGTGAGTTTTCCGGTCCGGACGTCCACACGCGCGGGAGAGTAAGGGGTGGGACCTTGAGTTCCGACTCAGGGGCACGCACAGCCTTCGCCGAGCGCCTCGCGCTGCTGTACAAGGAGGCCGGAAACCCTCCCCTGAAGTCCGTCGCCGAGGCGGTCGTACGGCTGCAACGGGTCGACGAGCGCGGCCGGCCCGTACGGGTGTCGGCGCAGCGGATCAGCGACTGGCGCCGGGCCAGGAACGTACCGGCCCAGTTCGCCGCCCTCGCGGCGGTCCTGCAGATCCTGATCCCGGAGGCGCGGCGGCTGCGCCCCACCCCGGTCTCCACGGGCCTGTACGACCTCGCCCACTGGCAGCGGCTGTGGGAGCTGGCGCTGGCCGGCCCGGTCGGCGACCGGCCCGCGCCGCCCGCGGAGGAGAACCGGCGGCCACCGGCCCAGGCCCCGCCGGTCGCCGGCGGCGTGTGCCCGTACCGGGGGCTGGCCCCGTACCGGCGGGAGGACGCCCGGTGGTTCTTCGGCCGGGAGCGGAGCACGAAGGCCCTCG
>NZ_MUMF01001042.1:501-640 GCF_002155905.1 Streptomyces tricolor | reverse complement strand
CCACCGGGCCTTCGAGGCCGGACGGCCGGTCGTCGTACGGGAGGTGATTCCGCAGCCGTGGCACCGGTGACGCGGCGGGCCGGCCCGGTGCTCAGCGGCGTGCGGCGGTCAGGTCCACGCCCGGTACGGCTCGTCCACC
>NZ_MUMF01001042.1:0-493 GCF_002155905.1 Streptomyces tricolor | reverse complement strand
CCGGACACAGCAGCCGGTGGTACATCGCGGTGCCGCACCAGGTGCAGCGCTGGAACAGGATGGCGTCCTTGGAGTCCGCGGCGGCGGGATCGAGCACGCCCGCAGCGGAACCGGCCGCCGGATGCGAGGTGCTTGCTGAGTGGTGGTACACGCTGGTCAACTCCCTGCGCTCGGCCGGAATCCCGCGTGCCCGGCGCGGACCGCGCACGCGTGTGCACGGTCGCCGTGCCACCGTGCACGCCGACAGGGTATGGCACTCAGTGTCACTCGTAAAGGCACTCCGTACCCACAATCGTCGTCGGAGGGTCTGTCCCCGGCTCAGGCGCGACCGAGTGCCGTCTCCAGTTCCTGCACCACCCGCCACAGCGGGGCGTCCCGGCGGGAGACCAGGACCACCACGTCGTCGGACCGCCCGGTCGCCGCGTCGGCGCGGACAGGGCCGGCGGTGCCGGCGGTGTCGGCGGTGTCGGCGGGGACGATCCAGGTGGCCGGC
>NZ_MUMF01001041.1 GCF_002155905.1 Streptomyces tricolor | reverse complement strand
GGCGTAGGCGGTGATCGACCCCCGGAACACCCGGGAGGCCCCGGGTACCCCGGTGATCTCCGCCGCTACCAGGCCACCGGTCAGCGACTCGGCGACGGCAAGGGTCTCGCCCCTCACGGTCAGTAGTCGCACCAGTTCGGCGGCCTCGGCTCTCACGCTTCCTTCTCCTCCAACGCCGCGGCGCGCTCGGCGATTCCCCGCCGGCGCAGCACAATGGCTTGTCTCACGTAGTCGAGGCCCGTCGCGACCGTGAGGACGACCGCCACGGCCATCACCCAGAACCTCAGAGTGGCCAGCCACCCCGTCAGTGCCAGGACGTACATCCCGACGGCCACGCCCTGGGTGAGCGTCTTCAGCTTGCCGCCCCGGCTGGCAGGGATCACGCCGTAGCGAATGACCAGAAAACGCAGCAGGGTGATGCCGAGTTCCCGGCCGAGGATCACGGCCGTCACCCACCACGGCAGATCGCCGAGGGCGGACAGACAGATGAGCGCCGCCCCCATGATCGCCTTGTCGGCGATGGGGTCGGCGATCTTCCCGAAGTCGGTGACCAGGTTGTAGGTTCGCGCCAGATGCCCGTCGAACAGGTCGGTGATCATGGCGATGGCGAAGGCGGCCCAGGCCAGGGAGCGCCAGGCCGGGTCGTAGCCGCCGTCCGCCAGCATCAGGGCCACGAAGCCCGGCACCAGGAGCAGCCGGAGCATCGTCAGCAGATTGGCGACGTTCCAGACGCTCGCCTGGTTGACGGCCGC
>NZ_MUMF01001040.1 GCF_002155905.1 Streptomyces tricolor | reverse complement strand
GGCGGCGGACGCGGCCTCCGCCGTGCGGCTGTCCGGGACGGTGGTCACCAGCGGCCGTACGTACCGGCTGGACATGCAGCTCAAGGACGACGGCGGGACCGGGTCGGTGACCTCGCAGGGGGAGACGTTCAAGCTGCTGCGGGTCGGGCGGGAGCTGTACCTCAAGGCCGGCGCGGACTTCTGGAACCACGCCGACGGCAGCGACGGCGCCACGGGCAAGCTGGACGGCAAGTACGTGAAGGTGCCGCAGGGCGATCCCTCGTACAAGAAGTTCAGCGGCTTCACGGACAAGGACGTCCTCCTTGAGGGGCTGCTCACACTGCACGGCACGCTGGCGACGGACGGCCACCACACCGATCAGTCGGGTACCCGCACGATCCGCGTCACCGGTGACGACGGTTCCGGCGGCACGCTGGACGTGTCCCTCCAGGGCACGCCCTACCCCCTCCGGCTGGTCCGCGCCGGCCACGCGGGGACGCTCCGCTTCTCCGACTGGGGCAAGGACTTCACCGTCGAGGAGCCGGCCAAGTCGGAGACGGTGGACTACGGCAAGCAGCTGCCGACGTCATGAGCGACGGGCGGGGCCGAGCGGGGCGCGGAACCGCCGCCCGCCGCCCCGCACCAC
>NZ_MUMF01001039.1 GCF_002155905.1 Streptomyces tricolor | reverse complement strand
ACCGGCCGACACTGGTCCACCGCTACCTGTCGGTGACCCCGGACGGCCGGTCGCTGCGGACGGCGGTGACCTCGTTCTCGGCGGTGGCGCTGGCCGAGGTGGCGGAGCTGGCCCGGTACCGGGACCGGGCCGACGGGGCCACGCCCGCGCAGTTGTGGCGGGCGTACGACTGGATGCGCAAGGCCGGGCTGACCCTGCACCACCGGGACTCCATCACCCAGGTGGGAGCCGCCTCGTCGGTGCGGGTGACCCGGCGCGTGCACGACCAGTACGCGCGCCCGCTGGAGATCACCGATCTGGTGGTGAACGCCGAACGGGACGCGCTGGTCTACGAGTTCACTCTGCCGGCCGCGGGCTGACCGCCGCGGGCGGGGCGCCGGCTCGGCGGGCCACCACCAGCCGGGCGCGCGGGCTGCCGTCGGCTCGCCGGCCGAACCCGGGCAGGACGCCCAGCTCGACCGCCAGGCCCGCGCGCTCCAACTCGCGCAGCACGGTGCCGAGCCGGAAGGCCCGGTAGTACATCACGAACGGCGGCCGCCACAGCGCGTTGCGCACCCGCATCACGGTGTCGAAGCCGAGCAGCAGCCAGTAGGCGGGGTGCCTCGGGCGGGGCGGCGCGAACACCGGGAAGACGAAGCGGCCACCGGGCCGCAGCACCGAGCGGACCTGGGCGAACAGGCCGGGCAGTTCCCGCGGCAGGAAGTGGCCGAACGCCCCGAAGGAGACGACGAGGTCGAAGGCGGCGGTGAACGGCAGGG
>NZ_MUMF01001038.1 GCF_002155905.1 Streptomyces tricolor | reverse complement strand
CGGCGTGGGACGGGTACTCCCCGGCGGCCAAGCCGCAGCCCGCCCCCGTGCCGCCAGGGTCGTCGCGTACTGCGGGAGCAGCGTGGCGTCTTCCGGTGACGCCCCTTCCGACGCCGCGAACGCCTCGTAGGACGGGACCGTGCCCGTGACGATGCCGAGGTTGGGGGTGCCGGAAGCTGCCAGTTCGCGGAGGGAGGACTCTATGGCCGACAGGTGCTCGGCGTGGGACGGGTACTCCGTACGCAGGGTCGGGTAGGCCGAGAGGAGTTCCGACAGTTCCTGTGCCGGCCAGTGCAGGACCGCCACCGGGAAGGGGCGGGAGAGGGCCTCGCGGTAGGCGCCCAGTTCGGCGCGGAGGCGGGAGATCTCCGCCTCCAGTTCGGCCGGGTTGTCGGAGCCGAGGGACCACACGCGTTTCGGGTCGTGGAGTTCGTCCAGGGTGACCGAGGACGTGTGGAGGCTGTCGGCGAGGGTGTCCCAGTCGTCGTGCGGGAGGCCCAGCATGCGGCGGACGCGGTGGCGGCCGTAGAGGAGGGGGTGGGT
>NZ_MUMF01001037.1 GCF_002155905.1 Streptomyces tricolor | reverse complement strand
CCTTGGCCAGGCACCGCCGCACCAGCGGCGCCAGGCCCTGCGGCACGCCGGCCAGGTCGGGCTCGTCGTGGACCACCTGATAGGCGACGACGTACGGGCTGTCGGAGTCGAACGGCCCGCGCCCGGTGGCCGCGTGCACCATGACCGAGCCCAGCGCGAAGATGTCGGCGGCCGGGCCCACCTCCCGCGGGCGCCGGAACTGCTCGGGCGCCATGAACGGCGGCGTGCCGATCAACTTCCCTGTCTCGGTGCGCAGTTCGCTGTCCTTCGGCCGGGAGATGCCGAAGTCGATGACCTTCGGCCCGTCCTCGGCGAGCAGCACGTTGCTGGGCTTCAGGTCCCGGTGCACGACCCCCACCCGGTGGATGTCCCGCAGCGCCTCGGCGAGCCCGGCCATCAGCCGGCGCAGCTGCTCGGGCGCCATGGGGCCCTTCCGCTTCACCTGGTCGGAGAGGGTCGGCCCGGGGATGAACAGGGTGGCCATCCAGGGCCGTTCGGCCTCCGGATCGGCATCCACCACAGGCGCCGTGAAGGCACCGCTGACCCTGCGCGCGGCGGCCACCTCCTGCCGGAAACGGCCCCTGAACTCCGGGTCCCGCGCGAACTCGGCATGGACGAC
>NZ_MUMF01001036.1 GCF_002155905.1 Streptomyces tricolor | reverse complement strand
GGGCCGCCGCCGAGGACGTGGGGGCCGTCGATGGTGGCGGTGCAGGGCCTGGGCATGGGCTGCTCCTCAGTGATGGGCTTCCACCGGCAGCCGACGTCGTCGGCGTGGCTGCCTTGGTGGCCGGGGCGGAGTACGCATTCGGTGCGTACGGTGTTGAGTCCGGTCTCTGGGGAGAGGTGGCCGCAGTGCTCGCGGGGCTCGGTCGCTCGGGTCGTTGCCGGCGGCGCGGGCTGGTCGAGGGCTTGGATGGTGGGGCAGGGCCAGGGCACGCCGTGGCTGCCGGTGCATTCGTCGCAGAGGCCGTAGCCGTTGACGTGGAGGGCGCGGACGCGGGCGATGGCGGCCTCGGCGCGGGCGCGTTCGGCCTCAGCCCGGTTGGACGTGTCGTGCGCGATGCGGAGGAGTTCCTCGGCCTGGTTTGCGCGCTTGCGCTGGTCCTCCCACTGCTGAGCAGTCGGGGAGGCGTCGCCTCGTCCGCAGGCGGGGCAGTAGCCGCGGGCCACTTCGCGAAGGGCGGTCAGCTCGGCGTACAGCTGGTCGAGTTCGGTGTC
>NZ_MUMF01000104.1 GCF_002155905.1 Streptomyces tricolor | reverse complement strand
GTCACCGGCGCCGAGCTGAACTTCGCGCTCGTCCGCAAGCGCGGGGTGACCGCCGCCCGGGTCAGCATCGCCGGTCTGGTGCTGCCGCTCGGCCTCGGCGTCGCCACCGGCTTCGCGCTGAGCGGCATCCTGCTGCCGGACGGCGTCGACGCCACCGTCTTCGCGTTCTTCCTCGGCGTGGCGATGTGCGTCACCGCGATCCCGGTGATCGCCAAGACCCTCCTCGACATGAAGCTGCTGCACCGCGACATCGGCCAGCTGATCCTGTCCGCCGGTGTCGTGGACGACATCGTCGGCTGGTTC
Source organism: Streptomyces tricolor (assembly GCF_002155905.1). Taxonomy (GTDB): domain Bacteria; phylum Actinomycetota; class Actinomycetes; order Streptomycetales; family Streptomycetaceae; genus Streptomyces; species Streptomyces tricolor. Next base: position 18,827 of record NZ_MUMF01000104.1, on the reverse strand, counting down.
CTGCTGTCCGTGGTCTCCGCGATGGCCACCGCCGGACTCACCGCGGGCGTCATGGCGACCGCCGTCCTCTACCCGGTCGGTGTCGTGCTCTTCGCCCTGCTGATCGGCCGCCCCCTGGTGGGCGCCGCGCTGCGCCGGGCGGGCCGGGCCGAGGGCGCCACCCCCACGATCATGACGGTCGTCGTCCTGGTCCTGTTCGGCGCCGCCGCCACCCAGGCCATGGAACTGGAGGCGATCTTCGGCGCCTTCGTGGTCGGCGTGCTCGTCGGCACCAGCAAGGACCTGGACCGGGAGAAGCTGGAACCGCTGAAGACCACCGCGCTGGCCTTCCTCGCCCCGCTGTTCTTCGCCACCGCCGGGCTGCGCATGGACCTCACCGGCCTGCGCCACCCCGACGTCCTCGCCGCGGCCCTCGCCGTGCTCGCCGTCGCCGTCCTCGGCAAGTTCGCCGGCGCCTTCCTCGGCGCCCGGTTCAGCCGGCTCAACCGCTGGGAGGCGCTCGCCCTCGGAGCCGGCATGAACTGCCGGGGCGTGGTCGAGGTCGTCGTGGCGATGACCGGCCTGCGCCTCGGCGTCCTGGACACCGACGCGTACACCATCATCGTCCTCGTCGCGATCGTGACCTCGCTGATGACGCCGCCCGTCCTGCGGGCCGCGATGACCCGCGCGGAGGAACTCGCCGACGCCGAACTCACCCTGAAGGACGCCGGCTCCGGCACCGCCCGCGGCCCGCACGACTCCAAACGCCCCGGCCCGTCGAACAGTGAGGTGACCCCTTGAGCACCCTGCTCCTGCTGAACGGCCCCAACCTCGGCATCCTGGGCCGCCGCGAGCCCGAGATCTACGGCACCGACACCCTCGCCGACATCGAGAAGGCCGTCGCCGCCGAGGTGAGCGGAGCGGGCTGGGAGGTGCTCTCCCTCCAGCACGACTCTGAGGGCGACCTGGTGCGCGACATCAACCGGCTGCACGACAGCGTCGGCGCCATCGTCAACCCCGGCGCGCTGATGATGGCCGGCTGGAGCCTGCGGGACTCCCTGGCCGCCTACCCGCGGCCCTGGATCGAGGTGCACCTGAGCAACGTGTGGGCCCGGGAGCAGTTCCGGCACGAGTCCGTGATCGCCCCGCTGGCCTCCGGCATCGTCGTCGGCCTGGGCTCCCTGGGCTACCGGCTGGCCGCCAGGGCGCTGCTGGAACTGGTCGAGCGGAACCCCTGATTCTCCCAACCGCGCCCGAAAGGACACCCCCCGCTCATGAAGCTCGCACTGCACGAGGTCGGCGACGGCGACCGGACGGTGCTCCTCGTCCACGGCGTGATGTCGTCGGCGGACACCTGGCGCCGGGTGGCGCCCGCCCTCGCCGAGCGCGGATACCGCGTGCTCATGCCCGATCTGCGCGGCCACGGGGACAGCCCGCACGCCGACGAGTACACGCCCGATCTGCTCGCGGCCGACCTCGTGGAGTCGGTCCCGGCGGGCGTCGACCTTGCCCTCGCCCACTCCTTCGGCGCGCCCGTGCTCGCCCTCGCGGTGCCCGGCCTGCGCCCGGCCAAAATCGTCTACAGCGACCCCGCCTGGAAGCTCGGCGCCACATCGGTCGACGAGGTACGGGAGTTCGCGCAGGCCACCAAGTCGGCCACCGCGGAGAGCATCCGCCAGCTGTGCCCCCGCTGGCTGCCGGAGGACATCGAGGCGGAACTGGCCGGGTACGCCCGCTGGGACGTCCGGGCCATCGAGTGGCTGCAGAGCGACCGCGACCTGATCCCCGCCCGCGCCGAGGTGCCCTCGCTGGTCCAGGGCGCCGGCGACCACCACCTCGTCCCGGACGAGCTGGCCGAACGGCTCCGCGGGCGAGGCTTCGAGGCGGTGTACGTGCCGGACACCGGCCACTGCATCCACCGTGACGACCTCGACGGCTTCCTGAAGTCGCTGGAGGGCTGGCTCTGACGGGGCCTCGGGCGGCGGCCGGCCGGTGCCGCCGCCCGTGCTAGGTTGATCCAATGAGCGTCCGGCACGGCTCTTTCTCCCTCGACCTGGACTTCACGGTGCCCCGGTCCGAGGTCTTCCGCGGCTTCGCCGAAGCGTCCCTGCGCAGCCGCTGGTTCCGCCTTCCCGGCGGATCCGCCACCGCCCGGCACGACCTGGACTTCCGGGCCGGCGGCGGCGAGAAGGCCAGCAACGTCTTCGTCTCCGGCGACACCGAGGAACACCTCGCCTACCGCTCCCGGTTCCTGGACATCGTGCCGGACACCCGGATCGTGTACGTCTACGAGGCCGAGGTCGACGGCCGCGTCCGCTGGATCTCCCTCGTCACCGTGGAGTTCGCCGACGATCCCGCCGGCTCCCGCCTGACCTGGACCGAGCAGTACACCTGGCTCGTGCCCACCGGAGACGGCTCCCAGGACGTCGCCCACCTCCGCGGCGGCACCCGTCTGCTGCTCAACGGCCTGTCCACGGTGGTCAATCCCGAGCGCCACCTCGGCCTGCACCGCACCCGGACTCCGATCCACCCCGACACCGCGGCCCGCTAGAAGACGCTGTCGCCCCTCGAAGCCCGCCCGCCGCGAGCCGGGCGGCCTGCGGCGCGGTGCCCGTCAGCTCCAGTAGTCCCGGTGATCCTGCCTGCGCCGGCGGTCGTAGTCGCTGTACGGCGTGGGCAGCCCCGACTTCAGCCAGACGAGGCGACCGGCTCCGTAGACCAGCGGGAGCGCCGCGCCGCCGACCATGCTCCGCTGCTCGGACAGGCCGAGGACCGAGCGGGTGGTGAAGCAGCCGATCGCGAAGAGGACTCCGGCTCCGACGAGGTACAGCAGGAAGCTGACGAGGCCGACCGCATGGCCCATCAGCAGCACCATGGTGCACAAGGCTACTCAGGGCCCTGGCCTCACCCATGGGCATCCGACCGTCCGCGGAACGCGAGCGGGCCCTGCCAACGGGTCAGGCGTCACCGGAAGACGGCCGGCCTTCCCGCGCGGCGAGTGCCGTATCGACGAGGACCGGCACGAGCGCGGCCCCTCGGACGCGGGTTTCGTCCCTCGGTGACTTGGTGAGGACACACAGCGGCAGGCGGCGTCGGACCGAACCGGCCTGCGTCACCGTCGCGCCAGTCTCGCCGGCCACGGATGTCCGGGATGCGCGTGCTTCAGCCACCCGCCGAGAACGTCGCGCCGCGCCTGGCTCAGCAACGGCAGGACTCCGTCGAAGTCGGCGTGGTCCTCGGGCCGCGGCTCCTTCGCCTTGAACAACAGCACCAGCTCCGGCACGAGGTAAGGGATGCCGTCGGCATTCCGCTCGATGATCGCGTCGTACGGCAGCCGCAGGCTGTCGTCCCGCCGGCAGATCCACGTCCCGCCGTCGTGCGGCTCGCGGAAGACGTCGAAGAGGAACCGTCCGCTCGCCGGGTCCCGCACCCAGGTCTGGTGCGTGGCCGCGAGCACCTCAGCTCCTGCCCTCGCCCAGATCCGTCCCGAACCCACCGCGTCGAACGCGTACTCGGGGAAGCGGTCCCGAACCTCCGCGAACCCCGCCGCGGGCACGGCGATCTCCAGATCGCCGTGGGTCCGCGACTGCCATCCGCGGAACAGATCCAGCGCCCACCCCGCCACGACGCACCAGGCCACGCCGACCCCGCCCAGCCGCTCCGCGACCTGTTCCGGTCGCCAGGCGTCCGCCCACCGGGCATCCAGTTCGTCCGCGTCGAGGACGGCGCCACCGGGCGGCAGGGAAGCGGTCATCACAACAATGTATGACTGCGACCCGACCGAGGCGCGGCTCTTCGGTCGAACGCCCCGTCGAACAAAGCGGGGTCGGTGAGCCGTCAGAACACACCGTTGGTGCTATCGTCATTAGCACCATGCTGCTGAGGTTGAACGCCACCGACAACCGCCCCCTGCACGAACAGGTCGCCGGTGCCGTCCGGCGGGCCGTCGCCGAGGGCGAGTGCGGGCCGGGCGACCGGCTGCCCCCGGCGCGCGATCTCTCCCGCGCGCTGGGCGTGAACGTCAACACCGTGCTGCGCGGGCTGCGGACGCTGCGCGACGAGGGTCTGCTGGAGTTCCGGCGGGGCCGCGGTGTCACGGTCGCCGACGGGGCGGAGCAGCGCTCCGCCCTGCTGGACCGCGTACGCGAGCTGGTGGCCGACGCGGCACACCTGGGGTACGGCAAGAGCGATCTCATCGAGATGATCAGGGGGCTTCCGTGACCGACCGTGCGGAACGCAGGCGTGGGGCGGCCTGGGGCGTGGCCGCCTCGGGCGCGGGTGTGCTGGCGCTGCTGATCGGACTGCCCCTCGCCGCCCGCGGCCGGCTGCCGGACCCGCTGGCCACGCACTGGAGCGCCGGCTCGGGCCGGCCCGACGGCTCCCTGCCGTTGTGGGCCGCCGCCCTGGTCCCGGCGCTGGTCTGGGCGGTGCTCACGGCGGCGGTGGCGCTGACGCTGTGGCGGTCCGGAGCCCGCGCGCTGCCGAGGTGGGCGGTCGCCGGCCTCGGGTGCGGCGCGGTCACGCTGGTCGGTGCGCAGGTGTCCGTGGTGCGGGCGAATCTGGACCGCCCGGACTGGCACGCGGCGGGCTCGGTGACGGGCTGGGCCGTGGGCACGCTGGTCGTGGCGGCCGTCAGCGCTGTGGCCGCCGTCCTGGCCGTACGCCGTGCACCGGCCGTCGCGCACTCCGTCGCCGAGGCTCCGACCATGGAGGTGCCCCCCGGACAGCGGTTCGTCTGGCTCTCCCGCACCTCCAACCCGTGGCTCCAGGCGGTCTCCGCCGTGCTGGGGCTGCTCGCCGGCGGCGCGGCCGTGGCGGTGCTGGCGGGGCTCACCGACCGGACCTCGGGAGTGACGACCGCCGCGTCGCTCGCCGTCGCCGCCGTGCTGGTCCTGTGCTGCTCCTCGGTGCAGGCCCGGGTCAGCGAGCGCGGACTGGAAGTGGCCTTCGGCCCCTTCGGCCGGCCGCGCCGGCGCTGGACTCCCGACGGCATCGCGTCCGCCCGCGCCGAGCACCGTACGCCCGCCCAGGTGGGCGGCTGGGGCTACCGGCTGAGCGGACTGGGCACCACCGTGATGCTGCGCGGCGGCGCGTGCCTGGTCGTCCGCTCCGGCACGGGAAGGGAGTTCGCGGTGAGCGTGGACGACGCCGAACGCGGAGCGGCCCTCCTGAACGCCGTGGCCCGAAGGACCGGCTGACCACCGGTCCGGCCGGCCGAGCGCCCGTCAAGGGCTCGTCAAAGTCGGCAGGCCGGGCGCGAAGAAGCCGCAAGGAACGGCGGAAGCGGGCCGGAGACGGACAGAACCTGGGGGCACGCGCGCACACTTCCACGGTGTGTGCGCGCTCGCGGGAAGAAGGAGCACGCACCCATGTCCGTCCTGACCACCGAGCCGGATGCCGACCCCGCCGGCGAGGAGCCGCCCGATACCGGGGAACGCCATCGGCTGACCGCCGTCACCGGCCTCGCCGCCCTCTCGCTGGACGCGATGGCGTCGGTGGCGTACGGCCCCGAGGCGATCGTCCTCGTCCTGGCCGCAGCGGGTGCCCACGGCCTGGGCTTCACGATGCCGGTGACCCTGGCCGTCGCCGCCCTGCTGGCGGTGCTCGTGGCGTCGTACCGGCAGGTGATCGCGGCCTTCCCGGACGGCGGCGGCTCCTACGCCGTCGCCCGGCGGCACCTGGGCGCTCGCACCGGCCTGGTGGCCGCCGCCTCCCTGGTGCTGGACTACGTGCTGAACGTCGCCGTCGCCGTCACGGCCGGCGTGGCCGCGCTGACCTCCGCCTTCCCGGCCCTGTACGACCACCGGCTGGGGCTGTGCCTGGCCGTGCTCGCGCTGATCACCGCCGTGAACCTGCGCGGGATCGTGGAATCGGCGAAGGCGTTCATCGTGCCGACGGCCGTGTTCGTCGGCTCCGTCTTCGTCCTCGTCGCCGTCGGCCTGTTCCGGTCCCAGCCCGTGAGCACCGTGACCGCGGCCGGGCACGCCCCGGTCGTCGCGGACAACGCCTCCACCGTGGGGGCCCTGCTCCTGCTGAAGGCCTTCGCCTCCGGCTGCGCCGCGCTGACGGGCGTCGAGGCCATCGCGAACGCCGTCCCGTCCTTCCGGATGCCGCGGGCCCGCCGCGCCCAGCGCGCGGAGGTCGCGCTCGGCGCCGTGCTCGGCCTGATGCTGATCGGCCTGTCGGTGCTGATCGGCCGCTTCCAGCTCCAGCCCGTCGAGGGCGTCACCGTCCTCGCCCAGCTGGCGGACGCCTCGCTCGGCCACACCTGGGCCTTCTACGTCCTCCAGTTCGCCACGACGATCCTGCTGGCGCTGTCCGCGAACACGTCCTTCGGCGGGCTGCCCGTGCTGCTGAAGCTCCTCGCCCGCGACAACTACCTGCCGCACGTGTTCGCGTTGAAGGCCGACCGGCAGGTGCACCGGCACGGCGTGCTCGCGCTGGCCGCCGTCTCCGCCGCGCTGCTGGTCCTTTCCGGCGGCGACACCAACACCCTGGTGCCGCTGTTCGCCGTCGGCGTGTTCGTCGGCTTCACGATCGCCCAGGTCGGCATGGTCCGGCACTGGGCGCGGGAACGCGGCCCGGGACGGCACGGCAATGCGCTGCTCAACGGCTGCGGCGCGCTGCTCACCGGCATCGCGGCCGTCGTCGTCACCGCGACCAAGTTCACCGAGGGCGCCTGGCTGATCGTGCTCGCCCTGCCCCTGCTGGTGCTCGCCTTCGAGACCGTGCACCGCGCCTACGCCCGGATCGGCGAGCGGCTCGGGCTCGGCCGGATCCCCGAACCCCCGCACCGCGACCGCTCGCTGGTGATCGTGCCGGTGTCCTCGCTGTCCCGGCTGACGTCGGAGGCGCTGACGGCCGCCGCCTCCCTCGGCGACGAGGTGCGTGCGGTGACCGTGTGCTACCCGGACCCGGAGGACCGCGCCCAGGCGCACGCCCTGGACCGCGCGTGGGCCGCGTGGGACCCCGGGGTGCCGCTGGTGCGGCTGCCCTGCGCCCGGCGCACGCTCGGCCGCCCCATCGCCGGGTACGTCCGCGCGGTGGCCGCCGCCGCACCCGGCACCCGGGTCACCGTGCTGATCCCGGAGACCGAGCCGGAGCGGCTGTGGCAACGGCTGCTGCAGAACCAGCGGGGCGCGGTCGTCGCGCACGCCGTACGGCGGGAGACGGACGCGGTGATCTGCCGGCTGCGGTTCCGGCTGCCGTGAAGCCGGGCACCGGCCGTCACGGCCATCCGCGCACCGGTACGAGACAGCGGCCGTAAAAGTCCCGTCAAAGCCGTACGGATGACCGTAAGAGAGGCGTCAACAGACGGTCGGATCCGGCCAAAGAGGCGGTTTCCTCTAACCGTCCGAAGCAACCGAACCTCACTCCAGGAGTTAGCGATGGCCGATCTGGCCTTCGTCGTCACCGTGCTCGCGGCGTTCGCGCTGGTGGCCCTCGTCGCCAAGGGGGTGACGAAGCTGTGACCGCCGAGAACGTCGTCGGCCTGGTCGTGGCCGTCGCCCTGCTGGGCTATCTCGTCCTCGCCCTGATCTTCCCGGAGAGGTTCTGACGGTGACATCAGCCGTTACCGCGGCGGGCAGCATGGGTCCCGTCACCGCCGGCGTGCTCCAACTGCTCGCCCTGACCGGCGCCCTGGCGCTCGTCCACGTCCCCCTCGGCACCTACATGGCCAGGGTGTACTCCGCGAAGCGGCACCTGCGGGCCGAGAGGTGGATCTACCGGGGCATCGGTGCCGACCCCGACACCGAGATGACCTGGCCCGCGTACCTGCGCGGCATCCTCGGCTTCTCGGCCGCCGGCGTCCTGTTCCTCTATCTGCTCCAGCGGCTCCAGGGCGTCCTGCCCGGCTCGCTCGGCTTCTCCTCGGTCAGCCCGGCGCAGTCGTTCGACACGGCGGTCTCGTTCGTGACGAACACCAACTGGCAGTCGTACTCCGGCGAGCAGACCATGGGGCACGTCGTCCAGACCGCCGGTCTGGCCGTGCAGAACTTCGTCTCCGCCGCGGTGGGCATGGCGGTGGCGGTGGCCCTCGTCCGCGGCTTCGCCCGCTCGCGCACCGGTGAGCTGGGCAACTTCTGGGCCGACCTGGTGCGCGGCACGCTGCGGATCCTGGTGCCGATCGCCGCCCTGGCCGCCGTGGTCCTGGTCGCCTGCGGAGCGATCCAGAACTTCTCCGGCATCCACGAGGTCGGCCAGTTCACGGGCGGCTCGAAGCAGTGGAACGGCGGCGCGGTCGCCTCCCAGGAGGCCATCAAGGAACTGGGCACCAACGGCGGCGGCTACTTCAACGCCAACAGCGCCCACCCGTTCGAGAACCCGACCCCGTTCACGAACCTGCTGGAGATCTTCCTCATCCTGGTGATCCCGTTCTCGCTCACCCGCACCTTCGGCGTGCTGGTCGGCTCGGTGAAGCAGGGCTACGCGATCCTCGCCACCATGGCCACCATCTGGCTCGGCTTCGCCGCGCTGATGATGTGGACCGAGTTCGCCCACCACGGCCCGGCGCTCCAGGCGGCCGGCGGGGCGATGGAGGGCAAGGAGGTCCGCTTCGGCATCGGCGGCTCCTCGATCTTCGCGGTCTCCACGACCCTGACCTCGACCGGTGCGGTGGACTCCTTCCACTCCTCCTTCACCGGCCTCGGCGGCGGCATCACCCTGCTCGGCATGATGCTGGGCGAGATCGCGCCGGGCGGTGTCGGCTCCGGCCTCTACGGCATGCTGATCATGGCGGTCATCGCGGTGTTCATCGCCGGCCTGATGGTCGGCCGTACGCCCGAGTACCTGGGGAAGAAGATCGGCGCGCGGGAGATGAAGCTCGCCGCCGCCTACATCCTCATCACCCCCGCGCTGGTGCTGGTCCTCACCGCGGCCTCCATGGCCCTGCCCACCCCGCCCCACTCGATGCTCAACCCGGGCGCGCACGGCTTCTCCGAGGTCCTGTACGCCTTCACCTCCGCGTCGAACAACAATGGTTCGGCCTTCGCCGGTCTGAACGCGAACACCGACTGGTTCAACACCATGACCGGACTGGCCATGCTGTTCGGCCGCTTCCTGCCCATGGTGTTCGTCCTCGCCCTGGCCGGCTCGCTCGCCGGGCAGACGCCCGTCCCCGCCACCGCGGGCACCCTGCGCACCGAGAAGCCGCTCTTCGCCGGCCTGCTGGTGGGCGCGATCCTGATCATCACCGGTCTCACGTATTTCCCGGCCCTGGCACTGGGCCCGCTCGCCGAAGGACTCGCGTGATGACCACCCGTACAGAGAAGTCAGAGGACTCCATGTCCACACCCACCCTGGCGCCCCACCAGGACGCGCCGACGGGTCACAAGGCGCCCGAGGGCCGTGTCGGCGCGGGCCTGTTCGACCCCAGGCAGCTCGTGAAGTCGCTGCCGGACGCCTTCCGCAAGCTCGACCCGCGGGTGATGGTGAAGTCGCCCGTGATGTTCGTGGTCCTCGTGGGCTCCGTCCTGACGACGGTGTTCTCCTTCAAGGATCCCGGCGACTGGTTCGGCTGGACCATCAGCGCCTGGCTGTGGCTGACCGTGCTCTTCGCCAACCTCGCGGAGGCGGTCGCCGAGGGCCGGGGCAAGGCGCAGGCCGACACACTGCGCAAGGCCAAGACCGACACCGTCGCCCGCCGGCTGCTGGCGGACGGCTCCGAAGAGACCGTGCCCGGCACCGCCCTGACCATCGGTGACCTGGTGGTCTGCGAGGCCGGGGACGTCATCCCGGGCGACGGCGACGTCGTCGAGGGCGTCGCCTCGGTGGACGAGTCGGCCATCACCGGCGAGTCGGCCCCCGTCATCCGCGAGTCCGGCGGCGACCGCTGCGCGGTCACCGGCGGGACGAAGGTCCTCTCCGACCGGATCGTCGTCAAGATCACCACGAAGCCGGGCGAGACCTTCATCGACCGGATGATCAACCTGGTCGAGGGCGCCGCCCGGCAGAAGACGCCGAACGAGATCGCCCTGAACATCCTGCTGGCCTCGCTGACGATCGTCTTCCTGCTCGCCGTGGCCACCCTGCCGCCGTTCGCGGACTACGCGGGCACCCACCTGACGATGGTCGTGCTGGTCGCCCTCCTGGTCTGCCTGATCCCGACCACCATCGGCGCCCTGCTCTCCGCGATCGGCATCGCCGGCATGGACCGCCTCGTCCAGCGCAACGTGCTGGCGATGTCCGGCCGGGCGGTCGAGGCCGCCGGTGACGTCTCCACGCTGCTGCTCGACAAGACCGGCACCATCACGCTCGGCAACCGGCAGGCCGCCGAGTTCGTGCCGGTGCGCGGGACGACGGAGGCCGAGGTGGCGGACGCCGCCCAGCTGTCCTCGCTGGCCGACGAGACCCCCGAGGGCCGCTCCGTCGTCGTCCTGGCGAAGGAGAAGTACGGACTGCGCGAGCGGCACCAGGGTGAGCTGACGGGCGCCGCCTGGATCGAGTTCACCGCGCAGACCCGCATGTCGGGCGTCGACGTGGACGGCAGGAGGATCCGCAAGGGCGCCACCGCCTCGGTCATCGCCTGGGTCCGGGAGCGGGGCGGCACGGTCGCCGAGGACGCCGACACCGTCGCCCACCGGATCTCCGCGGCCGGCGGCACCCCGCTGCTGGTCGCGGTCGAGGACGACCGGGGAGCCCGCGTGCTGGGGGTCATCCACCTCAAGGACGTCGTCAAGGACGGCATGCGCGAGCGGTTCGAGGAGCTGCGCCGCATGGGCATCAAGACGGTCATGATCACGGGCGACAACCCGCTGACCGCCAAGGCGATCGCGGAGGAGGCCGGCGTCGACGACTTCCTCGCCGAGGCCACCCCCGAGGACAAGATGGCCCTCATCAAGCGGGAGCAGGCCGGCGGCAAGCTGGTCGCGATGACCGGCGACGGCACGAACGACGCGCCCGCGCTCGCGCAGGCGGACGTCGGCGTGGCGATGAACACCGGGACGTCGGCCGCCAAGGAGGCCGGCAACATGGTCGACCTCGACTCCAACCCGACCAAGCTCATCGAGATCGTCGAGATCGGCAAGCAACTCCTCATCACCCGGGGCGCGTTGACGACGTTCTCCATCGCCAACGACGTCGCGAAGTACTTCGCGATCATCCCGGCGCTGTTCGCGGCGGTCCACCCGGGCCTGGACAAGCTGAACATCATGCGGCTGTCCTCGCCGGACTCCGCGATCCTGTCCGCCGTCGTCTTCAACGCGCTGATCATCATCGCGCTGGTGCCGCTGTCCCTGAAGGGCGTGCGGTACCGGCCGATGAGCGCGGACCGGATGCTCCGCCGCAACCTCGGGATCTACGGCCTGGGCGGCCTGATCGCACCCTTCATCGGCATCAAGGTCATCGACCTGATCCTCTCCCTCGTCCCCGGAATCGGCTGATCGCCATGACCAACTCCCTCACGAACACCGCCCGAGTGCTCGGAGCGGGCCTGCGGGCCCTCCTGGCACTGACCCTGCTGACCGGCGTCCTCTACCCGCTCGTCGTCACCGGCATCGCCCAGGGACTCTTCCACGACCAGGCGAACGGCTCGGAGATCGAGGCCGACGGCAAGGTCGCCGGCTCGTCCCTGATCGGCCAACAGGGCTACAGCCTCCGGTACTTCCAGCCACGCCCCGCGAACGGCCTCGGGCAGAACTCGGTCAACACCCGGTACGAGCTGACCGTCTCCGGCGCGACCAACCTCGCCGCGGACAGCAAGGTGCTGCTCCGGCAGGTCGAGGAGGCCAAGGCCGCCGTGGTGAAGGACAACTCCGTGCCCGGCTACGCCGTCAAGCCGTCCCAGGTGCCCGCGGACGCCGTCACCTCCTCCGGCTCCGGCCTGGACCCCCACATCTCCCCGGCCTACGCCGAACTCCAGGTCCACCGGGTCGCCGTGAAGAACGACCTGCCCGTGCGCGCGGTCGAGAAACTGGTCGAGGAGCACACCGAGGGCCGCACCCTGGGCTTCATCGGCGAGCCCCGCGTGAACGTCCTGCGGCTCAACCTCGCGCTCAAGGATCTCGCCGCGAAGAAGTGACGGCCTCGCGCGACGCACAGGGGAGCCGGCGGACCGGGAACGGTCCCCGGCCCGCCGGCTCCCGCCGCCCCGCAGTCGGCTGCCCGCTTCCGGCGCCCGGCCCGACGTACGACGAGAGAGGCACACCCCCATGACCCGGGTGCTCGTGGTGGAGGACGACCCGCAGCTCGTGCGGGCCCTCGTCATCAACCTGCAGGCACGGCACTACGGCGTGGACGCCGCCCCCGACGGAGCCACGGCCCTCCGGCTCGCCGCCGCGCGCCGGCCCGACGTGATCCTGCTGGACCTCGGTCTGCCCGACATGGACGGCGTCGACATCATCACGGGCCTGCGCGGCTGGAGCCGAGCGCCGATCCTGGTGCTGTCCGCCCGGCGGGCGTCCGACGAGAAGGTGGCCGCGCTCGACGCCGGCGCCGACGACTACGTCACCAAGCCGTTCAGCATGGACGAGCTGCTGGCCCGGCTGCGGGCCGCCGTCCGCCGCAGCGAGGACACACCGCTCGTCCCCGAGACGACGCTGGTCGAGACCGAGGACTTCAGCATCGACCTGCTGGCGAAGAAGGTGCTGCGGGACGGGCACGACGTGCGGCTGACACCGACCGAGTGGCAATTGCTGGAGATCCTGGTGACCCACCCCGGCCGGCTGATCACGCAGACGCGGCTGCTCCAGGAGGTCTGGGGCGTCGCGCACCGCAACAAGACCAACTACCTGCGGGTCTACATGGCCCAGCTGCGCCGCAAACTGGAGCAGGACCCCTCCCACCCCCGGTACCTGATCACCGAGCCCGGCATGGGCTACCGCTTCGAGGGCTGACAGCCCATCGACGGGGTCAGCGGCCCGGCGCCCGCAGCATGCACCAGGTCAGGGGGCCGCCGCCGGGGAGAGGGACCTCGGCCGTGACGGTGAAACCGAGGCGTTCGTAGAACCGCACGTTGCCCGGGTCCGAGGTCTCCAGGAAGGCCGGGAGCCCCGCGGCCTCGGCTGCCTCCAGGCCGGGCCGGAGCACTGCCGCGCCGCGGCCTTGCCCCTGGGCGTCCGGATCCACCCCGACCGTGGCCAGGAACCACACGGGGTGAGCGGGACGATGCGGCGCCAGAGCCTCCTCGGCGGACCGGTACGCCGCCCAGCGACTCCCCGCCAACTCGGCGATGACGGGGGCGATTTCGGCGAAGGCGGGCTCAGGGTCACGCTCGGGCGTGGTCCAGGCCGCCACCGCCAGACCGTCGTCGGTGACCCAGGAACGGCCGTACGGCAGGGCGATGCGGGCCAGGAAGAGTTCCTGCAGCCGGCGGACGCGCCGCGGGTGGTCGTCGGCGGCGACGACGTGCCGGGTGAAGGGGTAGTCCGCGAACGCGCAGGCGAGCACCCGTACACCGGCGGGTACGTCGTCGTGCCTGGTGGGCCGTACGGACGGGGTGGTGGCTGGCATGGGTCACTCCGGGATCGATCGGTGTCCGGGTACGGGCCGGCGCAGGTCCTTCCACAGCCGGCGTTCGTCCGCCGCGGCACCTTCGAGCACGCGGGGCGCGCCGTCACCCAGGCGCAGGACGGATTCCCGTCCGGCGTACGGCGGCCAGGGCGGCAGCCCGTCACCGGCGCTCGCGGAGCCGCTGGGGCTGCCGGGGCGTCCGGTGCGGGCGAAGGAGGTCCAGGCGCCGCGCATGAGGTCGGAGAGCTGTCGCGGCGCGTCGGGGCCGGTGAGCGGGCCGGAGAGGTTGCCGAAGACGAAACCGATCTCCGCCATGTGGCAGGCACCGAGGGCTCCGTCGAGAGCGGGTGAGGGCCGGGCGAACTCGTACACGTAGGTGTCCGCTCCGTACGCGGCGCGGCACTCGGCCACCCGCAGCGCGGGGATGCGGTAGGCGTGGTCGCTCAGGGCCGCGGACAGCAGGTCGCCCGGGGTCGCCCCGGGGTGCGCGGCCGTGTAGACCCGGCGGGCCTCGGCGGGGTCCAGGCCGAGGCCGGCGAGGAAGCCGGTCAGCACCTCGTCCGTGATCCTCGGCCCGATCCCCAACGGGACGAGGAACAGGCGGAATTCGTCGCTGGTGGTGCCGGTGAGCAGATCGATGTCCCGCCCCGCTCCGGCGGCGAGCGCGTCGATCGGACGCAGGGGGAGGGTGTCCCCGTCCACGACCGGCAGCACGGTGGTGCCGCCGCCCGCCGATTCGCCCCACAGTCCGGGGTCGGCGGCCTGTGCGATCTCCCGGCCGAGCGCGCCCTCGGCGGCCATGAGCCGGTCGGGCGGTACGGCGGCCAGGCCCTCGCGGGTCGGCTCCGCACCGGCGAGGGCCGCCAGCCGCTCGGTGACGCGCCGGGCGATGTCCTCCGGGTGGCTGTGGTGGCCGGCACCGCTCTGCGTGATCGCCCGCCGGAACAGGCCGCGGGCCCGCGGCATGGTCATGAGCGCGGTGATGCTGATGGCACCGGCGGACTGGCCGAAGACGGTGACGTTGTCCGGGTCGCCGCCGAAACCGGCGATGTTCTCACGGACCCATTCCAGCGCGGCGATCTGATCGAGCAGGCCCAGGTTGGACGTGCCGTCGGGGAGCAGGAGGAAGCCCTCCGCGCCGAGCCGGTAGTTGAGGGTGACGCAGACGACGCCGTCCGCGGCGAGGCGCGCGCCGTCGTAGGAGGGGAGGGAGCCCGATCCGTTGCGGAACGCGCCGCCGTGGATCCACACCATGACCGGCAGCCGTCCACCGCTGCGACCCGGGTCCGGTGTCCACACGTCGAGGTTCAGGCAGTCCTCACCCGGGCTCGCCGCCTCCTCCAGCAGGCCGGCCATCACCGGGAGATAGCCGGGCTGCGGCGCGGCGGCACCGGGAACGAACGCGTCCCGGACTCCGTCCCACGGCTGCGGCGGCTGTGGAGGCCGCAGGCGCCGCGGGCCGAACGGCGGTGCCGCGTAGGGGATTCCCCGGAACGCCGCCACCTCACCCTTCCACTGTCCGCGGACGCGGCCTGCCGAGGTGGGAACGGTGACGTGCATGATGCCTCGCAAGGGTGGGGACTTACCCGATCATCCTCACCAGCCCGTCGACGGCGGACAACTCAATTTCCGTACGGCTGCTTACGCCCGCGAACGGTCGCGCGGGGTTCCCGGAGACCCGGGGGCGTGCCGAGGGCGTCGGGTGCGGTGCGGCACCCGACGGCCCACGGGGGGTTGTTCAGAGGTCGGCGGCGTCCACCACGTCGCCCAGGTCGACGAACTTGAAGCCGGTCGCCGTGCGGGTGCCGCCCTCGCCGTCGGAGACCTCGGGGGTCTCGTGGCCGTCCTGGACGACCAGCAGGCCGTTCGGGTAGCGGCTGCCCAGCGGGGCGTTCAGCACGGCGGCACCGTCGCACTCCTCCGACCCGTCGAGCGTCGCGGACGCCGCGCCGACGCGGAAGCCGCCCTCGTACTCGTTGTCCTCGCTCACCTCACGGTCGTACAGGGCGAAGGTGTTGTCGCCCTGGCTGGAGGCGAAGAGGTAGCCGTCGCCGTCGGACTCCTGGAACAGGGTCAGGCCCTCGACGTCCGCGGTCAGCCGCTCGCCGCCGAAGCCGGGGTCGGCGCCGGCCGTGCACTCCTCGGTGCTCTCGTCGTAGACGCCCGGGACGCCGTACTCGCGGACCTTCTCCACCAGTACCGGCTTGTCGGTCAGGTCGGCGCGCAGCCGCCAGATGCCGACGTCCTCCTGACCGGCGTAGAGGGTGCCGGTGGCGGGGTCCACCACCATGCCCTCCACCTGGGGGAGTTCACCGGGCTCGGCGCAGGGGGACCACGTGGTGCCGTCGGGCAGGCGGAACGACGCCGGAAGGTCCAGGGTGCGGACCTTGCGGTAGCCGACGGTGCCGCCCGCGGTCGGGGTCAGCTCGACGAGGGCGAGCCGGGTCCGCTCGCGCTGGCTGACCAGGGCGTAGGAGCGGCCGGTGGCCTTGTCCTGCCAGGTGGCGAGGCCGTACGCGGTGCGCTGGTCGTTGATCTCGGCCTGGTCGGCGGAGAAGACCGGGACGGCGGCCGGGTCGGTGATGTCGGTCAGCGGGGCGCCCGGCTTGGACGGGTCGATGCGGTAGATCCGCAGCCGGTCGTTGCCCCGGTCACTGACCACCGCGACGTCGGCCCGGCCGGCGGAGGTGCGCAGTCCGGTGACGAGGTCGACGTTGTTGAACCGGCCCGGCGCGTCGTCCTCGGCCGGGGGACGCGGCGCGGGCAGCGACTGCACGAGGCGCGCGTCCAGGCCGTACACGCGCAGGCCGCCCTCCTTCGCGGTCGCGATGACGAGGCTGCGGTCGGGGTCGGCCGCGTTGCGCCAGATCGCGGGGTCGTCCGCGTCGGAGTTGCCGCCCGCCTCGTCGTCGTAGAGGGCGGGGGTCTCGCTGGTCGGGGTCACCGTCGGCAGGCCCTCGTCGTCGGCTCCGGCCGGGGCGGCGGTCAGGAGGGAGAGCAGGGCGGCACCCAGGGCGAGGGCGGCGGCTTTGCGCGGAGTGCGATGCGTTCTCACAGGCGCTTCCTTGGTCGATGTCGCGGACATGTCGATCTTGCGCGGAGAACTTTGCCGACAGGGAACCGCCACCTGTACACCCGGTCACGGACCGGACGACCGCACGCCAACTGTCGTTCACCGCGGAACAGTAGAACGCTCGCGCGACCCGCGAGCGAAGCGGCCGCTCCGCCTCCGTGACACAGATCCGGCCGCGCCGCCGGCGCGCGCGTCCGCACCCGGGAGCCCCTGAGCCGAGCCAGGCTCAGGCGGGCCCCTCTGCCGTGCCGGACCTGCGGATCGGCGAGCCGAGGACCTTGTCGACCTCGGCGGATACGACGGCGAGGAGTTCCTCACCGAACAGGCAGAGGGACTCTTCCCAGGGGTGCCCGAAACTGCCGCAGCGGAAGTCTTCGGAGAGGTAGATGTAGTAATCCCCGTCGGGATACGGGCTCAGAGGCCAGGCCGGCTGCCCGGGACCGCCGACCTCCCGCGGTGCGAAGCGGTAGGACGTGTGCTGCCAGTCGAGCGCGAGCAGCGTGCCCTGGGGGCCGACGCAGGAGGCCAGCCCCTGCCGGACCACCGCGACCAGGCGGTCCAGGCGCTCGTCACCCGGATCGTCGTCGAGTGCAGTGAGACTCCAGGTGACCGACCCGACGGGCTCTTCGATGGAGGGCCATGTGAAAGAGTTCGTACTCGGCCGGAAACCGAAGTCCGTGTAGAAGCGGTCCCAGACGCGTCGGTACTCGGCCTCTGGCAGCTCGGCCACGGGATCCCCCATCATGCCGCGATCCTATCCAGTCGCCTGTAGGTGTGATCGCACAGGCAGGTGCGCCGTTCGTGATCGGCTTCCCAGACCGAGTCCGGTGGGGCCGTCACCCAGGAGCCGGATGAGGTCGGGGCGGGGCGGGCCGTCGGTCGTCTCCAGCCGCGCGCTGTGGCCTACGGCGTGCCGGGCGTCGGCGCCGTCGACCGGGCTCGGCCCGGCGGTGCGAGGCCGACGTGGGCGGGGTCAGCCGCGGACGCCGAAGTCGACACGGTGGGCGAGACCGGCGGCGGTGAAGGCGGTGACGAGCTCGTCGCGGCCCTCGGTGAAGTGGGCCCAGCTGTCGTAGTGGACGGGCACCACGCGGTCGGCGTCCAGGATCTTCGCGGCCTGGGCGGCCTGGGCGCTGTCCAGGACGATGCACCGGCCGTCGAAGAGGACGCCGGGGAAGCGGGGGGCTCCGGCGAAGAGGAGGGCCGTGTTCACCGGGGCGAAGCGCTCGGCGATCTCCTCGACCGCGTCGAGAGAGGCGTTGTCGCCGCTGACGTAGACGGTGGGCAGGCCCTGCCCGGTCAGTACGAAGCCGACGACCTGGCCGGTGATCGGTTCGACCTCCTCGCGCGGGCCCGGGCCATGGATGGCGGGCACACCGGTCACGGTGATCGTGCCGCCGCCGGGGCGGTCCAGTTCGATCGACTCCCAGTCGGCCAGTCCCTTGGCCTTCTCTCCCAGGTGCCCGGCCAGGCGCTCGCCGCCGCCAGGCGTGGTCAGGGTGAGGGAGGCGTCGGCGAGCAGGGCCCGGCCGGAGTTGTCGAGGTTGTCGTCGTGCTCGTCGTGGGAGAGCAGGACCACGTCGATGGGGCCGAGGTCGTCGGGGGTGCCGAGGGAGGGGGCGGTCTTGGTCAGGTACCGGCCGTCGGGACGGACGTAGTCACCGGGGCCGTCGAAGGTCGGATCGGTCAGGAAGCGCAGGCCGCCGTACTCGAAGAGGGCGGTCGGGCCGCCGAAGACCCGGACGGGGAACGAGGCGGTCGGCAGGGTCGGGGAAGACATGACAAGCGTTCCTCACGGATAGATGGTGGGTTAACCGTGACTCGACTGTACGCACGTCTCACGGATGAGTGCAACCCGTACCATGAGAAGCATGGAAGAGCTCGTGAGGGAAGAAGTCGCCCTGCCGTCGGCGCCAGGGGAGGACGAGCACCCCGCCCTGGCCCTGGCCAACAGCGCCGTCGCGCTGCCCGGCGGGCACACGGCCGACCTCCTGGGAACCCCGGCGCAGGCCGAGCAGTGGCTGACGCGGCGCGACCTCGCTCCGGAGGGCACCGGCCTTGCGGAGGTCTGCACGACGCAGCTGCGCTCGTTGCGCGAACAGGTCAGGTCGCTGCTGGCCTCCCGTGTCGCCGGGCAGCCCGCCCTGCCCGCCGCCATTGCGGCGATCAACGACGCGATGACCCGCGTCCCCACCGCACCCCTGCTTCTGTGGGACCAGAAGACCGGCCCCTACCGCGCCACGCCCCACCCCGCCACCGCGATCGTCGAGCACGCCCTGGCGGTCATCGCCGCCGACGCCGCCGACCTGCTCCTGCCCTTTATACA
>NZ_MUMF01001035.1 GCF_002155905.1 Streptomyces tricolor | reverse complement strand
CCAACTCGACCTCTTCGGCCGGAAGCCTCGTCTGGTCGAGAAGGACCAGTACGGGACCTTCTGGTGGTTCCTCCCATCGGATCGCAGGTATCTCGGTCGGCCGCTTGTCCCCGCTGGTTCGCGCCTGCTGATCAGCCATGCCGTCAGTCTGCCCCGGATCCGGCGGACAATTGAAGGAGTCCAGGCCATACCGCGGCCGGACCCCTGGTGACCAGCCCATGGCACGATGGCTGCCAACCTGCCGCCGCGACCGCGGACGGGCACCGAGAAGGAGCTTCGATGACAGACACTCCGGGCTGGGCCTCGCCCGGATCCGCCCCGTCGTCCGAGGGTCGGGAACCCGGTGCGTCCGGCCCCGCCGAGCCCGCCGACCGCCCCGGCGCCACCGAGCCCGCGCCACAGCCGGGCACGGACCCGCAGGGCCCAGGCACGAAATGGTCCAAGGAGCAGCCGCCACCCGGCCAGTGGTCGGCGCCCACCGGTGCCCCGAGCCCGAACCAGCCCC
>NZ_MUMF01001034.1 GCF_002155905.1 Streptomyces tricolor | reverse complement strand
AGGCCGCCGCCGCGGCCGGCCTGACCGACGTGCTGCGCAGGCTGCGCTACGAGTGGACGGCCGACGGGACCGTGCCCGCGGCGCCCGAGCGGCTGGTGTTCCGGCCCGAACCGGACGACGAGGTGTTCCTCGGCGCGTTCCGCGAGGTGGCCGAGGGAACCCTCGACACCACGACCCGGCGCGCGGTCGCCCGGCACGGCGTGGCGCAGGCGGCCCGGGACGACCTGGAAGGCTACCGGGACATGCCCGGCGACCGGGACTGGTGGCGGCTGGCCTACACCCCGGACGGAACGCTCGCCGGCCTGGCCGTGCCGTCCCGCAACGACCAGAACTTCGTGGTCGGCTACCTCGGCGTGGTCCCGTCCCTGCGCGGCCGGGGGTACGTGGACGAGCTGCTGGCCGAGACCACCCGCATCCTGCTCGCCGCGGGCGCCCGCCGGATCACCGCGGACACCGATCTGCCGAACCGTCCCATGGCCGCCGCCTTCGACCGCGCCGGCTACCGCAACTTCGCCTCCCGGACCGTGCTCTCCGCCCCCGCCGACAGCTGAACGGCCCGCCGCACCCGCACCCGGCCGGCCCCGCCCTCCTGTGGAGACCTCTGATGCCGATCCCCCATGCCAGTCCGCACCCCGGGCCCACGGCGGCCGACCCGGCCGGG
>NZ_MUMF01001033.1 GCF_002155905.1 Streptomyces tricolor | reverse complement strand
GGGTGGGCCCGGGCGGGGACACGGGTGAAGCGGATGTGGATATACCCGAAACATCCGGTTCAGGGGAATGGGGTGGGGCGTGGCCGATGCTCATGAATGCTCCACGGGGAGGAGGGCCGGGAGTTGGGAGATGCGACTCCGCGTCACGTTTGTGTCATGCCTACGTCAACGGCGCGTCAGGGGGCACGCGCATCAGGCGCACGCATGAGCCCGCGGAGCCCGCGAGGGGGAGGAGGGGAGAGAAGGCAGGGAAAGGCGTCAGCAGCCGCGGCGACACGCGGCGGACGTCACCCGCAGCAGGTCGATGTGACCGCGCGTGGTGAGCAGGGCTGAACGCAACATGCGGCTGAACGTAGCCAGATGGCGGCGACCCGGTCAACGGCGTCTCGTCCAGTGGACCGGCCGTCTCGCAAGACGGTGGCGCCGCGGCGTGTGAAAACCGGCGCATGGGTCAGGATGGGGGCATGTCCGATGCCTTCACCACACGCATGCTGCACGTCTCCACCGGTACCCGGGAACGCGTCGTCGACCTCACCGCCGACTGCGAGGAATTCCTGCGGGAGGTGGCGGCCGGCCGC
>NZ_MUMF01001032.1 GCF_002155905.1 Streptomyces tricolor | reverse complement strand
GGCCGCGGCCCCGCCCCGGCACCTGGCAGGGGCAGGCACAGCACCGAAGGAGACCCGGCATGACCCAGGACCCGAACCGGAGGACCGGCCAGCGAACCGGCGAACTGGACTGGCTGCTCGACGATCTGGTGATGCGCGTGCGTGAGGTACGGCACGCCGTCGTGCTGTCCAACGACGGACTGGCGGTCGGCGCCTCGACCGGCCTCGCGCGGGAGGACGCCGAACATCTCGCCGCCGTGGCATCCGGCTTCAACAGCCTCGCCAAGGGCGCGGGACGGCACTTCGGAGCGGGCGGGGTGCGCCAGACCATGGTCGAGATGGACGACGGGTTCCTCTTCGTGGCGGCCGCCGGCGACGGCTCCTGCCTGGCCCTGCTCACCGCGGTGACGGCCGACATCGGGCTGGTCGCCTATGAGATGGCCCGCCTCGTCAAACGCGTGGGTGAGCATCTCTTCACGCCGCCGCGCGTCGTGGCGCAGCCGCCCGCCGCCGGATGAGCCG
>NZ_MUMF01001031.1 GCF_002155905.1 Streptomyces tricolor | reverse complement strand
CCGGAACCGGCACCACCCATGGTGAAGGAGGGGCGCACGACGACCGGGTAGCCGCCGAGGGTCTCGACACCGGCGAGGACGTCGTCCATGGAGTGGCAGATGACCGAGCGGGCGGACTCGCCGTGTCCGATCTTGCGGCGGACCTCCTCCACGACCTCCTTGAACTGGTCGCGGTCCTCGCCCTTGTGGATGGCCTCGGGCTTGGCGCCGATCAGCTCCACGCCGTACTTGGCCAGCACACCGTTCTCGTGCAGCGAGATCGCGGTGTTCAGGGCCGTCTGGCCGCCCAGGGTGGGCAGCAGGGCGTCGGGACGCTCCTTGGCGATGATCTTCTCGACGAACTCGGGGGTGATCGGCTCGACGTAGGTGGCGTCGGCGATCTCCGGGTCGGTCATGATCGTCGCCGGGTTGGAGTTGACGAGGATGACACGCAGGCCCTCGGCCTTGAGCACCCGGCAGGCCTGGGTGCCGGAGTAGTCGAACTCGGCGGCCTGGCCGATGACGATCGGGCCGGAGCCGATGACCAGGACGGACTGGATATCGGTGCGCTTAGGCACGCTGGCCCTCCATCAGGGAAACGAAACGGTCGAAGAGGTAGGCGGCGTCGTGCGGGCCGGCTGCCGCTTCGGGGTGGTACTGGACGGAGAAGGCCGGCTGGTCGAGCAGCTGCAGCCCCTCCACGACGTTGTCGTTGAGGCAGACGTGCGAGACCTCGGCGCGGCCGAACTTCGTCTCGCTGACCTTGTCGAGCGGCGCGTCCACGGCGAAGCCGTGGTTGTGCGCGGTGACCTCGACCTTGCCGGTCGTACGGTCCTGGACCGGCTGGTTGATGCCCCGGTGGCCGTACTTCAGCTTGTAGGTCCCGAAGCCCAGCGCACGGCCGAGGATCTGGTTGCCGAAGCAGATGCCGAACAGCGGCGTCTTGCGCTCCAGGACGGCGGTCATCAGCGCGACCGGGCCGTCGGCGGTGGCCGGG
Source organism: Streptomyces tricolor (assembly GCF_002155905.1). GTDB lineage: Bacteria > Actinomycetota > Actinomycetes > Streptomycetales > Streptomycetaceae > Streptomyces > Streptomyces tricolor. Next base: position 272 of record NZ_MUMF01001031.1, on the reverse strand, counting down.
TCGCCGGGACCGTTGGAGAAGAACACCCCGTCCGGTTCGACGGCGTAGACGTCGTCGGCCGTGGCGGTGGCGGGCAGGACGTGCACCTCGATGCCGCGCTCGGCCATCCGGTGCGGAGTCATCCCCTTGATGCCGAGGTCGATCGCGGCGACCGTGAACCGCTTCTCACCGATCGCCGGAACGACGTACGCCTCCTTGGTCGCCACCTCCTCGTAGAGGCTCGCGCCCTTCATCTGCGGCTGGGCCTGCACGCGCGCCAGCAGCTCCGCCTC
>NZ_MUMF01001030.1 GCF_002155905.1 Streptomyces tricolor | reverse complement strand
TCGCGCAGCCAGTCGGCCGTGCCCCGGGTCCAGGCGGGCAGGCGGTGGGCCAGGACGGGCGGCATCTCCTCGGGCCCGTCGAGGACGAGCAGCAGGGGGCGGCCGGCCCGGGCGGCGAGGCGGGCCAGGTGCTCGGGGGTGACGTCGCCGAGGTCCTCGGGCCGGACGCGACGGGACGCGGCGACGATCCGGGCGGCACGCGCCAGCGCGCGGCGGGCGGCGTCGGCCACCGAGTCGTCGGCGTCCTTCAGGTCGGCGCCGCGCAGCCACAGCGTGGGGGCGGGCCGCTCCTGCCGGGCGCGGCGGGCGGCGAGCGCCGCGAGTTCCGTCGTACGACCGCTGCCCGGGGCGCCGACGAGTGCGAGCACCGGCCGGTCGCCCGCGGTGAAGGCGGCCAGCTCCCGGGTGATGCCGGCGCGTTCGAGCGGCTCCAGGGCACCCGGGGGGCCGTCCTGGCCCACCGAGGTGGTGGTGAGCTGGAGGATGCCGGCGAGGTTGAGGTCGGCGCCGTAGCCGGGCACGGTGGCCGCGTTGCGGGCGAGCAGGCCGGCGAGGGCGCCGTCGGCGGGCCGCAGCGGCACCGCGAAGCCCGCGTCGCGCTGGGCGCTGTGCAGCGCGGTGCCGAGGACGCCGACGACGGCACCGGTGCGGGCGTCGAGCACCGGCCCCCCGGCCGCACCGCCGCCGAGCCGGAGCGCGTCCCGGCCCGCCGTGCCGATGGCCAGCTCCAGCGCGTCGTCCAGCAGGTGGAAGCCGTCCGTGGCGGTGTACGTCACCTGGGTGGCGGCCAGCACCCGCGCCTCCCGCTCCGCGTGCCGCCGTACCGCGAGTTCCAGCAGGGCCTGCCGGGTGCGCGCCACGTTCGACGTCGAGCCCTGCGGCAGCCCGGCCGCCTCGTCCACCGCCCGGTGGGTGAGCCCGCGCATGCCGCGCTCGGCGAGCAGGGCCAGGGCGGCGTCGGCGACGAGATCGGCGCGGGAGGCGCCGGTGCTGCTGGGGCTCGTTACGGACATGGGACGACCCTACCCGCCTCACTACCCCTGTAGTACAGTCGCGTGTACTACAGCTGTAGTCACGAGGAGGGGTCATGGCACGGCAGGAACGCGTGATCGTCATCGGCGGCGGCATCGGAGGGCTGGCCGCGGCGGCGGCCCTGCACCAGAAGGGCTCGGCCGTGACCGTGCTGGAACGAGCCCCCGCCCTGGACCCCGTCGGCGCGGCCATCTCCCTCGCCCCGAACGCCCTGCGCGCCCTGGACGTCCTCGGCATCGGCGACGAGATCCGCGACCTGGCCGCCTGGCAGGGCGACGGGGGCCTGCGCACCCCGGGCGGGCGCTGGCTGTCCCGCTCCACCGCCGAGGCCGCCGAAGCGGGCGGCGGC
>NZ_MUMF01001029.1 GCF_002155905.1 Streptomyces tricolor | reverse complement strand
GGGCGGGGCGCACTCCGTCCAGCCTGCCGGGCGGACACGGCACACCGGCCGGGGCAGCGCGCGACCGCCCCGGCCGTGTCGTACGCCCCTCAGCCGGCGTCGGCCGGCGCGTCGGTGCCGGCCGGCGCCCCGCCCCGCATGCCCGCCGCCGCGAGGGCCGCGCCCAGCAGGCACAGGATGCCCGTGAGCACGGCGGAGGCGTGCAGCCCGTGCAGGAAGGCGCGGGTGCTGCCTTCGGTCACGGCCGAGCCGAGCGCCTCCGGCATGGTCCGGGAGACCGGCGCGACGCCCATCGCCACCGCGTCCTTCGCCTCGGCCAGCCGGTCGGCCAGGGGCTGCGGGACACCCGCGCCGGTCAGTTCTGTCCGCAGGGTGGCGCCCACGCGGGCACTGATGACCGAGACCAGCACGGAGGTGCCGAGGGCGCCGCCGATCTGCAGCGTGGTGGCCTGGAGCCCCCCGGCCACCCCGCCGTCCCGGACGGGCGCGTTGCCCACGATCGCGTCCGACGACGCGGAGAGCACCATGCCGACGCCGAGGCCCAGCGCGACGAACGGCGGCCACATGGTCGTGTAGGAGGAGTCACCGGACCAGGTGAGCAGGGTGAAGCAGGCCGCGGCCTGGAGCAGCATGCCGAGCGGCATGCTGAAGCGGGCGCCGAAGCGCTGGGTGAGGGCGGCGCCGAGCGGGGAGGCGACGAGCGAGGCGAGGCTCAGCGGCAGGGTGCGCACACCGGCCTGAACGGGCGTCAGGCCCCGTATGTTCTGGAGGTAGAGCATGACGAAGAAGATCACGCCCAGCATGACGAAGAAGTTGAGGGCGGTGACGACCGCACCGATCGTGAGGGCGCGGCTGCGGAACAGCCGCATCGGCAGCAGCGGATGCTCGACGCGCGTCTCGTGGCGGCCGAAGACGACGAGCAGCAGCAGACCCGCGAGGATCGCACCCCAGGTGCCGGCGGAGGTCCAGCCCCAGGTCTCGCCCTTGACGACGCCGAAGACGACACTGAGCAGGCCGAGGGCGAGC
>NZ_MUMF01001028.1 GCF_002155905.1 Streptomyces tricolor | reverse complement strand
GGCGCCGCTCGCCGGGGCGTGGCACGTACGACGAGACCTTCGGTGACCGGCGGCGCGACCGCCGTGACCGCCCCGGCGAGCGGCGCCCGTACCCGCACCCCGAGCGACGCCTTCAGCTCCCCGCCGAGCGCGGACCACACATCGGCGGCGGACGGTGCGTCGGCCCCCGCCCCGGCGGTGTCCAGGGTCACGGTCAGGCCCAGCTCGGCGAGCGTGCCGGTGAGCAGCCGCGCGGGCAGCGTGTCGGTGGCCGTCAGACAGGCGAGCACCTGCGAGAGCAGCCGGTGTTCGTCCTGGGGGCGGCTCGCCCAGGCCGTGACCAGGTACGTCAGCTCGTACCAGCGGGGCGGGGTGCGCCGCGCCACGAGCTGCCCGTCCGCGTCGTACACCTCCCCCGCGCCGCTGCCGCGCCGGCCGACGTCCTCGCGGATGTCGTACAGGAAGACGCAGACCGTCGGGGCGCTGCGGCGCGCGGCCCAGTCCCGGGTGGGCGCGTCGAAGACCACCTCGACGCCCGATGCCTCCAGGCCGGACTCGCCGAGCAGCCGGCGCAGCCCCTCGTCGACCTCGTGGATCACCGGCGGGTCACCTCGTCGGGTGGCTGCACGCTGCCGCTGACCACCAGGAAGTCGGTCTTCACCGGGGAGAATCCGGGACCCCTGGCGGTGATCACGCGCGGCCCGGTCTGGTCCTTGGCGAGGATGAGCAGCTGGCCGATGAACGTGCCGTCCGGCTTCGGGACGGTCGGCGCCGCCGCCGCGGTGATCCCGGGCTTCCAGGCGAACCGCACCGGCACGCCCGGCGGGAAGTCCTTGCCGCGCACGGAGGTGACGAAGCCGGGCTTGCCGATCGCGGGCACCGCGACGATCCGCGGCTGGAGGATGCGCAGCCGCTGCCGGGCGGTGTTGTCGCCGCGGTCGGCGTCCGTCCCGGTGGTGGTGAGGTGCCCGGTGACACGGCCGGTCAGCGCCTTGTCGGGGCTGAGGACGACCCGTACGACGGTGCTCGCGCCCGGCTCCAGGTCCGGCAGCGCGCACACCCAGGAGTCGTCGCAGCCCGGCGGCGGCCCGTTGTCGGGGATGCCCGCGGGCAGCCCGATGCGCAGCCGCAGCCCGGTCGCGAGCGCGTTGCGGCCGTTGCGCACGGTGTACGTCACCACGACCCGCCCGCCGACGTAGCCGGGATTCGGCTGGGCCGTCACCCGCACCCCGGGCCCGGCCGAATCCCGGCTACGTCG
>NZ_MUMF01001027.1 GCF_002155905.1 Streptomyces tricolor | reverse complement strand
GGGCCGTACCGGCCGTCAGGACGCCGGCTCGGCGGCCTTCCTGCGGCGCAGCGCGTACGCGCCGGCGGCGCCTACGCCCAGCACGGCGAGTCCGCTCGCGGTGACACCGGGCGTGGCGAGCCCGCCGCCTCCGGTGTGCATGCCACCGCGCGGCCGGTCGTGGCCGCCCCCGCCACCCCACTCGCCCTTCTCGCCCCGGTCACCCTTGTCACCCTTCTCGCTCTTCTCCTCCCCGCTGTCGCGGCCCCCCTTGTCCCGGTAGCTCTCGGGGTCGAACCGGCTGTCGTCGCCCGAGCCCCATTCGTCGCTGCGCACCGCGGCGAGCGCTCCGCCACCCGTGTGCATTCCGCCGCGCGGGCCGTCGTGTTCCCCTCCGCCGTCGCGCTTGTTGCCGTAGTTCTTGTCGTGGTCGCTGTCGGATCCCTTGTCCTCGCGGTCGGAGCCGCTGTCGTGCTCCTTGCTGTACGAGGAGTCGTCACGGCCGTCGTCGTGCTCGGCCGGCACGGCGAACGCGGCGCCGGGCGTGGCGAAGGCCAGGGCGGCGGTGGCAGCCGCCGTCGCTAGGAGCATGCGGGCAGAGCGCATAGTGATGTCCTTCCGTCGCGACCGGGCAGCGGATACCTCATCAGCTGGGTGGACCCGGCCTCGACATGAACCACCGTCAGTGAGGCCCCCGGCTCCCACCATCCGAGCCGCCCAGCCGGGTCACCACGCCACCCGTCTGCCCCAGTGCTCCGGGGCCGGGACCCCTCGTCCGGGCCAATCCCCTCGCCCTCCCGCCGTGACCGCCGTCTCTCCCGTCGCGACCGCCACCCCCTTGTTATGACAGCTGTCATAACGCAGGCTGGTGCCGACACGGCACGGCAGGCCGACGTGGTGGGAGGAAGCAGTGGCGGACGGAATGGCCCGGTTCCTGTGGGAGCGGTACGAGCCGGTGCACGATCTCGTGTACTTCGCGCCGGAGGCGCAGCGGGCGGCGCAGCGGCTCGGGATGCGCGGGTTCTGGATGGGGTACTTCGCGCTGCGCGCCGCCCCGCTCGGCGCGGTGCCCCCGTCCGTGGTGACGAGCTGTTTCTACGTCTTCCACCCGACGCGGGTGGCCCGGGCACTGCCGGACGCCTGGACGTACGCCACCCCGGCGGACGTGGTGGCGGCCCGGCAGGAGGCGGTGGACGAGGCGATGACCCGGCTGTTCGGGGCGGACACCGTCGGCTCCGCCGCGTTCGCGCAGACCGCTGACCTCGCCTGGGAGACCGCCGCGGCGGCGGACACCACGGGCAGGGTGCTGGCCGCTGCCAACCAGGCGCTCGAACGGCCGGACCGGCCCACCGCACGCCTGTGGCAGGCGCTGACGACCCTGCGCGAGCACCGGGGCGACTCCCACGTGGCGGTGCTGGTCGCCCTGGGGATCGGTCCCGTCGAGGCCATGGTGCTCAAGGCGGCGGCCGGCGAGACGGACGCGGCTCTCCTGCGCGAGTCCCGGAAGTGGCCGCAGGAGGAATGGGCGGCGGCCGAGGCACGGCTGCGCGCCGACGGCCGGCTCGCGGAGGACGGCTCGCTCACGCCCGCCGGGGCGGCGCTGCGCACGGAGGCCGAGGCGCTCACCGACGCCGCGGCCGAAGGGCCGTGGACCGCACTGGGCGCCGAGCGGACCGGGCGCCTGGCCGCGCTGCTGGAGCCGCTGGCCCACGCCGTCCACGAGGCGGGACTGATGCCGGCCGGGAATCCGGTGGGCCTGACCCGCGGGACGTACCCCGGCGGCCGTTGAGGGCACTGCGGCGCCCCGCCCGGCGCCCCCGCCCGGGGGGCCGGGCGGGGGGCGGCGTACGGC
>NZ_MUMF01000103.1 GCF_002155905.1 Streptomyces tricolor | reverse complement strand
CCGCGCCGGTCGACCTCGGTGCCGAGAGCGAGGTCGCCGAGGGCGCGGCCAAGCTCTACCGGGACCACAACGTGGTGGTCAGCCGTGACAAGGACGGCGAGCTGAAGGCGTACAGCTCGATCTGCACGCACGCGGGATGCCCCATCAACAAGCTCCAGGGGACGACCCTGATCTGCCCCTGCCACGGCAGTGAGTTCGACGCCGTGACGGGCAAGGTGGTCGAGGCGCCGGCCACCGTGCCGCTGACCGAGCTGACGGTGAAGGCCGCGAACGGCAGGATCGTCGCCGGTCCGGCGGACTGACCGGAGCGCCGCGGGCTTCCGGGGCCCGCGACTCAGCCCGCCGGCCCTGAGGGACCGCTCACTCCCAGTCCCAGGCGATCCCCACGATGCCCGGCCGGATCCGTGACTCGACCACGTGGGCGCAGTGGTGCGGGCCGGTCACGGACAGTTCCTGCCGGCCGCTGCGCGGAGCCGCCGCCGAGTGCTGGGCGAAGCGGTGGCAGCGTACCGGCAGGGCGGCCGTGTCGAAGCGCACCTGGAGGGCGTACTGGCCGCCGGGGAAGCCGAACCGGTGGAGGTACTCGCGGGAGGCCCCGGCCGTGCCGTCCTCGATGCGGTAGCGGAAGAGGAAGGTGTCGCCGGTACGCAGGCGGGTGCCGAAGAGCAGCTCGGCCACCAGGACGCCGGTGTCCTGGTCCCAGCGGAGTCGACCGGTGCGGCAGTTCTCCAGGGCGTGCACGGTGACGCGGCGCGGATCACAGCCCGGGTCGCCGTGGTGGACGGCGACGAAGCGGTCGACGCCGTCGCGGTGGGCCCGCACGATGTGGTGGGCCTCGCGGCTCGCCAGCTCGCGCCGCGCGCCGATCCGGACGCACTCGTGATGCCCCAGGGTGTGCAGTCCGCCGTCCAGGGACCAGCCGAGGTCGGCGGTGAGCCGGTCCACGACGTCGGAGGCCTCGATCAGGGAGCGGTAGGAGCGGCCCGCCGGACGCCCGGTCGTGCCCTCGTCGGACTCGGCGAGCAGCCGGATCAGTGACTCGTCCGGCAGCTGGAGGATCTCCTCCAGTGCCCGTACGGCCCGCAGCGACTCCGGGCGCTGCGGGCGCCGGGCGCCCTGTTGCCAGTAACTGAGGCTGGTGACGCCCACCTTGACCCCGTGGCGCGACAGATGGTGCTGCACGCGCTGGAGCGGCAGTCCGCGAGCGGCGATCGCGGCGCGCAGCGCCACGTGGAAGGGGCCGCCGCGCAGGGCCGTGTCCAGCTCCGCGGTGGGGACGTCCGCGTGCTCTGTGGCATGCCGCATGCCGAGGGGCCTTTCTGTGAGGTGTCGCTACGGCTGGTCAGACCGCCTGTGCGGGTGTGCGGGGCCACCCCCGTGGGCGCTGCGGACGCCCGTGGCTGGGCACGCCGCGCCCGGACGCATGTGCGCACGGCCCCGAGTTCCCCCGCATTGAAGCGTGTTGACCAGAACCCGACAACACCTCGGACCCCGCCGTTCCGGACAACTGGCCGGACCTTGCCGCTCCACGGAGGGCGGGCGGGCCCTGTCGTGGGGTGCCGCAGGCCTGATCCGGGGCCTGGCCGGAGGGGCGGGCGCGGGCGGCGGCGTTCGCGGCATGACCGGAACGCGATCGCCGGACGTTCAGAGAGGTCGCCCTGAATCGGAGGGAGAGAGAAGACGGCCGGTGACCGGGGGGAGAAAAGACGACCGAGGACCGGGGCGCCCCTGGGGCCGAGGCACCTCGAGGCCGGGGCGACGCCCAAAGGACCGAGGCCCGCGCGGGTGGATGCGTACGCCCGGGGAGCGTGCCGTTCCTCCCGGCAAGGCATGCGGCCGGTGCGCCGGGCGTGCGGCTGGTGGGCCGGGAGTGCGGCCGGCGGGCCGGGTATGCGACCGGTGGGCCGGGAGTGCGGCGTGAGGTCTCGGCGGGGTGGCCGGACGGGCGGGGGCGTTGTCCACAGGCCCGACGCGGTGTCGGTGCTCGCCAGTAGGGTGTGAAGCATGGCCGACCCCTCCAGCTACCGCCCCAGGCCGGGAGACATCCCGGACTCTCCGGGGGTGTACAGGTTCCGTGACGAGCACCGCCGGGTGATCTACGTCGGAAAGGCGAAGAGCCTGCGCCAGCGCCTGGCGAACTACTTCCAGGACCTGGCGAACCTGCACCCGCGCACCCGGACCATGGTGACCACCGCCGCGTCCGTGGAGTGGACCGTGGTGTCCACCGAGGTGGAGGCGCTGCAGCTGGAGTACTCCTGGATCAAGGAGTACGACCCCCGGTTCAACGTCAAGTACCGCGACGACAAGAGCTACCCGTACCTCGCGGTCACGATGAGCGAGCAGTTCCCGCGCGTGCAGGTGATGCGCGGTCACAAGAAGAAGGGCGTGCGCTACTTCGGGCCGTACGCGCACGCGTGGGCCATCCGGGACACCGTCGACCTGCTGCTGCGGGTGTTCCCGGTGCGTACCTGCTCGGCCGGCGTCTTCAAGAACGCCGCCCGCACCGGCCGCCCCTGCCTGCTCGGCTACATCGGGAAGTGCTCGGCCCCCTGCGTCGGCCGGATCACCCCCGAGGACCACCAGGAGCTGGCCGAGGAGTTCTGCGACTTCATGGCCGGCCGTACCGGTACCTACCTCCGCCGTCTGGAGAAGCAGATGATGGAGGCGGCCGAGGAGATGGAGTACGAGCGTGCGGCCCGCCTGCGCGACGACATCGAGGCCCTGAAGAAGGCTATGGAGAAGAACGCGGTCGTGCTCGCCGACGCGACCGACGCCGACCTCATCGCCGTCGCCGAGGACGAGCTGGAGGCGGCCGTGCAGATCTTCCACGTACGCGGCGGCCGGGTCCGCGGTCAGCGCGGCTGGGTGACCGACAAGGTCGAGGAGGTCACCACCGGCGCCCTGGTCGAGCACGCCCTGCAACAGCTGTACGGCGAGGAGAGCGGGGACGCGGTCCCCAAGGAGGTGCTGGTTCCGGCCCTGCCCGAGCCGGTCCAGCCGGTCCAGGAGTGGCTGACAGGCCGCCGCGGGGCGAACGTGTCGCTGCGCATACCGCAGCGCGGCGACAAGAAGGCGCTCATGGAGACCGTGCAGCGCAACGCCCAGCAGGCCCTCGCGCTGCACAAGACCAAGCGCGCCTCCGACCTGACCACGCGCTCGCGTGCGCTGGAGGAGATCGCCGAGGCCCTCGACCTGGACAGCGCTCCGCTGCGCATCGAGTGCTACGACATCTCGCATCTGCAGGGCGAGGACGTGGTGGCCTCCATGGTCGTCTTCGAGGACGGCCTGCAGCGCAAGAGCGAGTACCGCCGCTTCCAGATCAAGGGCTTCGCCGGCCAGGACGACGTCCGCTCCATGCACGAGGTGATCACCCGCCGCTTCAAGCGCTACCTCGCCGAGAAGGAGCGGACGGGGGAGTGGGCCGACGGCTCCCTCGCCGAGGGCTCCGGCACCGACGGCTCCCTCGCCGACGGCGACGGCGCGCTCACCGATTCCCCCGGCAGCGACTCCCTCGTCTCCGACTCCTTCAAGGACGACGACGGCCGCCCCAAGAAGTTCGCCTACCCGCCCCAGCTGGTGGTGGTCGACGGTGGTCAGCCGCAGGTCGCGGCGGCCCGGCGGGCCCTGGACGAACTGGGCATCGACGACATCGCCGTCTGCGGCCTCGCCAAGCGCCTGGAGGAGGTCTGGGTGCCCGGCGAGGACGACCCGGTGGTCCTGCCCCGCACCAGCGAGGGTCTCTACCTGCTCCAGCGCGTCCGTGACGAGGCCCACCGGTTCGCGATCACCTACCAGCGCACCAAGCGCACCAAGCGCTTCCGCGCCGGCCCGCTGGACGACGTCCCCGGCCTCGGCGAGACCCGCAAACAGGCGCTCATCAAGCATTTCGGCTCGGTGAGGAAGCTGCGGTCGGCCACAATCGAGCAGATCCAGGAAGTGCCCGGGATAGGCCGGAAGACGGCCGAGACGATCGCCGTGGCCCTTGCCCAGGCGGCCCCGGCCGCACCCGCCGTGAACACGGCGACCGGAGAGATCATTGAGGACGAGGAACCCGATACGACGGGGGGTTCCTCGGGGGAGCCCGTGACCGCGGGCGTCCCGGACGAACGACGGGGGCAGGAGACATGACCGAGCACGACGCACAGCCCACAGCACAGCGAGATCAGGCGCACAACGCCACGGGCGACGACGTCGTCCGGAACGACGCCGGTCAGGACACGAGCCGGCCGGACACAGGCCGGCCGGACACAGGCCAGGACGCCGGCCAGGACACGGGCCAGGACAACGGCCAGGACAACGGAGCACAGGTGAGTACGGGCAGCGAGACAGCCGGGGCCCCCGAGGCGGCCATCCCCGAGCTGGTGATCATCTCCGGCATGTCGGGGGCCGGCCGGTCCACGGCCGCGAAGTGTCTGGAGGACCTCGGCTGGTTCGTCGTGGACAACCTGCCGCCCGCTCTGATCCCCACCATGGTCGAGCTGGGCGCCCGCTCGCAGGGCAACGTGGCGCGGATCGCGGTCGTCGTCGACGTGCGCGGCCGGCGCTTCTTCGACAATCTGCGCGAGTCCCTCGCCGACCTGGACACCCGGGGCGTCACCCGGCGGATCGTCTTCCTGGAGTCCTCCGACGAGGCCCTGGTCCGCCGCTTCGAGTCGGTGCGCCGCCCGCACCCGCTCCAGGGCGACGGGCGCATCGTGGACGGCATCGCCGCCGAGCGGGAGCTGCTGCGCGAGCTGCGGGGCGACGCCGACCTGGTGATCGACACCTCCAGCCTCAACGTGCACGAGCTGCGCGCCAAGATGGACGCCCAGTTCGCCGGCGAGGAGGAGCCCGAGCTGCGGGCCACCGTGATGTCCTTCGGCTTCAAGTACGGCCTCCCGGTCGACGCCGACCTGGTCGCGGACATGCGGTTCCTGCCCAACCCGCACTGGGTCCCGGAGCTGCGCCCGTACACCGGCGTCAACGAGGAGGTCGCCGCCTACGTCTTCAACCAGCCCGGCGCGAAGGAGTTCCTCGACCGGTACGCCGAGCTGCTGCGGCTCATCGCGGCCGGGTACCGGCGCGAGGGCAAGCGGTATGTGACCATCGCCATCGGCTGTACCGGCGGCAAGCACCGCTCGGTCGCGATGTCGGAGAAGCTCGCCGCGCGCCTCGCGGCCGAGGGCGTGGAGACGGTGGTCGTGCACCGGGACATGGGACGGGAATGACGGAACGTACACCGCGGCTGAGCCGGCTGCGCCGGATGGTGCCCGATGCGCGCGTCGGCCGCCCGGCCGAGGCGCGCGGGGGCCGGCCCCGCCGGCGCGGCGCCCAGCCCAAGGTGGTCGCGCTCGGCGGCGGCATGGGCCTGTCCGCGTCGCTCGCCGCGCTGCGCCGGATCACCGGCGACCTCACCGCCGTCGTCACCGTGGCCGACGACGGCGGCTCCAGCGGCCGGCTGCGGGACGAGCTGGGTGTGCTGCCGCCCGGTGACCTGCGCAAGGCGCTGGCCGCGCTGTGCGGTGACGACGACTGGGGCCAGACCTGGGCCCGGGTCATCCAGCACCGCTTCCAGACGAAGGGCGATCTGCACGACCACGCGGTCGGCAATCTGCTGATCGTCGCCCTGTGGGAGCAGCTCGGCGACCATGTGCAGGCCCTGGACCTGGTCGGCAAGCTGCTCGGCGCGCACGGGCGGGTGCTGCCCATGTCGGCCGTCCCGCTGGAGCTGCAGGCCCTGGTCAAGGGGCACGACCCGGAGCGACCGGACGACGTGGACACGGTGCGCGGGCAGGCGACCGTCGCCCTGACGCCCGGCGAGGTGCAGTCGGTGCATCTCGTGCCCCACGACCCGCCCGCCGTCCCGGAGGCGGTCGCGGCGGTCCTGGACGCGGACTGGGTGGTGCTCGGTCCCGGCTCCTGGTTCTCCTCGGTCATCCCGCACCTGCTCGTCCCCGAGCTGCTGGACGCCCTCACCGAGACCAAGGCGCGCCGGGTGCTGTCCTTGAACCTGGCGCCGCAGCCGGGAGAAACCGAGGGCTTCTCCCCGCAGCGTCATTTGGAGGTTTTGGGGCGACACGCCCCTAAACTCGCCCTGGACGTGGTGCTGGCCGACGAGGCCGCCGTGCCCGACCGCGACTCGCTCACCGAGGCCGCCAAGCGGCTGGGAGCCGCGGTCGAGCTGGCGCCGGTGGCCCGGACCGATGGTTCCCCCCGGCACGACCCGGAGCTGTTGGCCGCCGCGTACGACCGTATTTTTCGGATGCATGGAAGGATCGGCCCATGGCGATGACGGCAGCGGTGAAGGACGAGATCTCCCGGCTCCCCGTCACCCGGACCTGCTGCAGGAAGGCGGAGGTCTCCGCCATTCTGCGGTTCGCCGGCGGCCTCCACCTGGTGAGCGGGCGCATCGTGATCGAGGCCGAGCTGGACACCGCGATGGCGGCGCGCCGGCTCAAGCGGGACATCCTGGAGATCTTCGGGCACAGCTCCGAGCTGATCGTGATGGCGCCCGGCGGACTGCGCCGCGGCTCGCGGTACGTCGTACGGGTCGTCGCGGGCGGTGACCAGCTGGCCCGGCAGACCGGCCTGGTCGACGGGCGGGGACGGCCGATCCGCGGGCTGCCCCCGCAGGTGGTCTCCGGGGCCACCTGCGACGCGGAGGCGGCCTGGCGCGGGGCCTTCCTGGCGCACGGCTCGCTCACCGAGCCCGGCCGTTCCTCGTCCCTGGAGGTGACCTGCCCGGGCCCGGAGGCGGCGCTCGCGCTGGTCGGGGCCGCCCGCAGACTGTCGATCGCCGCGAAGGCCCGCGAGGTGCGCGGCGTGGACCGGGTGGTCGTCCGGGACGGTGACGCGATCGGCGCCCTGCTCACCCGGCTGGGCGCCCACGAGTCGGTGCTGGCCTGGGAGGAGCGCCGGATGCGCCGCGAGGTGCGGGCCACGGCCAACCGGCTCGCCAACTTCGACGACGCCAACCTGCGCCGCTCGGCCCGCGCCGCCGTGGCCGCCGGTGCCCGGGTCCAGCGCGCCCTGGAGATCCTGGGTGACGAGGTGCCCGAGCACCTCGCCGCCGCCGGACGGCTGCGCATGGAGCACAAGCAGGCCTCGCTGGAGGAGCTGGGCGCGCTCGCCGACCCGCCGCTGACCAAGGACGCGGTCGCCGGCCGTATCCGCCGGCTGCTGGCGATGGCCGACAAGCGCGCCGCCGACCTGGGCATCCCGGGCACGGAGGCGAACCTCACCGAGGAGCTGGCGGAGAACCTGGCCGGCTGACCGGACGGCGCGTCAACTCGCCGGTGCCGTAGCCCGATCGGGTGGTCGGCACCGGCGTTCGCGTGTCCATGCGGCGCTCTTGACTCGATCTTGGAGTGACATGAGCCTGGCAACCTGTTCGTCGCTGTGGCGGACCACCGCTAGGGGGGTTCATGAGACACAGAGCGAGATCGATCCTCGCTGTCGGCGCGCTTCTGCTCGGCGGAGCGAGCCTCGCACCCATCGCCCACGCACAGCACGGCAGTCCGGCGCCGTCCGAGCCGGACGAGGTCAAGGTCTTCCGTGCCGAGGTCACGAAGCAGCAGGTACCCCTGCTGCTCAAGGCCGGCCAGGACGGCCACGAACTCGGTGAGCAGGTGACCGAGGGCGGCAGGAGCAAGGTCGAGGTCTACCTCACCGACAAGCAGGCCGCGCAACTGCGCGAGCAGGGCGTCGCCCTCACCGAGCACACCCTGTCGGCCAAGGCGGAGGCCCGCGTCGAGGACGCGGCCCAGGGCGTGTTCCGCCCGTACAGCGGGAGCGGCGGGCTCAAGGAGGAGATCCTCCGCACCGCCCGGGCCCACCCCGGCCTCACCAAGGTCGAGTCCATCGGCAGGACCATCAAGGGCCAGGACATCCTCGCGCTCAAGCTGACCAGGAACGCGAAGAAGGCGAAGGACGGCTCCCGGCCCGCCGTGCTGTACATGTCCAACCAGCACGCGCGCGAGTGGATCACGCCGGAGATGACCCGGCGTCTGCTGCACTACTACCTGGACCACTACACGACCGACAAGCGCGTCAAGAAGATCGTGGACTCCACGGAGCTGTGGTTCGTCCTCTCGGCCAACCCGGACGGCTACGACCACACCTTCAAGGACCCCGGCACCCGCCTGTGGCGCAAGAACCTGCGGGACGTCAACGGCGACGGGGTCATCGGCACGGGCGACGGCGTCGACCTCAACCGCAACTTCCCCTACAAGTGGGGCTACGACGACGAGGGTTCGTCCCCCAACCCCACCAGCCAGACCTACCGCGGTGCGAGCCCCGGCTCCGAGCCCGAGACCAAGGCCCTGGACCGCTTGCAGAAGCGCATCGGCTTCCGGTACGGCATCAACTATCACTCCGCCGCCGAACTCATCCTCTACGGCGTCGGCTGGCAGGTGGCCACGCCGACCCCCGACGACGTCCTCTACCGGGCGCTGGCCGGCACCCCCGGCAACTCCGCCGTCCCGGGCTACCGCCCGCAGGTCTCCTCCGAGCTGTACACCACCAACGGCGAGGCGGACGGGCACGCGTCGAACGTCAACGGCATGGCGATGTTCACCCCCGAGATGTCGACCTGTCAGACCGCGTCGGACCTCGACCCGGACGACCCCTGGAAGCGCCAGGACTGCCAGTCGGTGTTCAACTTCCCCGACGACGAGAAGCTGATCCAGCAGGAGTTCGCCAAGAACGTCCCGTTCGCGCTCTCCGTCGCCGAGACCGCCGCACACCCCGACAGGCCGGCCTCCTCGGTCGGCCTGAAGGCCGCCGACTTCACCCCGGCCACGTTCGCCGTGTCGTACTCCCGGGGCGCGGACCAGGAGGTCGCGGTCGTCGCCCGCAAGGCGATCCGGGACAAGGAGCTCAAGTACCGCGTCAACGGCGGCCGTACGCTCGACCAGGCGCTCAGGCCCTGGAAGGGCGGGCAGGTCTACGGCGGCGAGGACAACCTCTACTTCGACGAGTACCGCGCCGCCGTGCAGGACGGCGAGCCGGGCGACAAGGTCGAGGTGTGGTTCACCGGCGAGACCAGGAGCGGCAGGAAGGTCACCAGCGAGCGCTTCACCTACACCGTCGCGAAGCGGCCGAAGGCGGACACGCTCGTGGTCGCCGAGGAGGGCACGGCCGCCACGCAGGCGCGGACGTACGTGGACGCGCTGAAGGCCGCCGGGCACCGGGCGCTCGTCTGGGACGTGGCCGCCCAGGGCGCCCCCGACGCGCTGGGCGTGCTGAAGCACTTCCGGACGGTCGTGCACTACTCCGGCGCGAACGGCCCGGCCAACGCCACCCAGCTCCAGCTGCGCGCCTACCTCAACGAGGGCGGCAGGCTGATCGAGGCCGGCGAGCTGGCCGGCGGCAGCGTCGACCTCGGCGACGGCACCCTGTCGGACGACTTCAGCCAGTACTACCTGGGCGCCTACAGCCGTACGTCGACCAAGGGGGCCACCGGCTTCACCGGCTCCGGCGCGCTCAGCGGCTTCACCGGCGCCCTAGGCGACGCGCCCGGCAACCCGCTCGACAAGGCCGGCACCTACGGCGTCACCTCCGACGAGCTGCCGGCCGGGACCTTCCCGCAGTTCAAGAGCGCGGGCGCGGGCACCTTCGCCGGAACCGTCAACCCGTACGGGCCGTACACGGGCTCCGCCATGGCCGCCGCCGTGCACACCGACGACGCCTACAAGCGCCTCACCCGCACCATCGACCTCACCGGTGTGGGCGCGGCCGACAAGCCGGTCCTCAGCACCCGCCTGCTGTGGGACACCGAGGCCGGCTACGACCACGCGGTGGTCGAGGCGCACACCGTGGGCGCCGACGACTGGACCACCCTGCCGGAGACCGGCGGGGCCACGAAGGCGGCCGTGCCGCAGGACTGCGGGGCAGGGTTCCTGGTCGGTGAGCACCCCTGGCTGAAGCACTACCTGACCCTCACGGGCAACGCCTGCACCGCGACCGGCACCACCGGTTCCTGGCACAGCCTCACCGGCGACTCCGGCGGCTGGCAGCAGGTGAGCTTCGACCTGAGCGGGTACGCCGGCACGTCCGTCGAGGTCTCGATCAGCTACGTCACCGACCCCGGCACCGGCGGACACGGCGTCCTCGCCGACGACGCCTCGCTGACGGTGGGCGGCGTGGCGCGGGAGACCGAGGGCTTCGAGTCGTCCCTGGGCGCCTGGACGGCGGCCGGACCGCCCGCCGGCAGCCCGGCGGTGCTGAAGGACTGGACGCGCACCGGGACCCTGTTCCAGACGTACGGAGCGGTCACGACGGACGACACCGTGCTGCTCGGATTCGGCCTGGAGCAGGTGCCGTCGGCGGCCGACCGGGCGGCGCTGCTGAGGAAGGCGTTCGACGCGCTCGACAGGTGAGCGCAGCCCCCTCTCAACGGTGCACCCAGCAGCCCTCAACAGGTGAGCCGACCCGCTCACGAACGAGTGATAACAGCGTCAATACGGGGCCGCATTCCGTAACAAATACGGGCGAAGCCATTGGCGATCCTTGGTGGTCCGTACCCCTACTGGCGGGTACGGACTGCCTGCCCGTGTATGCGGCATCTCGATGTCACTCCGGGGCCCTCAGAGAGGTAGGGTCGGTGGTGGTCGGGGACATCCCAAACAGAGCTCGCCGGCACCGCATAGCCGGCGTACCAACGAGGAGATCGGTTCGTGACGATCCGCGTAGGCATCAACGGCTTCGGCCGCATCGGTCGTAACTACTTCCGCGCGCTGCTGGAGCAGGGAGCGGACATCGAGGTTGTGGCTGTCAACGACCTGGGTGACACCGCGACCACCGCCCACCTGCTCAAGTACGACACGATCCTGGGCCGCCTCAAGCAGGAGGTCTCCCACACCGCCGACACCATCACCGTCGACGGTCACACCATCAAGGTGCTCTCCGAGCGCAACCCCGCCGACATCCCGTGGGGCGAGCTGGGCGTCGACATCGTCATCGAGTCCACCGGCATCTTCACCAAGAAGGAAGACGCCGCGAAGCACATCGCCGGCGGCGCCAAGAAGGTCCTCATCTCGGCTCCGGCCAAGGACGAGGACATCACCATCGTGATGGGCGTCAACCAGGACAAGTACGACCCGGCGAACCACCACGTCATCTCCAACGCCTCCTGCACCACCAACTGTGTGGCGCCGATGGCGAAGGTCCTCGACGAGAACTTCGGCATCGTCAAGGGTCTGATGACCACGGTGCACGCGTACACGAACGACCAGCGCATCCTGGACTTCCCGCACAAGGACCTGCGCCGCGCCCGTGCCGCCGCCGAGAACATCATCCCGACCACCACCGGTGCCGCCAAGGCCACCGCCCTGGTCCTGCCGCAGCTCAAGGGCAAGCTGGACGGCATCGCCATGCGCGTCCCGGTCCCGACGGGCTCCGTCACCGACCTGGTCGTGGAGCTGGGCCGCGAGGTCACCAAGGAAGAGGTCAACGCCGCCTTCCAGAAGGCCGCCGAGGGCGAGCTGAAGGGCCTCCTCGACTACACCGAGGACCCGATCGTCTCCTCGGACATCGTCAACGCCCCGGCGTCCTGCACCTTCGACTCCTCCCTGACCATGGTCCAGGAGGGCAAGAACGTGAAGGTCATCGGCTGGTACGACAACGAGTGGGGCTACTCCAACCGCCTCGTCGACCTCACGGTCTTCGTCGGCGAGCAGCTCTGATCGCTGAAGCAGGACCTCCGAAGTGAGAGCAGGGCCCGTGCAGCGCACCGCCGCGCTGTCCGGGCCCTGTCCCACGTACTGACCACGTCCTTTTACGATCAGGTGCACCACGAGCCCTCCTGTAGGAGTCCACTCAATGAAGACGATCGACGAACTTCTCGCCGCCGGCGTGAGCGGCAAGCGGGTCTTCGTCCGCGCCGACCTCAACGTGCCGCTGTCCGACGGGACGATCACCGACGACGGCCGCATCCGCGCCGTCCTGCCCACCGTCAAGGCCCTCGCGGACGCGGGCGCCAAGGTGGTCGTCGCCTCGCACCTGGGCCGCCCCAAGGGTGCCCCGGACCCCGCCTTCTCCCTCGCTCCGGCCGCCTCCCGCCTGGGTGAACTCCTCGGCTCCGCCGTGGCCTTCGCGACCGACACCGTCGGGCAGTCCGCGCAGGACACGGTGGCCGGCCTCGCCGAGGGCCAGGTCGCCGTCCTGGAGAACCTGCGCTTCAACGCCGGCGAGACGTCCAAGGACGACGCCGAGCGCGGCGCCTTCGCCGACCAGCTCGCCGCCCTCGCCGACGTCTACGTCGGTGACGGCTTCGGCGCCGTGCACCGCAAGCACGCCTCCGTCTACGACCTCCCGGCGAAGCTGCCGCACTACGCCGGCTACCTGATCGCCACCGAGGTCGACGTCCTGAAGAAGCTCACCGAGGACGTCCGGCGCCCCTACGTCGTCGTGCTCGGCGGCGCCAAGGTCTCCGACAAGCTCGCCGTCATCGACCAGCTGCTCGACAAGGCCGACCGCCTGCTCATCGGCGGCGGCATGGCCTACACCTTCCTCAAGGCCAAGGGCCACGAGGTCGGCATCTCCCTCCTCCAGGAGGACCAGGTCCCGGCCGTCACCGAGTACATGGAGCGCGCCGAGAAGCAGGGCGTCGAGCTGGTGCTCCCCGTCGACGTCGTGGTCTCCCGGACCTTCCCGGACCTGAAGACCAAGGCGCCCACCGAGCACACCGTGGTCGACGCGGACAAGATCCCCGCCGACCAGGAGGGCCTGGACATCGGCCCCAAGACCCGAGAGCTGTACGCCTCGAAGCTCGCCGACGCCGCGACCGTCTTCTGGAACGGTCCCATGGGCGTCTTCGAGCACCCCGACTACGCCGAGGGCACCAAGGCGGTCGCCCAGGCACTCGTCGACTCCGACGGCTTCACCGTCGTCGGCGGCGGTGACTCCGCCGCGGCCGTGCGCACGCTCGGCTTCGACGAGACCGCATTCGGCCACATCTCGACCGGTGGCGGCGCCTCCCTCGAATACCTCGAGGGCAAGACGCTCCCCGGCCTCGCCGCACTGGAGGACTGACCTCAATGAGCACGCGCACGCCGCTGATGGCGGGCAACTGGAAGATGAACCTCAACCACCTGGAGGCCATCGCCCACGTCCAGAAGCTCGCCTTCGCCCTGTCCGACAAGGACTACGAGGCCGTCGAGGTCGCCGTCCTGCCGCCCTTCACCGACCTGCGCTCCGTGCAGACCCTGGTCGACGGTGACAAGCTCAAGATCAAGTACGGCGCCCAGGACATCTCGCAGCACGACTCCGGCGCCTACACCGGTGAGATCTGCGGCCCGATGCTGGCCAAGCTGAAGTGCACCTACGTGGTGATCGGCCACTCCGAGCGCCGCCAGTACCACAACGAGACCGACGACGTGGTCAACGCCAAGGTCAAGGCCGCCTACAAGCACGGCCTCACCCCGATCCTGTGCGTCGGCGAGGAGCTGGACGTCCGCGAGGCGGGCGACCACGTCACCCACACCCTCAGCCAGGTCGAGGGCGGTCTGAAGGACCTCCCGGCCGAGCAGGCCGAGACCATCGTGATCGCCTACGAGCCCGTGTGGGCCATCGGCACCGGCAAGGTCTGCGGCGCCGAGGACGCGCAGGAGGTCTGCGCCGCCATCCGCGCCAAGCTCGCCGAGCTGTACTCGCAGGACGTGGCCGACAAGGTCCGCATCCAGTACGGCGGCTCCGTGAAGTCGGGCAACGTCGCCGAGATCATGGCGCAGGCCGACATCGACGGCGCCCTGGTCGGCGGTGCCTCGCTGGACGCCGACGAGTTCGTCAAGATCGTACGCTTCCGCGATCAGTGACGCGAGCAGTGAGTAGGCGGTAGCGGCGATACGTCGTACCCTTGCGGGGGCACAGCCAGGCGCTGTGCCCCCGTCGTCCATCCGAATCCGAGGAAGTTGGTCCAGCCGTGGTTTTGGGGTTCTCGATCGCCCTGATCGTCTTCAGCCTGCTGCTGATGCTGCTGGTGCTGATGCACAAGGGGAAGGGTGGCGGCCTCTCCGACATGTTCGGCGGCGGCATGCAGTCCTCCGTCGGCGGTTCGTCGGTCGCCGAGCGCAACCTCGACCGGATCACCATCGTGGTCGGCCTGCTGTGGTTCGCGTGCATCATCGTCCTCGGCATCGTGATGAAGACGACCAACTGACACGCGAACAGCACATTCCACTCGTAACGCCCCATGTTCGGTACGTGCTCCTGAGCGCGGCCTATCATGGGGCTTGCGTCTGGATATGGGGGCCGGTAACTCCAATCGCTGGACGCGCGTTGGGCCTTACGTAGACTGAGGCGCTCGCAGCGAAGCGAAACGCCGACTCGCTTCGCGGCACCATCACGCAGGGAGTTACGACCGTGGCAAGTGGCAACGCGATCCGAGGAAGCCGGGTCGGGGCGGGGCCGATGGGCGAGGCCGAGCGCGGCGAGTCCGCGCCGCGTCTGCGCATCTCCTTCTGGTGCTCCAACGGGCACGAGACGCAGCCCAGCTTCGCCAGCGACGCGCAGGTTCCCGAGACCTGGGACTGCCCGCGCTGCGGCTTCCCGGCCGGCCAGGACCGGGACAACCCGCCGGACCCCCCGCGCACCGAGCCGTACAAGACGCACCTCGCGTACGTACGGGAGCGGCGCAGCGACGCGGACGGCGAGGCGATCCTCGCCGAGGCGCTCGCCAAACTGCGGGGCGAGATCTAGGAGTTTTCACCGGCCGGGTGCCTGCGGGCGCCTGGCCGGAGCCGTTTCGCCCCGCTGCGGACGGCCGTTGTCAGTGGTGCCCTCTACGGTGTTTCGTGAAGGCGGGAACCGTGAGGGGGAGTTGTGGCAGCGGTCGGAGCGGTCGAGGCAGGGGAGCGGTGTGCGCCCGCGTGGCGCGGCGGCTTCGGCCGGCTGTGGAGCGCCGCCGTGCTCTCCAGCTTCGGCGACGCGCTGCGTACGGCCGCGCTGCCGCTGCTCGCCGCCTCGCTGACCGACCGGCCCCTGCTCATCGCTGCCGTGACGGCCTGTGGCTATCTGCCCTGGATCGTCTTCGGGCTGCTCGGCGGTGCGGTCGCCGACCGCGTGGACCAGAGGCGCGCGATGTGGATGGTGGACGCGATCCGCGGGCTGCTCGTGGCCGCCTTCGCGGTGGCCGTCGCCCTGGGGCACGCCTCGATCGCCCTGCTCGTCGTGCTCGCCTTCACGCTGACCGCGCTCCAGACGCTGTTCGACAACGCAGCCACGGCCCTGCTGCCGTCGCTGGTGGACCGGGAGGCCCTCGGCAGTGCCAACGCCCGGCTGCTGACCGGCCAGAAGATCAGCGGTGGCCTGCTCGGGGCGCCCGCCGTGCCGGTCCTGATCGCCGCGGGGGCGGCCGTGCCCTTCGCGGCCGACGCGGTCACCTTCCTCGTGGCGGCCGCGCTGGTCGCGTCCCTGCGGATCGCCGCACCCGAGCGCGGGCCGAGGGCGGCGGGCAGCACCCTGCGCCGGGACATCGCCGAGGGGTTGCGCACCCTGTGGCATGACCGGGCCCTGCGCGGCCTGTGTGCCTCCACGGCCCTGTGCAACATCGGGATGGGCGCCCTGATCGCCACCCTGGTGGTCCTCGTGACCGGCTGGCTGGACGCGGGCAGCGGCGGTTACGCGGCGGCGGCCACCGCGTACACCGTCGGCGGGCTGGCCGGGGGAGCGGCGAACCGGCGGATCACGGGCCGGCTCGGCCCCCTGCGTACGGTGCTGTCGGCCGGTGCCGTGCAGATCGGCGCCCTCGTCGTCATGGGCTCCGTGCGCAGCCTGGCCGCCCTGGTGGCCGCCCTCGCGGTCTTCGGGTTCATGGGCATGCTGTGGAACGTCAACAGCACCACCCTGATGCAGCAGCGCGCCCCCGCCGACATGCTCGGCCGGGTCAGCTCCGCCTTCCGTACCCTGGCCGTCGCGGGAGCCCCGGTCGGTGCCCTCCTCGGCGGTGCCGTGGCCACCGCGTGGGGCGCCAACACGCCCGCCCTGGTCGCGGCCGCGTTCTTCGTGCTGTCCGTCACCGCGCTGATATCGGCCGGCAAGGGGGACGTACCCGTGGGTGCGCCGGACGACGGCGCCACGACCGCTCGCCCCGCGCGCTGATCAATTAGGTTGGAACCGGCAGCGGGACAGGTGCACGAAAGAAGGCTGAATTCGGAAATGAACGCAGACGGCCGTACCAGGCTCAACCAGACGCCCGAATGGACCGCTCTCGCCAAGCACCGGGAGGAGCTGGCGGACACTCATCTGCGGGACCTGTTCGCCGCCGACCCCGCGCGCGGCACCGGGTACACGCTCCGGGTCGGCGACCTGTACATCGACTACTCGAAGCACCTGGTCACCGACGAGACGCTGCGGCTGCTGCGCGAGCTGGCCGCGGCGACGGACGTCTTCGGCCTGCGGGACGCCATGTTCCGCGGCGAGAAGATCAACGTCACCGAGAACCGGGCCGTGCTGCACACCGCGCTGCGCGCCCCGCGGGACGCGGTGATCGAGGTCGACGGCGAGAACGTGGTCCCGGCCGTGCACGCCGTGCTCGACAGGATGAGCGACTTCGCCGACCGGGTCCGCTCCGGCGAGTGGACCGGCCACACCGGCAAGCGCATCAAGAACGTGATCAACATCGGCATCGGCGGTTCCGACCTCGGCCCCGCGATGGCGTACGAGGTGCTGCGCAGCTTCACCGACCGCGCCCTCACCGTCCGCTTCGTCTCGAACGTGGACGGCGCCGACCTGCACGAGGCCACCCGGGACCTGGACCCGGCGGAGACGCTGTTCATCATCGCCTCCAAGACCTTCACCACGATCGAGACCATCACCAACGCCACGTCCGCGCGGCAGTGGCTGCTGGCCGCGCTGGGTGACGAGGCGGCGGTGGCCAAGCACTTCGTGGCGCTGTCCACGAACGCGGAGAAGGTCGCCGAGTTCGGCATCGACACGGCGAACATGTTCGAGTTCTGGGACTGGGTCGGCGGCCGGTACTCGTACGACTCCGCGATCGGCCTGTCCCTGATGATCGCCATCGGCCCGGACCGCTTCCGCGAGATGCTCGACGGCTTCCGGATCGTCGACGACCATTTCCGCACCGCGCCCGCCGAGGCCAACGTCCCGCTGCTGCTGGGGCTGTTGGGCATCTGGTACGGCAGCTTCCACGACGCCCAGTCGCACGCCGTGCTGCCGTACAGCCACTACCTGTCCAAGTTCACCGCCTACCTCCAGCAGCTGGACATGGAGTCCAACGGCAAGTCCGTGGCCCGGGACGGCCGGCCGGTGGAGTGGCAGACCGGCCCGGTGGTGTGGGGCACGCCGGGCACCAACGGGCAGCACGCCTACTACCAGTTGATCCACCAGGGCACCAAGCTGATCCCGGCGGACTTCATCGGCTTCGCCGAGCCGGTCGCCGAGCTGAGCGAGGAACTCAAGGCCCAGCACGACCTGTTGATGGCCAACTTCTTCGCCCAGACCCAGGCGCTCGCCTTCGGCAAGACCGCCGAGGAGGTCCGCGCGGAGGGCGTCCCGGAGGAACTGGTCGCGCACAAGACCTTCCAGGGCAACCGGCCGACGACCACGATCCTCGCCCGCAAGCTGACCCCCTCCGTGCTCGGCCAGCTGATCGCCCTCTACGAGCACAAGGTGTTCGTGCAGGGCGCGGTGTGGAACATCGACTCCTTCGACCAGTGGGGCGTGGAGCTGGGCAAGGTCCTCGCCAAGCGCGTCGAACCCGCCCTCACCGAGGGCGCCGACGTCCCCGGCCTGGACGCGTCGACCAAGGCGCTCGTCGCCGCGTACCGGGAGCTGCGCGGCCGGAGCTGAACCGCCGCCCGGTCACCGCCCGGCCGGCCGCGACGACCGTCCTTTGTGCGTTTTCTGTGCTGATCACCTAGGGTTCCGCTGATCCAGGGGAGGAAGCACACATGATGCGCAGGGGGTTCGCCGCGGCCGTCGCGGTGGCCGTGATGGGGCTGTCGGCCACGGGCTGCGGCGGCGGGCAGAAGCCGTCGGACGACGCCAAGGACGACCGCCCGAAGGCCGGAGCCAAGGCCGACGCCGAGATCGTGGCCGACGGGGACTACGCCGGTCCCGAGGACCTGCCGGAGCGGCTCGCGGCGGACGGCACGACCATCGTGGTCGGCGACCCGGACGCCCCGGTGGCCGTGCGGCTGTACGAGGACCCGCGGTGCCCGGTGTGCGAGGAGTTCGAAGTCAGGGGCGGCGCGCCGGAGCTGCGCAGGGCCGCGGTGCGCCGGGAGGCGAGGATCGAGTACGTCCTCGCCTCCTTCCTGGACGACCGGGTCGGCGGCTCCGGCTCCAAGAAGGCGGTCAACGCGCTGCGGGCCGCGCTGGACGCCGGCAAGTTCGCCGAGTACCACGACGTGCTGTACGCCCACCAGCCCGAGGAGAGCGTCGACGGATTCACCGACGCCTATCTGCTGAAACTGGCCGGGCGGGTCGAGGGGCTGCGCGGGCCCGCGTTCGACTCGGCCGTGAAGACCATGAAGTACCGGTCGTTCGTCACCGCGGCCGAGAAGGCGTACGAGCAGGCGGGCGGGGCGGAGGAACCGGGCGGGCCGGGCACGCCGACCGCGGACATCAACGGCGTCCGCATCCCGGCCGAGTACAACGGTGTGCTGTTCGACCCCGAGGTCTTCGGCACCCTGCTGACCAGGATCCGGAAGGACCCGGAGGGCTGGAAGGAGAGCGCCTTCTGAGACCCGGCTGTCTCGGGGCGCGGTCCTTTTGAGGCATGGCTGTCTCGGGGCGCGGCGCTTCTGAGGCATGGCTGTCCCGGGACACGGCCGTCCCGGGGCACGGCTCTCCCGAGGCACGGCCCTTCCGAATCATGGCTGTGCCGGGGCACGGCTCTCCTGGGGCGCGGCCCTTCCGGGGTACGACCCTCCCGAGGCCCAGCCCCTCCGGCCCGCCACCTCTCCGAGGCACCGCCCGCTGCGGCACCGCCTCCGCTCAGGCCACCGCGCTCAGCGTGTCCGCCAGGCGTCTGCGGGCGGTGCGGGCCGCGGGCAGGGTGGCCAGGGCCGCCGCGCCCAGCACGGCGGCCGTACCCAGCAGGAGCAGCAGGCCGGGGGAGGGGGACTGGGCGATGCCGGCACCGATGCCGCTGGAGCCGCCCTGGGCGTCGATCAGCCGGCGGGCCAGCGGCAGCCCCAGCGCCGTACCCGCGACGACCGCCGCCAGCGCCGTACAGCTCGTCGCCGTCACGGTGATCGCGGTGATCTGGCGCGGGGACATGCCGATCGCCCGGAGCGCCAGCACGTCCCGCTCGCCCTCGCGGACGCTGCCGCCGATCGCGGTGAGCAGCTCGACCAGCCCGATGAGGGCCAGGACGGCGATCAGCCCGGCGACGACACCGCGCAGTGGGGACAGCCCGTCGGCGGGGTTCGTCACGGGGTGCACCTCCAGGTGGCCGCGGCCGGCCGAGGCGAGCGCGGCGGCCACCCGCTGCGGATCGGCGCCCGGGCGCAGCCGCAGTTCGTAGAAGGCCGGGGCCAGCTCCGGGTCGTTCTCGCGCAGGGTGTCCAGGGAGGTGGTCACGACCCGGCCGGCGTTGCGCGGTTCCAGGGCACGGCCGACGATGTGCAGGATCTGCGGCCGGTCGCCCACCGTCATCCGTACCCAGTCGCCGACCCGCGCGTGCAGCAGATCGAGCAGGCCCTGTCCGGCCACCGCCTCGTCGGGTCCGCGCGCGGCGCGGCCCTCGGCGAGCGCGTAGGGGTAGGGCTCGGCGCGGGTGCCGACGCCGCGCAGCGCGATGGTGCCGGTCTGGCCGGGGACCAGCGCGGCCACCTCCACGCCCGGATAGACGGCGCCGACCCGGGGGTCGCGGGTCAGCGCGGCGCGTACACCGGAGGCGTCCAGGGCACCGTCGGAGCGGACCGTGAGCGCCGTCGGCAGCCCCACCCGTTCGGGACTGCTGTGGAAGCGGTCGAGGGTGGTCCAGGCGCTGAGCGCCACGACGATCAGCAGCAGCGGCAGGGCCAGCCGGGCCACGGTGGCCAGGGACCGGCCGCGCCCGGCGAACGCCTTGTGGCAGCCGAGGACCAGCGCGGCCGGCAGCCGCAGGCCCAGCGCCCGGCGGGCCGGTCCGGACAGCCGCCCGCCCGCCGGAGCGGCCGGGCGCGGCACCGGAACCGGCGGCACCCGGCCCGCCCGCCAGGCCGCGAGCCCCGTGGTCAGGCCGATGAACAGCACCGCGCCCGCCGGTACCACGCACAGCGCCAGGGTGTGCCCGGGCAGCCCCTGCCACACCGCCACCGCGTCCCCGAGCCGTCCCGGGACCCGGCTGCCCAGTGCCTCGGTGAGGGCCGCCGCGGCCACGGCACCGAGCACGGCGTACGCGAGGTGCTGGAGCAGGAAGATCCGTACGACCTGGCCGGGGGTGAAGCCGATCGCCTTCAGCACCGACAGATCGCGCAGGTGCCCGCGGATGCGGGTGGCGATCGCGCCGTGCACCGCGAACCCGGCGGCGATCAGGGCGCCCACGCCGAACAGCCCGAGCACCTGGCCCAGCAGCCGGGTGTCGCCCTGGGCCTCGGCGCGGGCCTGCTGCCAGGTGGAGACCTCGCCGACCGCGCCGGCGCCCAGCACGGTGACGGCGCGCTGGACGGCGTAGTCCGTGTCGGCCGGA
This sequence comes from Streptomyces tricolor, assembly GCF_002155905.1. Taxonomy (GTDB): domain Bacteria; phylum Actinomycetota; class Actinomycetes; order Streptomycetales; family Streptomycetaceae; genus Streptomyces; species Streptomyces tricolor. The sequence goes on along the minus strand of NZ_MUMF01000103.1, from coordinate 19,603 downwards.
TCGCCGAGCCGCAGCCCGATGACCTGGCCGGCCGGGGCGCGCACCGCCGACGGCAGCGCCCACACCAGTCCGGGCTGCTCGCCGGGGCGGTACGGGGGTTCGGCGCTGTCCGCGATGCCCTCGACGGTGAGGGTGCGGGCGGTGCCGGGCAGGGTCAGGGTGTCGCCGGGCTCGGCCAGCAGGGCGCGGGCCAGGCTGCTCTCCAGCACCACGCCGTCCGGCGTGCCCGCGTCCAGCCAGCGCCCGGCGGTGAGCAGGGGCCGGCCGACGTCGGGCAGGCGCGGGGTGCCGCGCAGCTCCACGGAGGCGCGGGTGCCGCGGGCGGCGACGGTGGCGGACTCGGCGCGGTAGGGGCCGGCGACGGAGGTGACGCCGTCGAGCCGGGCCAGCTTGCCGGCGTCGGCGGAGGGGGCGGTGTGCAGCCACACATGGGCGCCGCGCGCCTCGGCGAAGGTCCGCTGCCAGGGGTTCGTGGCGTAGCCGAAGAGGGCGGTGGCCAGCAGCAGCGAGGCGACGATGCCGGCGGTCGCCAGCACCAGGAACAGCGCCTCGCCGCGGTGCGTGCGCAGATCGGAGTGGGCCCAGCGCAGCGTGGCGCGCACGTCCCTCAGGTCCAGCACGTCAGTCCCTCAGCTCCAGCACGCCCGTGATCCCCGGCTTCCTGGGCGGCGGCGCGCCGTCCAGGGTCGCGTCGTCGGCTATGCGGCCGTCGAAGAAGCTGATCACCCGGTCCGCGGCGCTGGCCAGCCGGGCGTCGTGGGTGACCAGCACGATGGTCTGGCCGCGCCCGTGGAAACGGGACAGCAGCCGCATCACCTCGCGGGTGCCCTTGCTGTCCAGGCTGCCGGCCGGCTCGTCCGCGAGCAGCAGCGGCGGATGGTTGACCAGCGCCCGGGCGAGCGCGACCCGCTGCTGTTCGCCGCCGGACAGCTCGCCCGGCATGCTGCGCTCCTTGCCCGCCAGGCCCAGCTCGGCCAGCAGCGCCTCCCGCTCGGCGCGCGCCTTCTTCGGCGGGACGCCGGCCAGCAGCGCGGGCAGCTCGACGTTGTCGGCGACGGACAGGTTCGACACCAGGTTGAAGAACTGGAAGACGAACCCGATGGCCTTCCTGCGCTCGACCGCCCAGCGGGCCTCGCTGAAGGAGTCCGTGCACCGGCCGTCGAGCCAGATGCTGCCCTCGTCCGGCCGCTGCAACCCGCCGAGCAGGTGCAGCAGCGTGGACTTGCCCGCGCCGGAGGGGCCGGTGATCGCCACGAACTCGCCCCGGGCCAAGGTCAGGTCGACCCCGCGCACGGCGTGCGCGGGCGCGCCCTCGCCGTGGTGGGTCTTGACCAGGCCCTCGGCCCGCAGAACCGGAGTGTCGTCGTTCATTCCAGTTCCTCCTGGCACCGCTCCAGCCAGTCGAGGTCGGCCTGCAGGTGGAGCATGGCGCCCTCGATCAGCAGCTGGGCGATTCGGTTGTCCCGGCTCTCGGCCGCGGCCAGTTTCGACAGGTTGCGCATGGTGTTGAGGTACTGGCGCCGCTGCTGGTTGATGAGGGCGATCTGGTCGGCGAGACCGGTCTGCGGGGCGAGGGCGAGCTTCATGAAGAACTCGTCCCGGACCCGCGGCTCGTCCTCGGTCTCCTCGAACCAGTCGCGCAGCGCCTCACGCCCGGCCTCGGTGAGGTGGTAGACCTTCTTGTTGGGCCGGCTGGACTGCTCGACGTCCTCGCCCTCGATCAGTCCGGACTTCTCCAGACGGCCGAGGGTGACGTAGATCTGGCCGACGTTGGGCTGAGGGTACGCGGCGCCCAGCAGTTGCTCAAGGTCCTGCTTCAGCTCGTAGCCGTGAGCCGGGCCGCGGGCCAGGAGTGCCAGGAGGGGCAGGCGCACTCGTGCTGTCCTCCTGTCTGCCGCATGTGCTCCAGGCCCTAGTATCGCGCATACCTAACCGGTATACATGGCCTCTGTCCCCGGGCGAGGGTGCCCGTGGTGCCGGTGTACAGGGAGGAACCTATGCGGTGGATACGCACCGCCGGTAGGGGCCTGCTCGTTCTCGTCGTGATCATGGCCGGGTACGTCGCCTCCGGCGCCCGCGCCGACGAGGCCGCCCGCGACGGCCGCGGCCCGCTCACCCTGGCCACCGCCGGCGACCTCACCGGCTACCTCGGCCCGCTGCTCCAGGGCTGGAACCGCACCCATCCCGGCGAGCGGGTCACCCTGGTCGAGCTGCCGGACTCCGCCGACGAGACCCACGCGCAGATGACGACCGACCTGCGCGGCGGCGACCGGGGCCGGTTCGACGTGCTGAACATCGACGTCGACTGGACCTCCGAGTTCGCGGCGGCCGGCTGGATCCGCCCGCTGCCCCGCGACCGCTTCCCGCTGGCCGGCTTCCTGCCGCCGGTCGTGGACACGGCGACGTACGACGGACGGCTGTACGCGGTCCCGTACGTCACGAACGCCGGACTCCTGCTGTACCGCAAGGACGTCCTCGCCAAGGAGGGCGTGCCCCCGCCGCGCACCTGGGCCGAGCTGGAGCACGCCGCGAAGACCATCGCGCCGAAGTACGGACTGGGCGGCTACGCGGGCCAGTTCCTGCCCTACGAGGGCCTCACCGTGAACGCGGCCGAGGCGGTGTACTCGGCGGGCGGCACCATCCTCGGCGGCGAGGGCACCCGGGTCACCGTCGACTCGGCCGCCGCACGGGAGGGCATCGGCTTCCTCGCCCGCGGCATCCGCGAGGGCTGGATCCCGGAGCGGGCGCTGACGTACAAGGAGGAGGAGTCCAAACAGGCCTTCCAGGACGGCAGGCTCCTCTTCCTGCGCAACTGGCCCTACGCCTACGCCGTCGCCTCGGAGCCGGGCTCGAAGGTCGCCGGGAAGATCGGCGCCGTGCCGCTGCCGGGCCCGGACGGGCCGGGGACGAGCGTCCTCGGCGGCTCCAACCTGGCGGTCACCACCCATGCCCGGCATCCGGACTCCGCCGCGCGTCTGATCGCCTACCTCACCAGCGCGCCCGTCCAGCGACAGGTGCTCACGCGGGGCGCGCTGCCGCCCGTGCGCGCCGAGCTGTACGAAGACCCCGCGCTGGTCCGGCGGTTCCCCTATCTGCCGACCCTGCGCACCGCCGTGCTGACCGCCCGGCCGCGCCCCAAGAGCCCGCACTACGACCAGGTCAGCCTGGCCGTGCAGGCGGTCGTGCAGGATGCGCTCACCGGGCGCGAGACACCGGGGCAGGTCGTGCGCCGGCTGGCGCGCGAACTCGATGCCATCGCCCGTCGATAGTTACTTGTTAGGTAACGCGGACGTCTCAACTGGCTGCCGACTGTCCCGGTAGGTCCGTATTTATCTCCCCAACTCCCCGGTAGCTCCCGTTCTTTTCGTTGACACCGTTCGGACACGCCTACCTAACATGCATGCATGTTGAGTAAGTACCACTGGTGGCGAGACGCCGTGATCTACCAGGTGTATGTCCGCAGCTTCCTGGACAGCACCGGCGACGGCATCGGCGATCTGGCCGGAGTCCGTGCCGGGCTGCCGTACCTGAAGAAGCTCGGCGTCGACGGGATCTGGCTGAGCCCCTTCTACCCCTCGCCGCAGCACGACCACGGCTACGACGTCGCCGACTACCGCGACGTCGACCCGGTCTTCGGCGACCTCGACGAGTTCGACCAGCTGATGGCGGCGGCCCGGCGGCTCGGCATCAAGGTGCTCCTCGACATCGTCCCCAACCACTGCTCCAGCGAGCACCCGTGGTTCCGCGAGGCCCTGGACAGCCCGCCCGGCAGCCCGGCCCGCGCCCGCTTCCACTTCGCCGCCGGCCGCGGCCCGGACGGCAGCGAACCGCCCAACAACTGGCACGCCATGTTCGGCGGCCCGGCCTGGACCCGAGTCGCCGACGGCCAGTGGTACCTGCACATGTTCACGCCCGAGCAGCCCGACTGGAACTGGCGCAACCCCGAGATAGCCGACGAGTTCGAGCGCACCCTGCGGTTCTGGCTCGACCGGGGCGTGGACGGCTTCCGCATCGACGTCGCCGCCGGTCTGTTCAAGCACCCCGACCTGCCCGACTCCGACGACCCGGAGGCCGACGCCCGCACCCGCGACTCGGTCAACCCGCTCGCCTGGAACCAGCCCGAGGTGCACGACGTGTGGCGCCGCTGGCGCGCCATCTGCGAGGAGTACGGCGACCGGGACGGCCGCGAACGCCTGCTCGTCGGCGAGGTCTCCGTCCCCACCGCCCGCGAACACGCCCTGTACGTCCGCCCCGACGAACTCCACCAGGCCTTCTTCTTCGACCTGCTCGGCGCCCCCTGGGACGCCGACGCCTTCCGCAAGGTCATCGCCGAGGCCATGCAGGACATCGCGGGCACCGGCTCCACGGTCACCTGGGTCCTCAACAACCACGACCAGGTCCGCACCGTCACCCGCTACGGCGAACCCGCCACCGAGGGCAGCGGCCTCGGCGCCGCCCGCGCCCGCGCCGCCGCGCTGCTGATGCTGGCACTGCCCGGAGCCGCGTACATCTACCAGGGCGAGGAACTCGGCCTGCCCGAGGTCGTCGACCTGCCCGACGACGTCCTCACCGACCCGATCTTCCGGCGCACCGGCAGCCGCGCCCGGATCCGCGACGGCTGCCGGGTCCCGCTGCCCTGGTCCGGGCAGGCCTCCCCGTTCGGCTTCACCTCCGGCGCGGAGGGCGCCAAGCCCTGGCTGCCGCAGCCGGAGTACTTCGCCGAGTACGCCACCGACCGCGCCCTCGCCGACACCCGCTCCTTCTGGCACCTGTACCGGGACGGCCTGCAACTGCGCAAGTCCCTGCCCCAGCTGGGCGAGGGCCCGCTGGAGTGGCTGGACAGCCCGCCCGGCGTCCTCGCCTTCACCCGCGGCGACGGCCTGGTCTGCGCCGTCAACTTCGGTACGGCGAACGCCCCCACGCCGGTCCCCGGCACCCCCCTGCTCTCCAGCGGCCCCTGCCCGCCCGGCGTCCTGCCCGGCGCCACGGCGGCCTGGTGGCTGAACGACCTCTGATCACCCGTCTCCCACCCCGATCGAAAGGTCCGTCAACGATGATGCGACGACGCACGACCCTGCTCACCGGCTGCACCGCCCTCGCGCTCGCCCTCGGCGCCACCGCCTGCGGCGGCTCGGACGTCGCCGCGGGCGGCGGCGACAAGGCACTCAGCGGCCAGACCGTCACCGTGGCCGGCGTCTGGTCCGGCAGCGAGCAGAAGAACTTCCAGAAGGTGCTGGACGCGTTCACCGAGAAGACCGGCGCCAAGACCCAGTTCGTGTCGACCGGCGACAACGTCTCCACCGTCGTCGGCAGCAAGATCGAGGGCGGCAACGCGCCCGACGTCGTGATGGTCCCGCAGGTCGGCGTCCTGCAGCAGTTCGCGCAGAAGGGCTGGCTCAAGCCGCTCTCACCGACCGCCCGGAAGACCATCGAGGCCGACTACGCGCCCGTGTGGAAGAAGTACGGCAGCGTCGACGGCACCCTCTACGGCCTCTACTTCAAGGCCGCCCACAAGTCCACGGTCTGGTACAGCCCCGACGCCCTCGCCCAGGCCGGGGTCAAGCCCCCGAAGACGTACGACGACCTGCTCAAGGCCGGGCACACCGTCTCCGACTCCGGGCTCGCCGCCTTCGCCGTCGCCGGCCAGGACGGCTGGACCCTCACCGACTGGTTCGAGAACGTCTACCTCTCCCAGGCCGGCCCCGAGAAGTACGACGCCCTCGCCACCCACAAGCTCAAGTGGACCGACCCCACCGTGGTCGAGGCGCTCACCACCCTCGGCAAGCTCTTCAAGGACAAGCAGCTTGTCGCCGGCGGCCGGAACGGCGCCCTGAACACCGACTTCCCCGGCTCGGTGGAGAAGGTGTTCGGCCCCGAGCCCGAGGCCGGCATGGTCTACGAGGGCGACTTCGTCGCCGGCGTCGCCCACGACCAGTACGGCAGGACCATCGGCAAGGACGCGGACTTCTTCCCCTTCCCCGCGGTCGACGGCGGCACCGCCCCGGTGGTCAGCGGCGGCGACGCGGCCGTCGTCCTCAAGGACGGCAAGAACGCCGAGGCCGGCATGAAGCTCCTGGAGTACCTGGCCACCCCCGAGGCCGCGGCCGTCTGGGCGAAGGCCGGCGGCTTCCTGTCCCCGAACAAGAAGCTCGACCTCGCCTCCTACGGCGACGACGTCACCCGCGCCACCGCCAAGTCCCTCGTCGGCGCAGGCGACTCCGTCCGCTTCGACATGTCCGACCAGGCCCCGGCGGCCTTCGGCGGCACCAAGGGCACCGGCGAGTGGAAGCTGCTCCAGGACTTCCTGCGCGACCCGTCGGACCCGAAGGCCACCGCGGCGAAGCTCGAAGCCGCCGCCGCCAAGGCCTACCAGGACTGAGCGGCAGCAGACCATGACCGCCACCACTGTCGAGAAGCAGCAGGCGGGCCCGCGGCCCGCCGCCGGCCCGGCGCCCGCGCGCCGCGGCCGGCGGCGCGGCCGGCTGATCGCCCTGCTCTTCGTCTTCCCCGCGCTGCTCCTGCTCGGCGCGCTCGTCGTCTACCCGGTGCTGTTCTCCGTCGGCCGCAGCTTCTTCGACGCCTCCGGCACCCGGTTCGTCGGCGGCGACAACTACGCCGAGATGTTCCGCGACCCGGCCACCCTGAAGGCCATCCGCAACACCACCATATGGGTGGTCGTCGCCCCCGCCCTGCTCACCGGCCTCGGCCTCATCCTGGCCGTCCTGGTGGAGAAGGTCCGCTGGGCGACCGCCTTCAAGCTGCTCCTCTTCATGCCCATGGCCGTCTCCTTCCTCGCCGCCGGCATCATCTTCCGGCTCGCCTACGACGAGGACCCGGACAAGGGCGTGCTCAACGCGGCCGTCGTCTCCGTCCACGACGCCTTCAAGGGCACGTCGACCTACCCGACGGCCCGCGGGCGCACCGGGCTGCTCACCCAGGACCGGGACGGCGCGTACCGGACGACCGCCTCCCCGGGCGATCCGGTGACACTGCCGATGGTCGGCGTCCTGCCCAAGGACCTCCCCCGGGACGCCCGGCCCGCCGCCCCGGCGGCCACCCGGACGTCCGCGCCCGACGAGCTGCGCGGTGTCGTCTACCTCGACTTCACCCCCGGCGGCGGGGGCGAGCAGGGCAAGGTCGACCCGGAGGAGAGCGGCCTGCCCGGCATGAAGGTCGAGGCGGTGCGCGACGGAAAGACGGCCGCGAGCACGACGACCGCAGCCGACGGCTCCTTCCGCTTCACCGGACTGGACAAGGGCCCGTACACGGTGCGACTGCCGGAGTCGAACTTCGCCCCGCCGTACCAGGGCGTCTCCTGGCTCGGCCCGACCCTCGTCACCCCGGCGATCATCGGCGCCTATCTGTGGATCTGGACGGGCTTCGCGATGGTCCTGATCGGCGCCGGCCTGTCCACGCTGCCCCGGGACGCGCTGGAGGCGGCCCGGATGGACGGCGCGAACGAATGGCAGATCTTCCGCCGGATCACCGTGCCGCTGCTCGCACCCGTGCTCACCGTGGTCTTCGTGACCCTCGTGATCAACGTGATGAAGGTCTTCGACCTCGTCTACATCATCGCGCCCGGACCGGTGCAGGAGGACGCCACCGTCCTCGCCACCCAGATGTGGCTGGTCTCCTTCGGCGGCGGCAACGACCAGGGCCTCGGCAGCGCCCTCGGCGTGCTCCTGCTGCTCCTGGTGATCCCCGCGATGGTCTTCAACGTCCGCCGTTTCCGCAACAGTCAGCGATGAGGAGTCAGCGATGAACGCGATCAGGCGAGCCCTGGGCAGCGGCCTGGTGCAGGCCTTCCTGGTGGTGATCGGCCTGGTGTGGCTGACCCCGCTCGCGGGCCTGTTCCTGTCCTCCCTGCGCTCCGCCCAGGACACCGCGCAGGGCGGCTGGTGGACGGCGCTGGCCAGCCCCGGCCAGCTGTCCTTCGACAACTACGCGGCGCTGCTGGAGAACGCGGGCATCACCCAGGCCTTCTGGAACACCGTGCTGATCTCGGTGCCGGCCACCACGCTGGTCGTCGTCATCGCGGCCCTCGCCGGATACGCCTTCGCCTGGCTGGACTTCCCGCTCCGGGAGCCCCTGTTCCTGCTGGTGGTGGCCCTGTTGGTGGTGCCGGTGCAGATCGGTCTGCTGCCCGTGGCCAAACTCTTCGGCGCACTGGGCCTGTTCGGCACGATCCCCGGCGTCGTCCTCTTCCACGTCGCCTACGGCCTCCCCTTCGCCGTCTTCCTGCTCCGCAACTACTTCGCGGAGATGCCGAAGGAGATGCTGGAGGCGGCCCGGATGGACGGCGGCAGCGAGTGGCGCATCTTCACCCGCCTCGTCCTGCCGGTGGGCCGCCCCGCGATCGCCTCGCTCGCCATCTTCCAGTTCCTGTGGGTCTGGAACGACATGCTGGTCGCCCTGCTGTTCGCGGACAGCTCCGCCCAGCCGCTCACCGTGGAACTCCAGTCCCAGATCCGCCAGTTCGGCAGCAACATCGACGTCCTCGCCCCGGGTGCGTTCCTGTCCCTGATCGTGCCGGTGGTGGTGTTCTTCGCCTTCCAGCGGCACTTCGTGCAGGGCGTGATGGCGGGATCGGTGAAATGAGCGACGGCGGGGACCGAGGTCCCCGCCGTCACCGCGGTGTCACGCCGACGCCGGCGGATACAGCGACCGCGGCAGCTGGGACGCCGCCGCCGAGTCCAGCAGCCACAGGGTGCGGGAGCGGCCGTACGCGCCCGCCGCCGGGGCCTGGATCTCGCCCGCGCCCGACAGGGCGATGGCCGCGGCCTCCGCCTTGTCCTCGCCGGCCGCGAGGAGCCAGACCTCGCGGGCCGCGCGGATCGCGGGCAGGGTGAGGGAGATCCGGGTGGGCGGCGGCTTGGGGGCACCGTGCACGCCGACCACCGTGCGCTCGGTCTCCCGAACGGCCGGCAGCTCCGGGAAGAGCGAGGCCACATGGGTGTCCGGGCCGACGCCCAGCATCAGGACGTCGAAGGTGGGCACCGAGCCGTGGTTCTCCGGGCCGGCCGCCTTCGCCAGCTCCGCCGCGTACGCCTCGGCCGCCGCCTCGACGTCCGTGCCGTACGGGCCGTCGGAGGCGGGCATGGCGTGCACGCGCTCCGGGTCCAGCGGCACCGAGTCCAGCAGGGCCGCGCGGGCCTGCGTGACGTTGCGCTCGGGGTCGCCCTCGGGGAGGTAGCGCTCGTCGCCCCACCACAGGTCGAGGCGGCCCCAGTCGATGGCGTCCCGGGCGGGAGCCTGTGCCAGCGCGGCCAGCAGGCCGTTGCCGTTGCGGCCGCCCGTGAGGACCACGGACGCGGTGCCCCGGGAGGCCTGCGCGTCCACGATCTTCGTGATCAGGCGGGCCGCGGCGGCCTGCGCCATCAGCTCCTTGTCGTGGTGGACGACCAGCTGCGGAGTGCTCACTTCGCCGCCGCCTTCCTCGCCGGAGCCTTCTTCGCGGTCTTGGCCGCCGCCTTCTTCGCGGGGGCCTTCGCGGCCTCCTCGACCGGTTCCGGCTCCGCGACCGGCTCGGCCGCGGACTCCGCCGGTTCCGGGTCGCCGGCCGGCCCGTCCGCGGACTCCGTGCCCGCCGCCCCGGCCGGGGCCTCGGACGCCTGCCGCGGAACCGTGTTCAGCCGCTCCACGCCGAAGCGCAGCGCCGACGCGTAGGTGTCGTCCGGGTCCAGCCGGCGCAGTTCCTCCGCGATCAGCTCGGCGGTGTCCCGTCGCTTCAGCGCCACCGCGCGGGCCGGCTGGCCCTCGATGGACAGTGTGGCCAGCGAGCCGTCCGCCCGGTCCAGCACGATCGGGCCCTGACTGGTGTCCATACGGACCGCCGTCAGCCCGGGACCGGACGACAGCGAACGCTTCACGGGCACGTCCAGCCGGTCCGCGAGCCACATCGCCAGCAGCTCACAGCTCGGGTTGAACTCCTCGCCCTCCACCTCGACGGCCTTCACCTCGCAGGTGACCTGGTCCAGGGCCGCCGCCAGCATCGAGCGCCACGGCGTGATCCGGGTCCAGGACAGGTCCGTGTCGCCGGGCGTGTACGCGGCGGCGCGGGCGGACAGCTCCCGCACCGGCTGCTCGGCGGCGTAGGTGTCGGTGACCCGGCGCTGGGCGAGCGCGCCCAGCGGGTCCTTCGCCGGGTCGAGCGGGGCGTTCACCGGCCACCACACCACGACCGGGGCGTCCGGCAGCAGCAGCGGCAGGACCACCGAGTCGGCGTGGCCGACCGCCTCGCCGTACAGCCGCAGGATGACCGTCTCGCCGGTGCCGGCGTCCGCGCCCACCCGCACCTCGGCGTCCAGACGCGAGGTCGTACGGTCGCGCGGGGAGCGGGAGACCCGCTTGACGACCACCAGCGTGCGCGAGGGGTGCTCGCGCGAGGCGTCGTTGGCGGCCTTCAGGGAGTCGTAGGCGTTCTCCTCGTCGGTGACGATGACGAGGGTCAGGACCATGCCCACGGCGGGGGTGCCGATGGCGCGGCGGCCCTGCACGAGCGCCTTGTTGATCGCTCCGGCGGTGGTGTCGGTCAGGTCTATCTTCATGGCCGGCGCCAGCTCCGTCCGTCTCGTGCGAGCATCTCGTCGGCCTCCACGGGACCCCAGGTGCCCGACTTGTACTGCGCGGGCCTGCCGTGCTGGTCCCAGTACTCCTCGATCGGGTCGAGGATCTTCCAGGACAGCTCGACCTCCTCCGTGCGCGGGAAGAGGTTGGCGTCGCCCAGCAGCACGTCCAGGATCAGCCGCTCGTACGCCTCCGGGCTCGACTCCGTGAACGACTCGCCGTAGGCGAAGTCCATGGACACGTCCCGGATCTCCATCGAGGTGCCCGGCACCTTGGAGCCGAAGCGGACCGTGACGCCCTCGTCCGGCTGGACGCGGATGACGATCGCGTTCTGGCCCAGCTCCTCCGTCGCCGTGGTGTCGAACGGGGAGTGCGGGGCCCGCTGGAAGACGACCGCGATCTCCGTCACCCGGCGGCCGAGGCGCTTGCCGGTGCGCAGATAGAAGGGGACGCCCGCCCAGCGGCGGTTGTCGATCTCCAGCTTGACCGCGGCGTAGGTGTCGGTCTTCGACTTCGGGTCGATGCCCTCCTCTTCGAGATAGCCGATGACCTTCTCGCCGCCCTGCCAGCCCGCGGCGTACTGCCCGCGCACGGTGTTGGCGCCCAGGTCCTTCGGCAGCCGGACGGCGCCCAGCACCTTCTCCTTCTCCGCGGCCAGCGCGTCCGCGTCGAAGGAGGCGGGCTCCTCCATCGCGGTCAGCGCCAGCAGCTGGAGCAGGTGGTTCTGGATGACGTCGCGGGCGGCGCCGATGCCGTCGTAGTAGCCGGCCCGGCCGCCGATGCCGATGTCCTCGGCCATCGTGATCTGCACGTGGTCCACGAAGGACCGGTTCCAGATCGGCTCGAACATCGTGTTGGCGAAGCGCAGCGCCAGGATGTTCTGGACGGTCTCCTTGCCGAGGTAGTGGTCGATCCGGAACACCTGCTCCGGCTCGAACACCTCGTGCACGACCTTGTTCAGCTGCTCCGCCGACTTCAGGTCGTGGCCGAACGGCTTCTCGATGACCGCGCGCCGCCAGGAACCGCCGGTCTGGTCGGCCAGACCGTGCTTCTTCAGCTGCTGGATGACCACCGGGAAGGAGCGCGGCGGCACCGACAGGTAGAAGGCGAAGTTGCCGCCCGTGCCCTGTGCCTTGTCCAGCTCCTCGATGGTGGCGCGCAGCCGCTCGAACGCCTCGTCGTCGTCGAAGGTGCCCTGGACGAAGCGCATCCCCTGGATGAGCTGCTGCCAGACCTCCTCGCGGAACGGCGTGCGCGAGTGCTCCTTCACCGCGTCGTGGACGACCTCGGCGAAGTCCTCGTGCTCCCAGTCGCGGCGGGCGAAGCCCACCAGCGAGAAGCCCGGCGGCAGCAGACCCCGGTTGGCGAGGTCGTACACCGCGGGCATCAGCTTCTTGCGCGACAGGTCGCCCGTGACGCCGAAGATGACCAGGCCCGACGGCCCCGCGATCCGCGGGAGCCGTCGGTCGGCCGGGTCACGAAGCGGGTTCGCTCCGGAACCGGAAACGGGTGACAACTCAGCCCTCCGAAGGGGCGAGGCGCTCAAGCTCCGCCTGGGTCGACTTCAGCAGGTCGTTCCAGGACGCCTCGAACTTCTCGACGCCCTCGTCCTCCAGCACCTGCACGACGTCGTCGTACGAGATGCCGAGCCGCTCCAGTGCGTCGAGGTCGGCGCGCGCCTGCTCGTAGGTGCCGGCGATGGTGTCGCCGGTGATCTCACCGTGGTCGTCGGTGGCCTCCAGCGTGGCCTCCGGCATGGTGTTGACCGTGTTCGGGGCGACCAGCTCGGTGACGTACAGCGTGTCCGGGTACGCCGGATCCTTCACGCCGGTCGACGCCCACAGCGGACGCTGCTTGTTGGCGCCCGCGTTCTCCAGCGCCTGCCAGCGGTCCGAGGAGAAGACCTCCTCGTACGCCTGGTAGGCCAGGCGCGCGTTGGCGACGGCGGCCTTGCCGCGCAGCGCCTTCGCCTCGTCGGTGCCGATGCCGTCCAGCCGCTTGTCGATCTCGGTGTCCACGCGGGACACGAAGAAGGACGCCACGGAGTGGATCTTCGACAGGTCGAGGCCGCGCTCCTTGGCCTTCTCCAGGCCGGTGAGGTACGCGTCCATGACCGCGCGGTAGCGCTCCAGCGAGAAGATCAGCGTGACGTTGACGCTGATGCCGAGGCCGATCGTCTCGGCGATCGCCGGCAGACCCGCCTGGGTGGCCGGGATCTTGATCAGGGTGTTGGGGCGGTCGACCAGCCAGGCCAGCTGCTTGGCCTCGGCGACGGTCGCCTTGGTGTTGTGCGCGAGGCGCGGGTCGACCTCGATGGAGACCCGGCCGTCCTGGCCGTTCGTGGCGTCGAAGACCGGGCGCAGGATGTCGGCGGCGTCGCGGACGTCCGCCGTGGTGATCATGCGGATGGCTTCTTCGACGGTGACCTTGCGGGCGGCGAGGTCCGACAGCTGCTGGTCGTAGCCGTCGCCCTGGGAGATCGCCTTCTGGAAGATCGTCGGGTTGGTGGTGACGCCCACGACGTGCTGCTGGTCGATCAGCTCGGCGAGGTTGCCGGACGTGATCCGCTTGCGCGACAGGTCGTCCAGCCAGATCGCGACGCCTTCCTCGGAGAGGCGCTTGAGTGCGTCTGTCATGGAATTACATCTCCTACGTGTCGTATGTGAGCGTCAGCGCTGGGCGTCGGCGAGGGATTCCCGCGCCTTCGCGGCCACGTTCTCCGCGGTGAAGCCGAACTCCCGGAAGAGCACCTTGCCGTCGGCGGACGCGCCGAAGTGCTCCAGGGAAACGATGCGACCGGCGTCCCCCACGTACTTGTGCCAGGTCAGGCCGATGCCCGCCTCCACGGCGACCCGGGCCTTGACCGACGGCGGCAGCACGGAGTCCCGGTACCCCTGGTCCTGCTGCTCGAACCACTCCACGGACGGCATCGACACGACCCGCGTCGGGACGCCCTCGGCCTGGAGCCGCTCGCGCGCCTCGACGGCGACGTGCACCTCGGAACCGGTGGCGATCAGGATCACCTGCGGCTCGCCGCCCTCGGCCTCGAACAGCACGTAGCCGCCCTTGGCCGCGTCCTCGTTCGGCTCGTACGTCGGCACGCCCTGGCGGGTGAGCGCGAGGCCGTGCGGCTGGCCCTTGCCGAACTCCTTGGTCCAGCGCCTCAGGATCTCGCGCCAGGCGATCGCGGTCTCGTTGGCGTCCGCCGGACGCACGATGTTCAGCCCGGGGATCGCGCGCAGCGAGGCCAGGTGCTCGACCGGCTGGTGGGTGGGGCCGTCCTCGCCGAGGCCGATGGAGTCGTGCGTCCACACGTACGTCACCGGCAGGTGCATGAGGGCCGACAGACGCACCGCGTTGCGCATGTAGTCGGAGAAGACGAGGAAGGTGCCGCCGTAGATACGGGTGTTGCCGTGCAGGGCGATGCCGTTCATCTCGGCGCCCATGGAGTGCTCACGGATGCCGAAGTGGATGGTGCGGCCGTACGGGTTGGCCTCCGGCAGCGGGTTGCCCTCGGGCAGGAACGAGCTGTCCTTGTCGATGGTGGTGTTGTTCGACCCGGCCAGGTCGGCGGAGCCGCCCCACAGCTCGGGGATCACCGCGCCGAGCGCCTGCAGCACCTTGCCGGACGCGGCACGCGTCGCGACGGCCTTGCCGGGCTCGAAGACCGGGAGCTTCTCCTCCCAGCCGGTGGGCAGCTCGCCCTTGCTGATCCGGTCGAACTCCGCGGCCCGCTCCGGGTTGCTGTCCCGCCACACCTGGAGGGACTTCTCCCACTCGGCCTTCGCCTCGGCACCCCGCTCCAGCGCCTTGCGGGTGTGGGCGATGACCTCGTCGGCGACCTCGAAGCTCTGCTCCGGGTCGAAGCCGAGGACGCGCTTGGTGGCCGCGACCTCCTCGTCGCCCAGGGCCGAGCCGTGCGCGGCCTCGGTGTTCTGCGCGTTCGGGGCCGGCCAGGCGATGATCGAGCGCATCGCGATGAAGGACGGCTTGTCCGTGACCCGCTTGGCCTCCTGGATCGCGGCGAAGATCGCCGCCGGGTCCAGGTCGCCGTTGTCCTTGGCCTCCACGCGCTGCACGTGCCAGCCGTAGGCCTCGTACCGCTTGACGGTGTCCTCGGAGACGGCCGTCTCGGTGTCGCCCTCGATCGAGATGTGGTTGTCGTCCCACAGCAGGATCAGGTTGCCCAGCTTCTGGTGCCCGGCCAGCGAGGACGCCTCGGCGGAGATGCCCTCCTGGAGGCAGCCGTCACCGGCGATGCAGTAGACGAAGTGGTCGAAGGGGGACTCGCCGGCCGGGGCCTCCGGGTCGAACAGACCGCGCTCGTAGCGGGCGGCCATCGCCATGCCCACCGCGTTGGCCACACCCTGGCCCAGCGGGCCCGTGGTGGTCTCGACACCCTTGGTGTGCCCGTACTCCGGGTGGCCCGGGGTCTTCGACCCCCACGTGCGGAACGCCTTCAGATCGTCCAGCTCCAGGCCGAAGCCGGCCAGGTACAGCTGGGTGTAGAGGGTCAGGGACGAGTGGCCGGCGGACAGCACGAAGCGGTCGCGGCCGACCCACTCCGGGTCGGCCGGGTCGTGCCGCATCACCTTCTGGAAGAGGGTGTAGGCGGCGGGGGCCAGGCTCATCGCCGTACCGGGATGGCCGTTGCCGACCTTCTGTACGGCGTCTGCGGCCAGGACGCGGGCGGTGTCCACGGCCCGCTGGTCCAGCTCGGTCCACTCGAGGTCTGTGGTGGTCGGCTTGGTGCTCACCCTGGGTCAGGGCTCCTCTCCACATGTCGGTCGCCGGTCGTCGGGGCATGCGCCCACCCGGCCGCCGGCGTGCTTGTCGCCCACCGGCCGCTGTCGAGCCTACCCCCGTGAGGACGTGCGTTTTTTCGAGTGTTTCCAGACTGCCGGGAGTCCGTGCGATCCGCCTCCCGACTGGCCGAGACGGCATTGGGCACATGAATACGGAGCCGGTCATCTGAGCGCTCAATCGAGTGCCCGGTCCCCTCTTATGGGGAGTGCGCCAACACGACCCCACCCCCGCGAAGGCCGGGGTATGGGCAACGTCTAAAGTGGCGTGGTACGCGCGAGCCTTTACCGGGACTCCACACGGGGAGGGCTTGCTGGGATGTCTCTGTCAGGGGTGTGCGTGACGGCCGTTGAATCCCGTCCTGCGGGGGTTATCGGGACGAGCCAGAGCCCGAGTCACCGGCCGTTCGGGGCCCGTGTCAAGGCGTTCGTGGCGCTGACCAAGCCGCGGATCATCGAGCTGCTGCTCATCACCACCGTTCCGGTGATGTTCCTGGCGCAGCAGGGCGTGCCCGACCTGAAGCTGGTGCTGCTGACCTGTGTCGGCGGCTACCTCTCGGCGGGCGGCGCCAACGCGCTGAACATGTACATCGACCGGGACATCGACGCCCTGATGGACCGCACCTCGCAGCGCCCCCTGGTGACGGGCATGGTCAGCCCGCGCGAGTGCCTGGTCTTCGGCATCACCCTGGCGGTCGTCTCGACGCTGCTGTTCGGCCTCACCGTCAACTGGCTGAGCGCCTGGCTGTCACTCGGAGCGCTCCTCTTCTACGTCGTCGTCTACACGATGATCCTCAAGCGGCGTACGGCGCAGAACATCGTGTGGGGCGGCATCGCGGGCTGCATGCCGGTGCTGATCGGCTGGTCGGCCGTGACGAACTCGCTCTCCTGGGCGCCGGTCGTCCTCTTCATGGTGATCTTCTTCTGGACGCCGCCGCACTACTGGCCGCTGTCCATGAAGGTCAAGGAGGACTACGCGCGCGTGGGCGTGCCGATGCTGCCGGTCATCGCGTCCAACAAGGTCGTCGCCAAGCAGATCGTCCTCTACAGCTGGGTGATGGTCGCCGTCTCCCTGCTGCTCACCCCGCTCGGCTACACCGGCTGGTTCTACACGGCCGTCGCGCTGGCCGCGGGCGGCTGGTGGCTGTGGGAGGCGCACGCCCTGCAGAACCGCGCCAAGGCCGAGGTCACGGGCGCGAAGCTCAAGGAGATGCGGCTCTTCCACTGGTCCATCACCTATGTGTCCCTGCTGTTCGTGGCGGTCGCGGTCGACCCGTTCCTGCGCTGAGGCACGCCGGGCGTACGTCACAGCGCCCTGGCCTCGCCAGCCGATCTACTCGTCGGTAGCATCCTGGCCATGGCAGACACGCAGCAGGTTGACGCACGGGCCGAGCGCAAGGTGTCCCGGCTCGCCCACCGGATCAGCGCCTTCGCGAAGGCGCACGGCGGCGCGGAGGGCCAGGTGGCCTACATCGGCGAACGCGGCGCCCGCATCGTCCTCGTCGGCGAGGACGGCGGCTGGGGCGACCTGGTGGCCCCCACCAAGGAGATCGCCGAGAAGGCCGTCGAGAAGGCCGGCATCACGGTCCACGAGTCCTTCGACGGCGAGTTCGCGGCGAAGGTGACGACGGGGACGTACGAGTGGAAGCGGATGGCCGGCATTCAGGTCGGCGGCTGAACAGCGGGCCCGCAGGGGCGCGGGGAACGGCGCGAGCAGCCACGACGGACCGTCGGCCGCCGAAGAGCCCGCGGCCCCGCGCTGAACCGCGACCTCACACCCCGTTCACCCGTTAGGACGTGTAACGCCACGTCCTACGGGGAGCCGGAATGATCGACACGCCGTCCCTCGTGGACCAGTACTGCCACGGGGTGCTCCGCACGGAGCTGGGCCTCGGCACCTTCGAGGCCCAGCTGGCACGGACCGAGGGCCCGCCCGCCCCCGGCACGACCCTCTTCGACACCCAGACCGGCTTCGCCGTACGCCGCTGGTGCCCACCCCTGCTCGGCCTCGAACCGCACTGCCCGCCCGCCCGCTATCTGGCCCGGCGCCGGGAACTGGGCGTCCTGGAGTCCGGCCGCCGGCTGCTGCGGGGCAGCGGCATCACCACCTACCTCGTCGACACCGGCGTGCCCGGCGACCTCACCGGCCCCGCCGAACTGGCCTCGGCGGGCGACGCCGAGGCGCACGAGATCGTCCGGCTGGAACAGCTCGCCGAGCAGGTCGCCGACACCTCCGGCACCGTCGAGTCCTTCCTGGCCAACCTCGCCGAGTCGGTGCACGGGGCCGCGGCGACCGCCGTCGCCTTCACGTCCGTCGCGGGCCTGCGCCACGGACTGGCCCTCGCCCCCGAGCCGCCGGGCCCCGGCGAGGTGCGGGGCGCGGCGGGCCGCTGGCTGGCCGGGCGGCGGGCCGGCGGCGCGCTCACGGACGCCGTGCTGCTGCGCCACCTGCTGTGGATCGCGGTCGCCTCGGGTCTGCCCCTGCAACTGCACACCGGCCTCGGCGAGCCCGGCGCGCGCGTCGACCGCACGGACCCGGTGCTCCTGACGGACTTCGTCCGGGCCACCGCCGGCCTCGGCACGGACCTGATCCTGCTGCACGGCTACCCGTACCACCGCCACGCCGCCCACCTGGCCGCGGTCTTCCCGCACGTCTACGCCGACTCGGGCGCCGCGCTCGTGCGCACCGGCGCCCGGGCGGCCGCGGTCCTCGCCGAGATCCTGGAACTGGCCCCCTTCGGCAAGATCCTCTTCTCCACCGGCGCGCAGGGCCTGCCCGAGCTGCACGTCGTCGGCGCCCGCCTCTTCCGCGAGGCCCTCGGCCGCGTGCTGGGCGCCTGGGTCGCCGAGGGCGCCTGGTCCCTGGCGGACGCCCAGCGGGTCGCCCGGCTGATCGCGGCGGACAACGCGCGACGGGTGTACGGACTCGGCTAGGGCCTGTCCTTCGGACCATGCCGACCCGACAGGCCCTGGGAGACGTACGGGGTGCTGCGAGACTGGGGCGATGCGGACCGACACGCTGCTCGACGCCTTCCGGCGCGGCCTCGCGCCCTTACGCCCCCTCGCCCTCTGGGCCCACGGCTCCCTGGCCGGCGGCGACTACCAGGAGGGGCGCAGCGACCTGGACCTCATCGCCGTACTGCCCGGGCCGCTCGGCCCGCGGCATGCCTGGCGGGTGGCGACCCTGCACCACCGGCTGCGCGCCGCCACGCCGCTCGCCCGCAAGCTCCACTGCGGCTATCCGACCCCGGACACGCTGGCCGACCCCGAGCGCGCGCACCTCACCTGGGCGCACGAGGGGCTGCTGCGCCGCCCCCTCACCCCCGTCACCCGGCGCGAGCTGCACGCCTTCGGGCGCGTGCTGCACGGGGAGGCGCCGGCCGCGCTGCTCCCGCCGGTGCCGGACCGGCAGCTGGCCGGCTTCGTCGTCCGCGACCAGCGCGACTTCTGGCGTCCGGCGGTGGACAAGGCCCGGCTGTGGCGGCAGGACGTCTGGGTCGACCTCGGGCTGCTCACCTTCGCCCGGGCCACCGTGACCCTCCGCGACGGCCGCCTGGTCTCCAAGCGGGACGCCCTGACCGAACTGCCCGCACTCGGCGCACCCGGCGAGGTCGTGGAGGACATCACGCGACGGCGTTACGGGGATCCCGCTCCGGCCCGGGAGAGCTGGATCGTCCGCCGGGCCGAGCTGACCCGTGCCTACCTGGGCCCTGCGATCGACGCGCTGGTCGCCGCGTACGGGTGAGTCAGGCGCGTGTGCCGACCGGCACCTCGGCCGAGGGGTCCGGCAGGCCGAGGCCGCTCTCCGGGCGCTCGCGCAGCGACAGCAGCACCCGCAGCACCCAGATCCACATCACCGTGGAGCCGAGCATGTGGGCGGCCACCAGGGCCTCCGGCAGGTGGGTGAAGTACTGCACGTAGCCGATCACGCCCTGGGCGAGCAGGATCAGGAACAGCTCCCGCGTCCGCGCCAGCGGGCCCCTCGGGGCGTCGACCGCCTTCAGGACGAACCACAGGGCGAACGTCAGCGTCACGACGATCCAGGCGAGCACCGCGTGCGCCTTGGAGACCGTCTCCCAGTCGATCGGGATGCGCTCGACCTCGCTGGAGTCACCGGCGTGCGGCCCGGCCCCGGTCACCACCGTGCCGACCGCGATGAGCAGCACGGACGCGGCCACCAGGAACCACACCAGCTGCTGCACCGCCTTGCCGACCAGCGGACGCGGCGCCGCGTC
>NZ_MUMF01001026.1 GCF_002155905.1 Streptomyces tricolor | reverse complement strand
AAGAAGAACCCCATGGCACGTGGCCACGGCCGGATCCTCACCAGCATCTGGGAGGACTCCGACTTCCTGAAGCTCGACGAGAAGGAGCAGCGGTTCTACCTGTTCCTGATCTCGCAGCCCAACCTGAACCACGCCGGGCTGCTGCCGCTCACCCTCCGACGCTGGTCCCGCAAGGCCAACGGACTCACCGCCGCCGACGTCGAGAAGCGCCTGCAGTCCCTGGACGACGCCCGGTTCATCGTCATGGACGACGACACCGAGGAGTTGCTCATCCGCTCGTTCGTCCGCAACGACGGCGTGTGGAAGCAGCCCAAGGTGATGGGCGCCATGGTGTCCGGCGCGATGGAGATCTCCTCGCGCCGGCTCCGGCGGGCGCTCCTCGCCGAAGTCGAACGGATCCCGCTCGGCGAACTCAGCAACGAGCCGGGCTCCCGCGGGGTGTCGATCCGGCAGCAGGTGTCGGAGCACATCGAAACCCTCCGCAAAGTCTTCCGTGAGCCCGACCCGACCCCTTCCGGGAGGGGTTCGGGAACCCCCTCCGCACCCCCTTCGGGAACCCCCTCCGATACCCC
>NZ_MUMF01001025.1 GCF_002155905.1 Streptomyces tricolor | reverse complement strand
GTGATCCGGTCCACCGTGGAACGGGCCACCGGCCTGGCCCGCTCCACGGTGGACCGGATCACCGGCACCCTCTCCCGCATGGGCTACGTCCGCGCCGACGGCCGGGACATCGTCCTCGCCCCGCGGGTGATGGAGCTGGGCAACGCCTACCTCGCCGCCCTGCGCCTGCCCG
The DNA here is from genome assembly GCF_002155905.1 of Streptomyces tricolor. Taxonomy (GTDB): domain Bacteria; phylum Actinomycetota; class Actinomycetes; order Streptomycetales; family Streptomycetaceae; genus Streptomyces; species Streptomyces tricolor. Next base: position 346 of record NZ_MUMF01001025.1, on the reverse strand, counting down.
CGCTGCTCGACGCGCGCGCCGACGCCCTCGCCGACGAGCTGGACGAGTCGGTGTCGCTCGCGGTCCCCGACCTCGACGGCATCCGCTTCATCCACCAGGCCACCCGTCGCCGCGCACTGTCCGTCAGCTTCCGCATCGGCGACCTGCTGCCGGCCGAACGGACCGCACCGGGCGCGCTGTTCGCGACGGAATGGACGGATCCGGACTGGACCCGCTGGCGCGAGCACCGCTCCGGCACCGCCAGGGACGCGACCTTCTTCGCGCTGCCCCCGCGAGCCGAACCCACGGACCACGGCACCCTCATCGACACCTTCCCGGAGCGGGTGGAGCGGGCCCGCCGGGACGG
>NZ_MUMF01001024.1 GCF_002155905.1 Streptomyces tricolor | reverse complement strand
GACGGCCGGCTGACCCTGCACACCCTGGGCGGCACCGACCTGCCCGCACCCGAAGTGGTCTGCGTACGCCAGGTCGCCGGCCCCATGCACACCGACCGCGAAGTCACCCTGCTGCGCCACCTCGAACGGATGGGCAGCACGCTGATCAACAGCCTCGACGCCCAGCTGAAGTGCCGCAACAAGATCTGGCAGCTCCAGGAACTCGCCCTGGCCGGACTCCCCGTCCCCGACACCCTCTCCTACGCCACCGCCCCCCTCGAAGGCGTCGTCCGCAGCCCCCACCTGGCCACGCCGTGTGTCGTGAAGTCCGTCAACGGCGCCAAGGGCACCCGCGTCTTCCTCGCCCCGGACCCCCATCTGCTGCGTGACGTGGCCGGCAGCCTCACCCACGACACCCCCTTCCTCTTCCAGCAGCACATCGCCCACTCGCACGGCCGCACCCTGCGGGTCGTCGTCGTGGACGGCGAGCCCGTCGAGGCCGTCCTGCACACCTCCCGCCACCACACCCTCGCCGCCAACATCGCCAACGGCGGCGCCGCCGCCCTGTGCACCGGCCACCACCCCCGGGCCGAGCAACTGGCGGTCCAGGCGGCCGCCGCCCTGGGCCTGGCCATCGCCGGGGTCGACCTGCTGTTCACCTCCCCCGACACCTACACCGTCTGCGAGGTGAACGCCGTCCCCGGCTGGCGCCCGGAGATGAAGGCCGTCACCCCCGCCATCACCGCCTGCATCACCCGCCACCTGAC
>NZ_MUMF01001023.1 GCF_002155905.1 Streptomyces tricolor | reverse complement strand
GCCGCCCCGTAGGACTCCGCCCCCCCTGGCACCGGGCCCGGCCCGCGAGCACCGACCGCCGCCCACCCCGCTGGTGGACCCGGCCCGGCCGGAGCGGGTGGCGGTCGGTGCGCGCGGGCCGGGCCCGGTGCCAGGGGGGGCCGAGTCCTACGGGGCGGCCGGGGCGTGCGGTATGACCACGGACGTGGCCACCACTCCCTCGCGTACGACCCACCGGCCCTCGAAGACCTGGAGCGGGCGGCCGCCGACCGAGGGGCCGGGGACGAGGAGCACGGCGCGCAGGGTGCCGGACTGCTCGCCCTCGGGGTCCGGCCGCAGGGTGATGTCGGCCTCGGAGAAGTCCAGCCACTTGCGGGTGAGCGGGAACCACGCCTTGTAGACGGACTCCTTGGCGCTGAACAGCAGGCGGTCCCAGTGCACGGCGGGGTACCGCGCGGCCAGCTGGTCGAGCCGCGTCAGCTCGGCGGGCAGGAAGACGGAGGGGCCGACGCCCTCGGGGAGCGGCCCGTGCGGTTCGGCGTCGATGCCGAGGGAGACGAGGTCGGCGGCGCGGACCAGGGCGGCGGCGCAGTACCCGTCGCAGTGGGTCATGCTGCCGACCAGCCCGTCCGGCCAGCGCGGAGCGCCGCGCTCACCGCTGAGCACGGGCTGCGGGGGCACGCCGAGCTTCTCCATCGCGCGCCGGGCACAGCCGCGGACGGCGGCGAACTCACGCCGCCGCTTGGCCACCGAGCGCGCGACGAGCGCTTCCTCCGCCGGGTAGAGCGGGGTCTCCCACAGCGGGTCGTCAGCGCGCGCCTCCACGGCCACGACCGACTCCGGGAGCAGCTCCTCGATCACCTGCTTCGACCTCCATCGGCAGGACGCGGCGCAGCCGTCCCGGCGGGTCCGGGCGCTTGCGCCATTCGCGCGGGTATCCGACGGAGACCTCCATGAAGCGGACTCCGTCGTGCCAGGTGGTGCGGGGGATGTGCAGATGGCCGTAGACCATGGTGGCGACCCGGAACCGGCGGTGCCAGTCGGCGGTCAGCGTGGTGCCGCACCACATGGCGAACTCGGGGTGCCACAGCACCTCGGTCGGGTGCCGGTCCAGCGGCCAGTGGCCGGCCAGCACGGTCGGCAGGTCGGCGGGCAGCTCGGCGAGCCTGCGCTCGGTCTCGGCGACCCGCGCCCGGCACCAGGCCTCACGGGTCGGGTACGGGTCGGGGTGCAGCAGGAACTCGTCGTTGCAGATGATGCCCGTGGTCTCCGCGTAGGCCAGGCCCTCCGCCTTGGTGGTGGAGCCGGCCGGCAGGTACGAGTAGTCGTACAGCAGGAAGAGCGGGGCGACGACGACCGGGCCGCCGGGACCGTCCCACACCGGGTAGGGGTCCTCGGGGGTGACGACGCCCAGCTCCCGGCAGACTTCGACCAGGTGCTCGTAGCGGGCGACGCCGCGCAGGGTGACCGGGTCGCTCGGATGGGTCCACAGCTCGTGGTTGCCGGGGGCCCAGATCACCTTGCGGAAGCGGCGCGCGAGCGTGTCCAGGGCCCAGCGGACGTCGGCCACGGTCTCCGCGACGTCACCGGCCACGATCAGCCAGTCGTCGTCGCTCTCCGGACGCATGCCCTCGACCAGGGCGCGGTTGTCCGGGTAACTGATGTGCAGGTCGCTGATGGCCAGCAGCTGTCCGGCCCCGGCCGTCGACTCCACCCGCGCACCCCTTCCGATCACCCGATGACACAACAAGAACACATCGACCGGTCCCCGGACAAGAGCAACCCGTCCCGCGTGTCAGCTTCCGGCCCGCCCGCGCGGGTGCCCCGCCGGGACGGCCGGCCGTCCCG
>NZ_MUMF01001022.1 GCF_002155905.1 Streptomyces tricolor | reverse complement strand
TCGCCGACGGCCTCCCGGACACCGCCGACGTCGGTGGAGACGGTGGCCCGGCCGCAGGACATGGCCTCGATGAGGGTGAACGGGAAGCCCTCGCTGATGCTGGACAGCATCACCACGTTCCCGGCCGCGTAGGCGTCCTTGATGTCCTCGACCCGGCCTTCGAAGGTGACGGCGTCGGCGTGCCCCAGTTCGGCGGCGAGGGCCTCGCAGCGTTCCCGGTACGCCTCTCCGCCGCGGGGTGTGCCGCCGAAGAGCCGCAGCCGGGCCTCGGGTATCTCCTTGCGGACCAGGGCGAAGGCGCGGATGAGGGTCTCCAGGTCCTTGATGGGGTCGACGCGGCCGGCCCAGCTGAGCGTGGGCAGGTCGGGTTCGGGTCCGGCGGGCGGGAAGGCGGCGGGATCCACGCCGTTGTAGACGGTGCGGATGGCCCGGGGGTCGGCGCCGCCCTGTTCCTCCCAGAGCCGGTTGTAGCGGTTGCCGGGGGTGATGAGGGCGGCCCGGCGGTAGCTCTCCTCGGCCAGCAGCCGGAAGAAGCCGAGGACGACGGCCTTCACCGGCCAGCGGTAGGGGGCGGTGCGGTAGCCGAGGTAACGTTCCCGCAAATAGACACCGTGTTCGGTGAGGAGCAGCGGGACCTCGTACCGCTCCAGTCCGGCGAGGCCGGGCAGGACGGCCACGCCGCCGCTGACCGCGTGGGCCACGCCGTGCCGGGGCGGGGGCGCCGCGAGCGGGCGCAGGGCGTGCTCCAGCAGGGCGGTGGCGGTGACCG
>NZ_MUMF01001021.1 GCF_002155905.1 Streptomyces tricolor | reverse complement strand
GACCACCAGGAAGACCAGGGGTACGGCCGTGAAGTAGACGACGGCCAGGGGGAGCGAGTCGGTGCCGATCAGGGACCACAGGCCGTGCGGGTCGGAGGTCTCGGCCTGGGCCACGCCGAGCACGATGGCCAGGATGACGTAGAGCACCACGTCCTCGACCACGGCGACCGCCAGGACGATCCGGGAGAACCGCGTGCCCAGCACGTCCAGATCGAGCATGATCCGCGAGATGACCGGCACGCTGGTGATGGCGATGGCCATGCCGAAGACGAGGGCCAGGGTGGCCGGTGACCCGGTCGGCCCGGACAGCTCGCCCGGATCCAGCACCTGGGCGACGGCCAGGCCGCAGGCGAACGGCAGTACCAGCCCCGACACGGCCACGGACCCGATGGTGCGGCGCTCCGAGCCGGCGTCGCTGGTGCGCAGTTCGCTGCCGGTGAGCCAGACGAGCAGCAGCAGTCCGATCTGGTAGAAGGCGCCGAGCACCGCGGCGGTGGGACCGTCCGGGGGCAGCAGCCAGTGCTGCGCCTCGGGGCTGATGCGGCCCAGCACCGTCGGGCCGAGCAGCAGGCCGCCG
>NZ_MUMF01001020.1 GCF_002155905.1 Streptomyces tricolor | reverse complement strand
GACAGCGCCAACCACCGCACCCACGTGGCCTTCGCGGCCCCCGACGGCTCCTGCCCCGCGGGCTTCCGGCCCATCCCGCAGCTGGTGCAGCGCATCGTCTACGACGTCGACGCACCGAGCCTGGCGGACGGCGGCCGGACCGTTCCGCTGTTCGCGGTGGACTCCTTCCCCGAGCAGTTGCACAAGCCCGTCACCGACCACGGCGACTTCATCAACGTCTTCGACGAGGACCTGATGCGCGAGATGGTCGACTGCATCAACTCCGGCCGTACGTGCGGCCCTTCCGGCGGTGACTCCGGTACGACGTCGACGCCCCCGGCGAGTCCGGGATCCGGCGCCACGGCCGCCCCCGGCGACGGCGCCGGCCGGCAGCCCGCCGAGACCGGCACCTCCGCGCCGACGCCCTCGGCCGCGCGTACCGGCGAGGCTCGGCGACATGACGTGACGGCCTCCCCTGCCCGCACCGCCAAGCGCGACACGGATGACGGGGCCGCACCGGCCGAGCCCGTCGAACCCCGCTCCACACCGGTGCGTTCGACGTCGGCCCGGCCGACACCGTCG
>NZ_MUMF01001019.1 GCF_002155905.1 Streptomyces tricolor | reverse complement strand
CCCGTGACCCACCCTCCGAAGGCCGCCGTCCCGGCCATGCCCGACGATCCCGAGATGCCGACCCCCGCACCCGACCCCGAGCACCTGTGGGTGCGGTTGCGGGCGGTCGAGGAGCGGGTGCGGTGGGCGGTGGCCGGGCGGCGGGCCGGTGATCCCGATCCCGACGACCCGTACCGGGGGCAGTACCTCACCCCCGAGGCGGCGGCGCGCATGCTGGACGAGCCGGGAGGGCTCGACGTGCCCGGGCATGAGCCCTGGCAGCCGCCGGCCGGGTCCGTCCTGGCCGGGCTGGTCGGGCGGTTCGGGCTGTCGTCGCTGGACATGGACCTGCTCCTGGTCGCGGTGGCACCCGATCTGGACGCGCGGTTCGAGCGGCTCTACGGCTACCTCAACGACGACCTGACGCGCCGCCGGCCCACCGTCGGGCTCGCCCTGGAGCTGTGCGGGCTCGCCGGCGCGGCGCCCGGCCGGTTCCGGCTCGCCCCCTCGGCGCCCCTGGTCGCGGGCGGCCTGGTGGAGGTCACCGAGCCGGAACGCCCGCCGCTGTCCCGCGTCCTGGTGGTCCCCGACCGGGTCACCGCGCACCTCCTCGGCCACGCCCGGCCCGACGCCCGGCTCGCCGGCGTGCTCGACGACGAGGCCCGCGAGGACCCGACCGCCGAGCCCGCCGAGATCCGCCGGACGGCCGCCGCGGCCGTGACCGGCACCGGCCTCGTGCACCTGCGCGGCCGGGGCGGCGACGCCGGGGGCCTGGCCGTCGCGGCCCTGCGCGCGGCCGGCCTGCGCCCGCTCGTCCTGGACGCGGCGGCGCTCGCCGGGCGGTCCGGCGACGTACCGGAGCTGGCGCGGGTGGCCGCGCTCGAAGCCCGGCTGACCGGTGCAGGGGTCGTCCTGGGCCCGCTGGACGCGCTGCCCGCGGAACCCGCCGAACGGACCCGCACGCTCCGCGCCGTGTGCACGGCGCTGCGCGGGATCCCCCTCCTCACGCACGGCACCGTCGGCTGGGACCCGGCCTGGGCGGCCGACACCCCCGTCGTCCTGACCGTGCCCGCGCCCTCGCCCGAGCGGCAGGCGGCGCGCTGGCGGCACGCCCTGGAGCGGGCCGCCGGTGCCGGCGCCGTGACCGGCGACGCCGAGGCGCTCGCCCGCGCGGTGGCCGCGCACCGCCTGGACTCCGGGCAGGTGCGCCGCGCCGCCGACG
>NZ_MUMF01001018.1 GCF_002155905.1 Streptomyces tricolor | reverse complement strand
GCGGGCCATCTCCGCGAAGCACTCGGCGCCGTACGCGCACTTCGACGCGCCCAGGCACTCGCGTGACGACACCGACACCTGCGACCAGGCGCGGTCCGAGACGCCCGGGGTGAGATCGTCGCGGTCGCCGCTCTCCGTCTCGTCCGCCCAGTCCCGCAGCCTCAGGAGGTCCTGGCCCAGCTTGCTGGTGGGCGCGGCGGCCTCGAACTGGTCGAACAGCCCCTCCTCCTCGTCCTGCGGCATGCCCTCGTGCAGGCGGTGCAGGCACAGGTAGTTCGACCGGCCCTTGAGCATCGCGAACTCCGGGCGGCGGCGCAGCAGTGGGTGCAGGGCGTCGACCGTGCGCGGCAGGTCCCGCTCCACCAGCTGACGCTGCAGGGCGAGCGTGGCCGTCGCGACGACCACCCGTTCTCCGTGCGCGAGCGCGGGCACGAGATAGCCGAGCGACTTTCCGGTGCCGGTGCCGGCCTGGACCAGCAGGTGGGATCCGTCGTCGATCGCCTCGGCGACCGCTTCGGCCATGGTCACCTGGCCGGGGCGCTCCGTGCCGCCGACGGCTGAGACAGCGGCGTGCAGGAGATCGGAGAGTGAGGGCTTCGTCATAGCCTGACCACCCTACGGCCCTGCACTGACAAACGGGTGGTCACCGGGGAGGCGGGGGGTGGAATCACGGCCGGGC
>NZ_MUMF01000102.1 GCF_002155905.1 Streptomyces tricolor | reverse complement strand
AGCAGGGCGGCGGGTCCGGGCATGTCCCGGACCCGCCGCCCTGCTGTGCCCGCCCCCGGTGTCTTACAGGGTCGTGGGGACCCGCTCCTCGTCCGCCACGGGCTCGGCGGGTGCTTGCGCGGTGCGCGTCCCGGAGGAGGGGACCGTCAGGGCGACCAGCAGACCCAGCGCGAGGGCCGCGAGGGCGATGACGGCGATCCCGGGGCCCGAACTCGTCTGGAACAGCAGCAGCATGGCGAGCGTCGAGAAGATCACGGTGCAGGCACCGTAGGCGAGCTGTGCGGCGGTCGGACGAGGCATGGCAATCGTGTCCTCGGCAGTCTTCGGGAGATGGGGGTGCCGTTCGGCTCTCTCGGCCTGCATGCCCGAGCGGAACACCCGGTAAGCGTGACCTGACCCACGGTACCGGTGCACGGGGGGCGCATGGAGTCACCGGTTCGGTCAAACAGGCGTTCTCCTGCGCCGGTCGGCGGGCGACACGTGTCCGCAAAACGAACGTCACCTCCGCATAGTGCACTTGTCCTGCTCAAGTCAAGGTCTGTCTTTTCTGCTAAACCTCTAGTCAAATGTCGTCACTTGACTACACGCGTTGATCGTGCGCGCACGGATTCCTCCATGACCCGGAACCCCCTGTCCGTGTGCGCGGCGCGGGGGAGGAACTCAAGTGACCAGCAGATCCCGGACGTTCAGAGCGGCCGCCATCGGCGTGACGCTCGCGGCGGTCTCCGCCACGTTCGCCACCGTCACCGTCGCGCAGGCGAGCCCGCAGGCTCCGGCCGGCACCGTCGACCGGCACGACCCGGCTCCGGTGCACCAGCGGGAGCACGACCTGGACGGCCCGCTGAGCAAGACTCAGGAAGCCCAGCGCGAAGAGGCCCTGAACCAGCTCATATCGGGCAAGGCCACCGCGCAGGAGCGCAACGGCTCCAAGGTCGTCAAGCTCAAGAGCCGCAAGGGCCAGAGCAAGTACGTCGAGCTGAGCCGCGAGAAGACCGACAAGATCTTCACCATCCTGGTGGAGTTCGGCGACAAGACCGACCCCAAGTACGGCGGCACCCCGGGTCCGCTGCACAACAAGATCGCCAAGCCGGACCGCAAGAAGGACAACTCGACGGCCTGGCAGAAGGACTACAGCCGCAAGCACTACCAGGACCTGTACTTCGGCACCGGCAAGAAGACCGAGTCGCTGAAGAAGTACTACGAGAAGCAGTCCTCGGGCCGCTACTCGGTCTCCGGCGAGGTCACCGACTGGGTCAAGGTCCCCTACAACGAGGCCCGTTACGGCAACAACGCGTGCGGCGACACCAACTGCCCGAGCGTGTGGAACGTCGTCAGCGACGGTCTGAGCGCCTGGGTCGCCCAGCAGAAGAAGGCCGGCAAGACCGACGCCGACATCAAGAAGACCCTCGCCAAGTACGACCAGTGGGACCGCTACGACTTCGACGGCGACGGCAACTTCAACGAGCCGGACGGCTACGTCGACCACTTCCAGATCGTGCACGCCGGTGAGGACGAGTCCGCCGGCGGCGGCGCCGAGGGCGAGAACGCGATCTGGGCCCACCGCTGGTACGCCTTCGGCACCGACGCCGGCGCCACCGGCCCCGAGAACAACAAGCTCGGCGGCGCGCAGGTCGGCTCCACCGGCATCTGGGTCGGCGACTACACCATCCAGCCGGAGAACGGCGGCCTCGGCGTCTTCGCCCACGAGTACGGCCACGACCTCGGTCTGCCGGACGAGTACGACACCGCCGGCGGCGACAACTCCACCGGCTTCTGGACGCTGATGTCCTCCGGTTCCTGGCTCGGTACCGGCAAGGACTCCATCGGCGACCTGCCGGGCGACATGAACGCCTGGGACAAGCTGCAGCTGGGCTGGCTGAACTACGACACCGCCAAGGCCGGCAAGCAGTCCACGCACAAGCTGGGCGTCGCCGAGTACAACACCTGGGACAAGCAGGCCCTCGTGGTGACCCTGCCGGACAAGGCGGTCACCACCACCATCACCGAGCCGGCGCAGGGCTCGACCCAGTGGTGGAGCGGCAGCGGCAACGACCTGAAGAACACGCTGACCCGGTCCGTGGACCTGACCGGCAAGTCCTCCGCGAGCCTCACCCTGGACGGCTGGTGGGCCACCGAGGCGGGCTACGACTACGTCTACACCGAGGCGTCCACCGACGGCGGTGCCAACTGGACCGCCCTGGACGGCACGGCGGACGGCGAGGCCCTGCCGCGTGACGCCAGCGGCAAGCCGGCGCTGAGCGGCTTCTCGCAGACGCACAAGAAGCTGTCGTTCCCGCTCGACGCCTACGCGGGCAAGAAGATCGACATCCGCTTCCGCTACGCCACCGACGGCGGTGTCGCGGAGAACGGCTTCACCGCCGACGAGATCACCGTGACCGCCGACGGCACCCCGCTGTTCTCGGACAACGCCGAGAGCGCGGACGCCGGTTGGACCGCGACCGGGTTCTCCCGCATCGGCGCGTCCTTCACCAAGGACTACAAGCAGTACTACATCGCCGAGAACCGGCAGTACGTGTCGTACGACAAGACGCTGAAGACCGGCCCGTACAACTTCGGCTTCGCGTCGCGTCCGGACTGGGTGGAGCACTACCCGTACCAGAACGGCCTGCTGATCTGGAAGTGGGACACCTCCCAGGCGGACAACAACACCAACAGCACCAACGGTCACCCGGGCACCGGTCTGATCCTGCCGGTCGACTCGCACTGGAAGGCGCTGAAGTGGGCCGACGGCACGCTGCTGCGCAACCGCATCCAGGCCTACGACTCCCCGTTCAGCCTGTACGCCACGGACGGCATCACGCTGCACAAGGCCGACGTCGCGCTGAAGATCAAGGGCTCGAAGGGCGTCTCGGTCTTCAACGACCACACCAGCACCTACTACGACCCGTCGAACCCGACGGGCGGGGTGAAGGTCACTGACACCAACACCAAGATCACGATCGTCAAGGAGGCCAAGGACGGCTCCACGATCCAGCTCAAGGTCGGCCCCGCGGTGAAGTAATTTGTAAACCCGCAGGTCAGAGGCGTATCGGCGGCAACCCCTTGGCGGGTTGCCGCCGATCGTGTTTAGGTGCGTCCTGTGGACCGCTTATTGACACCGATGGAAACGGGGATGTGACCGCATGGCCGCAGGAGGCTTCTGCAAGCTGCCGAACGGCACGGTGGTGGTGGCGTTGAACCTGCCGTACGGCTCCGCCGGGGTGCGGGTGCTGGTGCACGCCCAGAACCGGGCGCGCGCCCTGACGAGGCTCCGCAATCTGGGCCTGCGGGCGATCTACCTCCGCGGCAACGCCGCGCCGCCCTCGCCGGACGAGATCACGGCGGTGCTGCACCATCCCGACGGCCTGATATGGCGTACGGCGCCCACCGACAACGGTGTCATGGTGACCGAGCTGTGGCATCCCATCCGGGCGCTGCTGCGGGGGTCGGCGGTGGTGCGCTGAGGGGAGCGGCGGTACGTCGTCCGGGTGCGGGTCCGTCGTGGCCGCTCGCGCAGTTCCGCGACGGCGATCAGCCACGACGGTGGTGACCGGCGGTGCCGAGCCGGCCGTAAGCCTCCGGCTCCGCGTCCCTAGCCGCTCACCACCGGCTTGCCCGTCAGTTCCACGCCCGCTTCCCGCAGCTCCTCCAGGGCCCGCTCGGTGGTCTCTCCCCCGACTCCGGCCGTGAGGTCCAGCAGGACCTGGGTGCGGAAGCCCTCCCGGGCGGCGTCCAGGGCGGTGGCCCGCACGCAGTGGTCGGTGGCGATGCCCACCACGTCGACCTCGGTGATCTCCCGGGCGCGCAGCCAGTCGGCCAGGGAGACGCCGTTCTCGTCGGTGCCCTCGAAGCCGCTGTAGGCCGCCGAGTACGCACCCTTGTCGAACACGGCGTCCACCGCGCCGGAGGCGACCGCGGGGGCGAAGTTCGGGTGGAAGCCCACGCCCTCCGTGCCCGCGACGCAGTGCGCGGGCCAGGAGCGGACGTAGTCGGGGTTGTCCGCGAAATGGCCGCCGGGCGCGATGTGGTGGTCGCGGGTGGCCACCACATGCCGGTATCCGGTGCCCGCCGCCTGGCCGATCAGCTCGGTGATCGCAGCGGCCACGTCGGCCCCGCCGGCCACCGCGAGGCTGCCCCCCTCGCAGAAGTCGTTCTGCACGTCTACGACGATCAAGGCGCGGCGCATGGTGGGTGTCCTTCGACTATGGGTGAAGTAACTGAGCCTAGAGACTTCCGGGCCCGTGCGGGAGGGGGTTCGGGGGGCGGACGGTGGTCCCGCTCTAGCTACCCGAGCGCCCGGTGACGTACTCCGTCGGAATGACGGGTTCCCCCCTGGACAGCTGGGTAGCGGAGAGCGGCAGATTCGCGCGGGCCGCGATGTGCCGGTCCCGGGGTATGTCCAGCGGCTCGCGGGCGATCACCTCGCCGCCCTTGATCAGCTGCACCAGCAGCTGCCGGTCGGCCAGCTCGGCCGGGACCGGCCCCGTGCCGACGACCTCGGCCTCCGCGATCCCCTCCGCGTCCAGCCGGCGCGCCGCCCACTTGCGCCCGCCGATGGACGTCTTGCCGCCGCTGGACTTCTTCGCGACCGGCACCAGCGGCGCCTTGGGGTCGGTGGACTCGGCGCGCGCGACCAGCTTGTAGACCATGGAGGCGGTCGGGTGCCCGGAGCCGGTGACCAGCTGGGTGCCGACGCCGTACGCGTCCACGGGCGCGGCGGCCAGCGAGGCGATGGCGTACTCGTCCAGGTCGGAGGTCACGATGATCTTCGTGCCGGTGGCGCCCAGCTCGTCCAGCTGCTGCCGCACCCGGTGCGCCACCAGCAGCAGGTCGCCGGAGTCGATGCGGACCGCGCCCAGCTCGGGGCCGGCCACCTCCACCGCCGTACGGACCGCCTCGGTGACGTCGTAGGTGTCCACCAGCAGGGTCGTCCCCCGGCCGAGGGTGTCCACCTGGGCCTGGAAGGCGTCCCGCTCGCGGTCGTGGAGCAGGGTGAAGGCGTGGGCCGAGGTGCCCACGGTCGGGATGCCGTAGCGGAAGCCGGCCGCCAGGTCGGAGGTGGTGGCGAAGCCGCCGACGTAGGCGGCGCGGGCGGCGGCCACCGCCGACAGCTCGTGGGTGCGGCGGGCGCCCATCTCGATCAGCGGCCGGTCACCGGCGGCGGAGGCCATCCGGGAGGCGGCGGCGGCGATCGCGGAGTCGTGGTTGAGGATGGAGAGGATCACCGTCTCCAGCAGGACGCACTCGGCGAAGGTGCCCTCGACCCGCATGATCGGGGAGCCCGGGAAGTACACCTCGCCCTCGGGGTAGCCCCAGATGTCCCCGCTGAACCGGTAGTCGGCGAGCCACCGCAGGGTCTCCTCGTCGACGATCTGCCGCTCGCGCAGGAAGCCGAGGACGCCGTTGTCGAAGCGGAAGTTCTCCACCGCGTCCAGGACGCGGCCGGTGCCGGCCACCACGCCGTAGCGGCGCCCGTTCGGCAGCCGCCGGGTGAAGACCTCGAACACGCTCCGCCGTTCGGCCGTACCGGCTTTCAGGGCGGCCCGCAGCATCGTCAGCTCGTACTGGTCCGTGAAGAGCGCCGTCGAGGGAACATCCACCGGCAGCCCAAGGTCCGCTGTGTTCATGACGCCGCATCGTACTCCCTTTTCGTCGGTGTGACGATTTGTAGGGGCCGTGGCAGCATGGGCACTGTGACGTCACCCGCGCCCGTAGAGATCGAACGCACCGAGTCGGCGGAGGAGGTCTTCGCCGTACCCGAGCCCGACGTCCCCTGGGTCACGATCGTCCACAACGACCCGGTCAATCTCATGAGCTATGTGACGTACGTCTTCCAGACGTACTTCGGCTACAGCAAGGACAAGGCCACCAAGCTCATGCTCGACGTCCACCACAAGGGCCGGGCGGTCGTCTCCAGCGGGAGCCGCGAGGAGATGGAGCGCGACGTGCAGGCGATGCACGGCTACGGTCTGTGGGCCACCCTCCAGCAGGACCGGAAGTAAACGCACCCAGATGCCCGGACACTTCGAACCGCTCCCCGGCGGCGGCGCGGCCGTCGCGCTCGACGACGTCGAGATCTCCATCATCCGGTCGCTGGCCGTCCAGCTGCTGGAGCTGATCGGCCCCGGCCCGGGCGCCGACGCCCCGGACGACCCGCTCGCCGAGCTGTTCGCCGAGGGCCCCAGCGAGCCCCCCGCCGACCCGGTGCTGCGCCGGCTCTTCCCGGACGCCTACAGCGACCCGGAGCGGTCCCCGGGCTCACCGGCCGAGGCCGAGCAGCAGCGGGCGCACTCCGCCGAGTTCCGCCGCTACACCGAGAACGACCTGCGCGCCGGCAAGCGGGAGAACGCGCTCGGCGTGATCCGCTCGCTGGACGCGCTCGCCCCGGTGGACGAGGGCGGGGCGGTGCTCAAGCTGTCCCCGGAGGAGTCCCGGCAGTGGCTCGGCGCCCTCAACGACCTCCGGCTGGCGATAGGCGCCCGGCTGGAGATCACCGACGAGGACGACACCGATCTGCTCTACCGGCTCCCGGAGGAGGACCCGCGCAAGCCGATGGTGCTGGCCTATCTGTGGCTGGGCGGGCTCCAGGAGACCCTGGTGACGACCCTTATGTCGTAGTCGTCCGGGTTCGTCCGGCGAAGATGTTCGCTCAGAGGACGCTCAAATCCGGATAACGATCCCGTCACCTTTGTGGCCGGTTTTGACGCATTTGAGCGCTCTTTGTCCGCTTTTACCTGTGTGATGCGCCACATCGCGCCTCTGTGATCAATATTGCGGCCGTGATAAATCTTCACGACCGCCCGGCCAACACCACCCATGTTCGGCCGGGTGCGCCACCGAGCCGACGACCGTCGGCCAGGCAGACAGCTCCATCATCCGGGGGGATCGAGACCCGATCCGAGGCCGACGACAGGCCCGGGTCGGCATGGAGAAAGGCGCACCACACATGACCTCAGCGCAGGTCGACCAGCATCGCGACGGCAATGAGGCCGTGCGGGCGGAGGGCAGCGAGGGCGAGGGGTATCAGCGCGGGCTCGGCGCCCGGCAGATCCAGATGATCGCCATCGGCGGTGCCATCGGCACCGGCCTCTTCCTCGGCGCGGGCAAGGGCATTTCCAAGGCCGGCCCGAGCCTCATCCTGGCGTACGCCATCGCGGGCCTCGTCATCTTCTTCATCATGCGGGCCCTCGGCGAACTGCTGATGTACCGCCCGGTGTCGGGCTCCTTCTCGGAGTACGCGCGCGAGTTCATCGGCCCGTTCGCCGGTTTCGTGACCGGCTGGACGTACTGGCTGTTCTGGGTGGTCACGGGCATCACCGAGGTCACCGCGGCGGCGGCCTACATGACGTACTGGTTCGACATCCCGCAATGGGTGTCGGCCCTGATCTTCACGATCATCCTGTACGGCGCCAACCTGATCTCCGTGAAGCTCTTCGGCGAGCTGGAGTTCTGGTTCTCCATGGTCAAGGTCACCGCCATCATCGGCATGATCCTGATCTGCGCCGGCATCCTCACCATCGGCTTCTCCGACGCCGGTGAGACCGCCTCCGTCAGCCACCTGTGGAGCGACGGCGGCTTCTTCCCGCACGGCATCGGCAACACGCTGATGACCCTGCAGATGGTGATGTTCGCCTTCCTCGCCGTCGAGCTGGTCGGTGTGACCGCGGGCGAGTCCAAGGACCCGAAGACCGTGCTGCCCAAGGCGATCAACACCGTCCCGTGGCGCATCGCCGTCTTCTACGTCGGCGCGCTGATCATGATCCTGTCGGTCGTGCCGTGGACCCACTTCCAGCCCGGCGTGAGCCCCTTCGTGGCCGCCTTCGAGAAGATGGGCCTCGCCGCGGGCGCCGGCATCGTGAACTTCGTCGTCCTCACCGCCGCCCTGTCGTCCTGCAACTCCGGCATGTACTCCACCGGCCGGATGCTGCGCGACCTGGCGCTGAACAGCCAGGGCCCGAAGCTCTTCACCAAGCTGACCTCCAACGGCCTGCCGCTGGTCGGCACCACGTTCTCCGCCGCGCTGATGCTGGTCGGCGTCTGGATCAACTACCAGTGGCCGGGCAAGGCGTTCGACTACGTGGTGTCCTTCGCGACCATCTCCGGCATGTGGGCGTGGATCGTCATCCTGTTCTGCCAGATCCGCTACCGCGCCAAGGCCGACCGCGGCGAACTGCCCCGCTCGGACTTCCGCGCGCCGGGCGCCCCGTTCACCAGCTGGTTCGCGCTCGCGTTCATCGGCATGGTGATCGTGATGATGGGCATCGACAAGGACGCCCGGGTCTCGCTGTACTGCGCGCCGCTGTGGGGTCTCGTCCTCGCCGTCGCCTACCTGGTGCTCAAGCGCCGCAACCCGGAGGCCGCGGCCTTCCGCAAGCGCTGACCCAGATTCTCCGGACCCCCGGAAAAGGACGTCCGACCGCCGGGAGCTCTCGTGGCGCCCCCGGCGGTCGCCGCTCAGGACGTCCACCATGTGGGCCGCTCCGTACCATCCCTCGGTACGGGGCGGCCCATCTGCTTATCCTGACCCCCATGCTGACCATCACCCAGGCCCTGTACGACCAGATCGTCGCCCACGCGCGCAAGGACCACCCCGACGAGGCGTGCGGCGTGGTGGCGGGCCCGGCGGGCGCGGACCGCCCCGAGCGCTTCATCCCCATGCTGAACGCGGCGATGTCGCCCACCTTCTACGAGTTCGACTCGGGCGACCTGCTCAAGCTCTACCGGGAGCTGGACGACCGCGACGAGGACCCGGTGGTCATCTACCACTCCCACACCGCCACCGAGGCCTACCCCTCGCGCACCGACATCTCCTACGCCAACGAGCCCGGCGCCCACTACGTCCTGGTCTCCACCGCCGACACCGACGGTCTCGGCGAGTTCCAGTTCCGCTCCTTCCGGATCGTCGACGGCGAGGTCACCGAGGAGGAGGTCAGGGTCGTCGAGGCGTACTGACCGTGATGCGGTCGGCGACCATCCACGATGCGAGATCACACTCCGGGATCCGGACCGGGAATCGATACGATGAGCCCATGGTTCTGAACGACGTGAGCGACAAGGCGCCGAGCGTGCTGCTCGTGGCGCGGCTGCACGTCGACCTGTGCAGGCTGAACAGCGCCATCTGTTGACGTTCCCTGCCGCCGTACGGCCGTGGGCCGCGGCGCGCCGCCGTGTGCTCAGACCCGAATCCTTTCCGACAGGAGCCCGCAATCATGGCCATCGAGGTCCGCATCCCGACCATCCTCCGCCAGTACACCGACGGCCAGAAGGCGGTGGAGGGCAAGGGCAACACCCTCGCCGAGCTGTTCGCCGACCTCGAGACCCGGCACGCGGGCATCCAGGCCCGCATCGTGGACGGCGGCCAGCTGCGCCGCTTCGTCAACGTCTACCTGAACGACGAGGACGTCCGCTTCCTCAAGGGCATCGACACCGAGCTGTCCGACGGCGACAACGTGACGATCCTGCCGGCCGTGGCCGGCGGCATGCGCTGATCGGTCGCTGAGCAGCCATGCGCTACGACTCCCCGCTGGCCGCGGTGGGCAACACCCCCCTGGTGCGCCTGCCGCGGCTGTCGCCGTCCCCGGACGTGCGGATCTGGGCCAAGCTGGAGGACCGCAACCCCACCGGCTCGGTGAAGGACCGCCCCGCCCTGCACATGATCGAACAGGCGGAGAAGGACGGCCGGCTCACCCCGGGCTGCACCATCCTGGAGCCGACCTCCGGCAACACCGGCATCTCCCTCGCCATGGCGGCCAAGCTCAAGGGCTACCGCATGGTGTGCGTGATGCCGGAGAACACCTCGCAGGAGCGCCGGGACCTGCTCGGCATGTGGGGTGCCGAGATCATCTCCTCGCCGGCCGCGGGCGGCTCCAACACCGCCGTGCGCGTGGCCAAGGAGCTGGCCGCCGAGCACCCCGACTGGGTGATGCTCTACCAGTACGGCAACCCGGACAACGCGGGCGCCCACTACGCCACCACCGGCCCCGAGATCCTCGCCGACCTGCCCTCGATCACCCACTTCGTGGCGGGTCTCGGCACCACCGGCACCCTCATGGGCGTCGGCCGCTATCTGCGCGAGCACAAGCCGGACGTGAGGATCGTCGCCGCCGAGCCGCGCTACGACGACCTGGTCTACGGGCTCAGGAACCTCGACGAGGGGTTCGTCCCCGAGCTGTACGACGCCTCCGTCCTCACCACCCGCTTCTCGGTCGGCTCGGCCGACGCGGTCACCCGCACCCGTGAACTCCTCCAGCAGGAGGGCATCTTCGCGGGCGTCTCCACCGGCGCCGCCCTGCACGCGGCGATCGGCGTCGGCCGCAAGGCCGTCAAGGCGGGCGAGAGCGCCGACATCGTCTTCATCGTGGCCGACGGCGGCTGGAAGTACCTCTCCACCGGCGTCTACACCGCGGCCACCACGGAGGAGGCCATCGAGACACTCCAGGGCCAGCTCTGGGCGTAGCGGCGGATCCGCGCGCGCCGGTGGTACGTCACATCCGCACCAGCACCTCTGCGGAAAGGCGGACCCCATGCGCCGTACGACGCCCTTCGCCCTCACGGCGGCAGCGCTGCTCCTCGCGGGCTGCGGCTCCCAGGAGGGCACCGGGAGCAGCGACAAGGTGTCGGCGCCGCCGCGCGGCGGGACACAGACCCCCTCGCCCGGCCGCTCGGCCGGCGACTGCACCGGCCAGGCGGAGCTGACGGCCGCCGATCACGGCCGTACCGTCTGCGTCACCGAGGGCGGCGAGGTCCGGCTGACCCTGGACGGCACCAGGGCCCGTCCCTGGAAGCCGGTCACCGCGAGCGGCGGCGGGCTGGAGGCCATCAACGCGGGCTTCGTCCTCCAGCCGGGTGACGCCACCGCCGCGTACCGGGCGGTGGCCGCCGGCACCGTGCGGCTCACGTCGTCCCGCCCGCTGTGCGCCCAGCCCACCGCGCCGGGCCAGGTCTCCTGCAAGGGGATCGAGGAGTGGACGGTCACCGTCCGGGTCGAGTGAGGCAGCGCCCCGCGGGGGCGCGCTAACCCGCCAGGTGCCGTACCTGGTCCCACAGGACCGGGTCGACCACGCCCACCCGGCGGCGGAAGCCGGACACCGGTATCTCGCGCAGCTCGTCGGTCTCCAGGAAGCTGGGCCGGCCCTGGGCGTCGCCCACCGCGCCGGGCGGCAGCGGGATCACCCCGCAGCGCTCGTCGTGGTACTTGCTGGTGATCTTCGCGACCGTGGCCCGGTTCCCGCGCACGGCCAGCACCAGGCAGGGCCGGTCCTTCGCCCCGGGCCGGTCCTCGTAGGGGACCTCCGCCCACCAGATGTCGCCGGGGGCGGGCCGTACGGCGGGCGCTCCGCGCCGGCCCGGCCGGCCGGGGGGCCGCAGCCGCCGCCCGCCGGGCCGGCGGCCGCGGCCCCAGCCGTCGACGAGCGTGGCGACCAGCGCGAGCAGTACCACCGCCGCGAGCGCGAGCCACCAGGACGTGTCCATACGACGACGTTACCGGCGCGCGCCGTACATCGCGCGCCCTCTGTCCATCCTTGTGCGCCCCACGTCCAGCCGAACCGGTGACAGCACAGGTGAGTTCGCCCACAACGGCCCCTGGCGGAGGAGCGACCCGTGCTGTCGCGCCTTACGCTCGACAAACCGCACGACCCCCGACGGCCCTCATGTCCGAGTGGTCCCTCGTCCCGCCCATCGCTTTCCCGCCAACGGAGGTTTCTGCTTCATGAAGCTCACCGTCGTCGGCTGCTCGGGGTCGTTCCCGTCCGCGGAATCGGCCTGTTCGAGCTACCTCGTCGAGGCCGACGGCTTCCGGCTGCTCCTCGACATGGGCAACGGCGCCCTTGGCGAGCTGCAGCGCCACTGCGGTCTCTACGACCTCGACGCGATCTTCCTCAGCCATCTGCACGCCGATCACTGCATCGACATGTGCGCGTACTTCGTGGCGCGCTACTACCGCCATGACGGCGGCCGGTGCGCCCCCCTGCCGGTCTACGGCCCCGAGGGCACCGAGCACCGCCTGACCACGGCCTACGCGGACACGCCCTCCGCCTCCTCCATGAGCGAGGTCTTCGACTTCCACACGGTCAAGCCGTCCACCTTCGAGATCGGCCCGTTCACCGTGCACACGGAGCGGGTCCGCCACCCCGTGGAGGCGTACGGCATCCGGATCGAGCACGGCGGCCGGTCCCTGACGTACTCCGGCGACACGGGTGTCACCGAGACGCTCGACGAGCTGGCCCGGGACACCGACCTGTTCCTGTGCGAGGCGGCGTTCACGCACGGCAAGGAGAGCATCCCCGACCTGCACCTCAACGGGCGGGAGGCGGGGGAGACGGCCGCGCGCGCGGGGGCGCGCCGCTTGGTCCTCACCCACATCCCGCCGTGGACCGATCCGCAGGTGAATCTGCGCGACGCCCGCGCGGTGTACGGCGGCCCGGTGGAGCTGGCGGCGCCGCGGGTCTCGTACCAGATCTGACGCCCAGGCATGCGCGAAGGCCCCGGAACCTGTCCGGTTCCGGGGCCTTCGCTGGGCCGGGCTACTTCGACTCGGCCTTCTGCAGTTCCGCCAGTTCCTCGTCGGACTCGCGGCCCGGCGTCGGCAGGTTGAACTTGGTGATCGCGAAGCGGAAGATCACGTAGTAGACCGCCGCGAAGCACAGGCCGACCAGGACCAGGCCCCACGGATTGCTCGCGATGCCCAGGTTGAGTCCGAAGTCGACCGCGCCCGCCGAGAAGCCGAAGCCGTCCTTCATGCCCAGCGCCCAGGTCAGGGCCATCGAGACACCGGTGAGCACCGCGTGGATCGCGTACAGGACCGGCGCGATGAACATGAAGGTGAACTCGATGGGCTCGGTGACGCCGGTGACGAAGGACGTCAGCGCCAGCGAGAACATCATGCCGCCGACGACCTTGCGGCGCTCCGGGCGGGCGCAGTGGACGATCGCCAGGCAGGCCGCCGGGAGGGCGAACATCATGATCGGGAAGAAGCCGGTCATGAACTGGCCCGCCTGCGGGTCGCCGGCCAGGAAGCGCGCGATGTCACCGCTCTTGCCGTGGTACTCGCCCGCCTGGAACCACGGGAACGAGTTGAGCAGGTGGTGCATGCCGATCGGGATCAGCGCGCGGTTGGCGACACCGAAGATGCCCGCGCCGACCGCGCCCGACTTCACCAGCCACTCGCCGAAGTTGTGCAGGCCCGTGCCGAGGACCGGCCAGATGTAGCCGAAGACGATGCCGATGACCAGGCCGGCGAAGGCCGACAGGATCGGGACGAGCCGGCGTCCGCCGAAGAAGCCGGCCCAGTCGGGCAGCTTGGTGCGGTAGAAGCGCTGGTACAGCAGGGCCACGACGATGCCCATCACCACACCGCCGAGGACCTTGGCGTCCACGGGTGCGTCGACCATGACGACCTTGCCGTCGACGACGGTCGCCACCTTCGGCAGGTTCTTGTCGGTGAACGTGGCGAGCACGTTCTTGAAGACCAGGTAGCCGACGACCGCGGCGAGGGCCGTGGAGCCGTCCGCCTTCTTGGCGAAACCGATCGCGATGCCCACGGCGAACAGCAGCGCCATGTTGTCGAGGATCGCGTTGCCGCCCGCCGCCATGAACGACGCTATCTTGGTCAGGAACGCCGGGAAGGAGGGGCGGCCCAGCATGTCGGGGTTGCCGAGGCGCACCAGGAGGGCGGCGGCGGGCAGCACCGCGACCGGCAGCATCAGGCTGCGGCCGATGCGCTGGAGCACTGCCATCACCCCGGCGCCCTTCTTCTTCTCGGCCGCGGGAGCGGCGCTGGCCGTGGTCACAAGTTCCTCCTGGGGGAAGGCAAGGCGCCGCCCGGGAACCATGGAAGGGGACGGCAGCGTCTCTGGTCTACACCACCTGTGGTGTAGACCTGTTGTAGCACGATGAAGGCGGCATAAGGAACCCGCGAATCCGCTACCGCGGCGCTACGCGCTGTGTGCCGTGCCGGACGCCGCGCGGGGTGCCGTACCGCGTGTCAGACCTTGGTGACGTCCTCGACCTCGTCCGCCGGTTCCCGCCCCGGCGTCTTCAGGTCGAACCGCGTGATCGCGAAGCGGAAGACGGCGTAGTACACGGCCGCGAAGCACAGGCCGATCGGGATGATCGCCCACGGTCTCGTCGCCAGCTTCCAGTTGATCAGGTAGTCGATCAGGCCCGCCGAGAAGCTGAAGCCGTCGTGCACCCCCAGCGCCCAGGTCACCGCCATCGAGACACCGGTGAGCAGCGCGTGGACGGCGTACAGCGCGGGCGCGATGAACAGGAACGAGTACTCCAGCGGCTCGGTGATGCCGGTCACGAACGAGGTCAGCGCGACCGAGAGCATCAGGCCGCCGACCTCCTTGCGGCGCTCCGGCCGCGCGCAGTGCGTGATGGCCAGCGCGGCGGCCGGCAGCGCGAACATCATGATCGGGAAGAAGCCCGAGGTGAACTGGCCGGCGTCCGGGTCGCCCTGGAGGAACATGTTGATGTCGCCGTGCACCACCGTGCCGTCCGGCTTGGTCCAGCTGCCGAACTGGAACCAGATGGGCACGTTCAGGAACTGGTGCAGGCCCACGACCAGCAGCGCCCGGTTCGCCACCCCGAAGACCCCCGCACCCCAGGCGCCCGCGTCCCGCAGCCACGCGCTGAAGCTCTCCAGGGCGGCACCGACCGGCGGCCAGACGAACAGGCACACCACGGCGAACAGGATCGCGACGAAGGCCATGAGGATCGGCACCAGCCGGCGCCCGTTGAAGAAGCCCAGCCAGTCCACCAGCCGGGTGCGGTGGTACCGGGCCCAGAAGAAGGCCGCCAGCAGGCCCATGACGATGCCGCCGAAGACGCCCGGGTTCTGGTAGGTGAACGCGGACACCGTGCCGTCCGCCGCCTGGCAGCCCGTCACCACCACCCTCGCGCCCGCCGGGCACTCCTGCGGGAACTGCCGCAGCACCCCGTAGTAGACGAGGAACCCCGCCACCGCCGCGAGCGCCGTCGAACCGTCGGCCTTCCTCGCCATGCCGATCGCGACGCCCACGCAGAACAGCAGCGGCAGGCCGAGCTGGCCGTCCAGCAGCGCGCCGCCCGCACCGCTCATCACCTTGGAGACGTCGGTCCAGCCGAGACCGTCCGCGCCGAAGACGTCCGGCTGCCCCAGCCGGTTCAGGATGCCCGCCGCCGGCAGCACCGCGATGGGCAGCTGGAGGCTCCGGCCCATCTTCTGCATGCCCTGGAACAGGCGGTTCCAGCGGGCCTCGGCGGGGATCGCCGTGCTCTGGGCGCTCATGGGTTTGGCGACCTCCCCCACGGTGGTGTAGACCAGTCGGCGGACGGTTCCGCTGTCGTGATCGCCATCATTCGGCACGGACGGCATGACCGCTCGCGAAGATGGGCCAACTGTGGGTTACTGCGACAAAGCGGTTCGGAGCAGGGAGAAGGAACATGGCCAGCAAGGCTGAGAAGATCGTCGCCGGGCTCGGTGGCATCGACAACATCGAGGAGATCGAGGGCTGCATCACCCGGCTGCGCACCGAGGTGTCCGACCCCGACCTGGTCGACGAGACCGCTCTGAAGGCCGCCGGCGCCCACGGCGTCGTGAAGATGGGCACCGCCATCCAGGTCGTCATCGGCACCGACGCCGACCCGATCGCCGCGGAGATCGAAGACATGATGTGAGCCCCGGCGGCTCACCCGAGGGGCTCCTTCCCGAGGCGGGAGGAGCCCCTCGCCCGTGTACGACTAGGCTCGTCGGCATGTCTCGCATCGACGGCCGTACCCCCGAACAGCTCCGCCCCGTCACCATCGAACGAGGGTGGAGCAAGCACGCCGAGGGCTCCGTCCTCGTCTCCTTCGGCGACACCAAGGTCTTCTGCACCGCCTCCGTCACCGAGGGGGTCCCGCGCTGGCGCAAGGGCAGCGGCGAGGGCTGGGTCACCGCGGAGTACGCCATGCTGCCCCGCGCTACGAACACCCGCGGCGACCGCGAGTCCGTCAAGGGCAAGATCGGCGGCCGGACCCACGAGATCTCCCGGCTCATCGGCCGCTCCCTGCGCGCCGTCATCGACTACAAGGCGCTCGGCGAGAACACCATCGTCCTCGACTGCGACGTCCTCCAGGCCGACGGCGGCACCCGCACCGCGGCGATCACCGGCGCCTACGTCGCCCTCGCCGACGCCGTCGCCTGGGCCCAGGGCAGGAAGCTGATCAAGGCCGGCCGGCAGCCGCTCACCGGCACCGTCAGCGCCGTCTCCGTCGGCATCGTCGGCGGGGTCCCGCTGCTCGACCTCTGCTACGAGGAGGACGTGCGCGCCGAGACCGACATGAACGTGGTCTGCACCGGCGACGGCCGCTTCGTCGAGGTCCAGGGCACCGCCGAGGCCGCGCCGTTCGCCCGCCGGGAACTCGACGCCCTGCTCGACCTCGCCGTCGCCGGCTGCACCGAGCTGGCCGCCGCCCAGCAGGCGGCACTCGCGGCCACCCGCGCGTAAAGAAACCTTCAAGGCCGGGGCAACCCGCCGGGTCCCTCCGGCGTCACTCTGGGTGCGGGCGCACAGCTCACCGGCGTGCGCCCGGCCAGCCGCACCAGGGGAGGGAACCCACCATGGCCGCCAGCCGACGCCGAGGCCGACTCACCGCCGTCGCCGCCGCCGTAGCGACCGTCGCACTCACCGCCGGGCTCACCACCGGCTGTGACGCCGTGGGCAAGGCGCTGGACTGCGTGCAGACCGCCGACGCCATCGCCGACAGCGTCACCGAACTCCAGCAGGCCGTGGAGAACGCCGCGAACGACCCCTCCCAGACCGACGCCTCGCTCGACTCCATCGAGAAGAGCCTGCGGAAGATCGGCGACAAGACGGACGACGCCGACGTCAACAAGGCCGTGGACGATCTGGGCAAGGCCGTGGAGAACGTGCGTACGGCGATCAAGAACGGGGACGAGACCCCGGACGTGAGCCCGGTGACGGACGCCGCGGGCGAGCTGACGAAGGTGTGCACGCCGTAGCGCGGGGCCGTTGAGGGCGGGCGCTGTCGAGGGGCCGCGAGTCCTCTGCGGCCGGTCGCGCCCACCCGGCGGAGCCGCACATCGACACCGCCCCGCGCCTTCGGGACGCCGTCGGCGCGGGCGTTCGTGTTCCACGCCCACTCCGCTCCAGAAGGCGAAGCCGGTGACGGTCACCCTGGGGCGCCCGGATCGGGCGGGGTGGCGTTCCCGGGGGGTTCGAAGGCGCCCCTCACACCGGTGCCCCGGACGACGACCTCGACCCCGGGCGGCACGATCACCTGCACCCCGCCCGTCAGGGCCACGCCGTCGCGAACCAGACGGGCGTGGCCGCCGGCAGAGCGCGGGTCTGCGGCGCCGGCTCGCCGTACGTCCGCGCCCGGCAGGCCGCGCCCGGCCGCTCCTCGGACTCCGCCATGCCGCGCCGCCCCTCGGCCGCGGCATCCCGCCCAGGAGGACTTCCGGCGGCCCGTTCCCGGCCGGCTTCGGACGCCCGGAGGTCCGGGGCTGCGCCGTCGCTCAGGGCAGCGGCCTACGAGACCGCCTTCTCGGCGTACATCCTGGCGATGACGGCCTCGATGTCCGGCTCCCGCACCGACAGGTCCACCAGCGGATACCGGGCCGCCAGATGCGCGACGAGCGGCGCCGCCGACTGCCCCGCCGGGAACGCCAGCCACTGCCGCGGCCCCTCCACCTTCACCACCCGCGCCGACGGCACCTCCACCGGCGGCAGCTCCCGCTCCAGGTCGACCACGAGCGTCCGTTCGCTCTCCCCGGCCTCGTGCAGCCCCGCGAGCGGGCCGTCGTACACCAGCCGGCCGTGGTCGATCACCATCACCCGGGAGCACAACTGCTCGATGTCCTGAAGATCGTGCGTGGTCAGCAGCACCGTGGTGCCGCGCTCGGCGTTCACCTCGCGCAGGAACTCCCGTACCTTCGCCTTCGACACCACGTCCAGGCCGATCGTCGGCTCGTCCAGGTACAGCACGTCCGGATCGTGCAGCAGCGCCGCCGCGATGTCCCCGCGCATCCGCTGCCCCAGCGACAGCTGCCGCACCGGCACGTCCAACAGGGCGCCCAGGTCCAGCAGTTCCACCAGCCGGTCCAGGTTCTCCCGGTAACGGGCGTCCGGAATGCGGTACATGCGGTGCGCCAGCCGGTACGAGTCGATCAGCGGCAGGTCCCACCACAGCGTGGTCCGCTGCCCGAACACCACCCCGATCCGGTGCGCGAGCCGCGTCCGCTCCCGCGCCGGATCGATGCCGGCCACCCGCAGCCGCCCGGCACTCGGCGTGAGGATGCCGGTCAGCATCTTGATCGTGGTCGACTTCCCGGCGCCGTTCGGCCCGATGTACCCGACCATCTCCCCGCGCGCCACGGTGAACGACAGCGCGTCCACCGCCCGTACCTCGCGCCGCTCCCGCCGCAGGAACCCGGTCTTGCGGCGCACCTCGAAGACCTTCTCCACCCGCTCCAGGACGATGAAGTCGTCCCGTGCGCTGCCGTCACCCATGCTTCAGCTCCCTGTGCTGCGGTACGAACGAAGTCCCGCCCGCCAGGCCAGTCCCGCCAGCGCACCGCACGCGACCGCCACCAGCGGCGGGGTCCACGCCAGCCACCGCGGCAGCTCCAGCGGGTACGGCCGCCCCAGCACGTAGGTCGCGGGCAGCCAGTTGACGAAGGCCAGCGGCAGCACGAAGGTCACCCCGCGCACCAGCTCCTTCGCGAACACCGTCGGCGGATACTGCAACAGCGTCGTACCGCCGTAGGTGAAGGCGTTCTGCACCTCCGAGGCGTCCTGCGCCAGGAACTGGAACGCCGCCCCGGCCACGAACACCGCGCAGAAGATCCCGCAGCCGCTCAGCACCATCACCGGCATCAGCAGCAGCCGGTCCGCCGTCCAGTCGATGTCCACCCGGGTCAGCGACCAGCCCAGGACCAGCGCCCCCTGGGTCACCCGGCCCAGCCGCCGCAGCGCGAACCGGTCCGCCGCCACCTGCGCCAGCACCGGCGCCGGCCGCACCAGCAGCGTGTCCAGCGTGCCGTCCCGCACCCGCCGGCCCAGCCGCTCCATCGACCCGATCAGCAGATCCGCCGCCCCGAAGGAGACCGCCGACAGCCCGTACAGGAACGCCACCTCGGGCAGCGGATAGCCGCCCAGCGCGTCCACCCGGGAGAACATCAGCATGATCGCGACGAAGTCCAGGAAGGTCGCCGCGAAGTTCCCGAACGTGGTCATGGCGAAGGACGCGCGGTAGGCCATCGTGGAGCGCACCCACATCCCCGCGATCAGCCGGTACGCCCGCATCCCCTCGGCCAGCCGCTCGGCCCAGCCCTCAGCCACCCTGCACCACCACCCGGCGCGTCGCCGCCGACTGCACCAGCCGCCCGGCGCCCAGCAGCACCACCGCCCATGCCGCCTGGAAGAGATAGGTGGGCAGCGGCTCCCCGTGCCCGAGCAGCAGGTCCGCGGGCGCCTGGAGCAGCGAGGACCAGGGCAGCGCCCGGACCACCTCGCCGAGGGCGCCCGGGAACACGTTCAGCGGCAGCAGCATCCCCGAGCAGAAGAACCCCAGCAGCCACGCCATCTGCACCACTCCGGTGCCGTCCAGCAGCCAGAACGCGCTCAGCGCCACCAGGTAGCGGATGCCGAAGCCGACCAGCATGGCGAGGAGGACGGAGAGCAGGAAGGCGGCCCAGACGCGGGGGTCGGACGGCAGGTGCAGCGGGAAGCACAGCGCGCCGAACAGGAACGGCACCAGCCCCCGCCCCAGCAGCTGGAAGAAGGCCCGGCCGAGATCCGCCGCCAGCCACCACAGCTGGAGATCGACGGGCCGGTACAGGTCGATCGCCACGTCCCCCGTACGGATGCGTTCCATCAACTCGTCCTCGACGCCGCCACCTCCGATCGCGAGCGTCGACAAGAAGGCCTGCCCCAGCCAGACGTAGGTCACCGCCTGCGCCTGGTCGTACCCCCCGAGATGCGGCTTCTCGTCCCACAGCGCGCGGTACGTGTAGACGAGAATGAGACCGAAGACGGTGTTCGTGAACACCCCTGCCGCAGTGGCGGCCCGGTAGGTCGCGTACCGTCTGAATCCCCCTGCCGCGACGGCCGCGTACAACCGTTGCGCGCCCACGCCAGTCGACCTCCTCGGACCGCTCGACACCGAAGCGCAGGAGCCTAGTCCGGAGGCCCGGCGGCCGGCCACGCGTTTTCCGCCGGAACCATGCCGGAATCCGGGAACGGAACGCCAGGTGCGAGAGTCTTCAAACAGGGGGAGCGCAGAAGCGTACGAGGCGTACGGGAACGTACGACGCGAAACAGGAGTCCGTGCACGACATGAGCGACGAGCCGCAGCCGCAGCAGCCGAACGACGGCGTGGCACCGAAAAGGCCGCTGTCGGCTGAAGGGCCCGGGAACCCGGGGGGCCGCGAGCCGCACAGCCCGACCCCGGGAGCCCCCCGGGTTCCCGGGCCCTTCAGCCGACAGCGGCC
>NZ_MUMF01001017.1 GCF_002155905.1 Streptomyces tricolor | reverse complement strand
CCCTACTTCAGCGCCGAACCCCCCGCCGCCCACGTCCGCCTGAGCTTCGCCGCGGTGGCCGGCACCGGGGAGATCGCGGAGGGGGTACGACGGCTGCGGGCCGCGTGCGACGAGGTGCTGCGCTGAAATCCGCTGGTGACCGAGCGGCCCGCCCTGTGAGGATCGACGGCATGAGCGATGCACCTGACCTCCCCGAGGGCTACGAGTTCTCCGCCGACCCCGCCCGCGTCGACGTCGACCGCGTGCACGGCTGGCTGTCGTCCGACACGTACTGGGCGACCGGCCGGCCGCGCGAGACGCACGAGCGGGCGATGGCGTCCTCGCTGAACTATGGGGTGTACGACACGGTCTCCGGCGAGCAGGTGGCGTACGCGCGCGTGGTCACCGACCGGGCGCTGTTCGCCTGGCTCGCGGACGTGTACGTCGACCCGTCGGTGCGCGGCAAGGGCGTCGGCACGGCGTTCGTCGGCCGCATCCGCGACCACCTGGCCCCGTTCGGCCTGCGCCGCGTGCTGCTCGCCACCGAGGACGCGCACGGGGTGTACGAGAAGCTCGGCTTCCGGCCCCTGGACCGCCCGGACCAGTGGATGGTGCACACCTTCGAATAAGCGCGCGCGCACCTCCGGTGACACGGTGGTGACGCCTCTTGACCTGCCCCTGCCGACGGCACACCATCTGCGCATGCCACTGAGGGTGACGTTCGTCGCCGCCGCGCGCGGTGC
>NZ_MUMF01001016.1 GCF_002155905.1 Streptomyces tricolor | reverse complement strand
GGCATCCCGGCCGGCCGGCCCCAGCGGACGGCGGCCATCAGCGGCCTGGTCACGGCGTCCCTGGCTCTGGTCCTGGTGGCGTCCACCTTCACCGTCCAGCTCGTCTACCGCGACTACTACACCTGCGTGAACGACGCCCTCACCCACGAGGCCAAGCAGTCCTGCGACACCCTGCTGCCCCGGGAGCTGCGCGGCGTGCTGGGCGTGGACAACGGCTGAGGCCGCTCACGCGGAGGAGTCCGGGCGGGGCTCGGCGCGGGACTCGGGACGGGGGCCCGCTCCGGCATCGGCCTCCGTTCCGCCTTCGGCTTCGGCTCCCGCTCCGGCTTCGGCTTTGGCTTCGGCTTCGGCTTTGGCTTCGGCTTCGGCTTCGGGCCGAGGCTCGGCGGGGGGCCAGGGGGCGGTGTCGAGGCTGGTCTCCGGGGTTGCCGCCGCCTCTTTCAAGGCCGCCCAGCGGGAGGCGCGGGCGACGTCGTCGTGCCAGCCCGCGGGGAACGGCTCGGTGGCCGAGGTCGGGAAGGGCGCCGGGAACGGGGCGTGAGAGGACGCCGGGGCCGGTGCGGACGCCGGGAACGTGGACGGGAACGGGGTGTCGGCGGGGAGGACGTCGTACGGCTCCTCCTCGGCCGCCGCGGTCGTACCGGCCGAGGTCCCCGGCCGAGCGGGCGTACTCCCCTTGCCCGTGCCTCTGCTCCTGCCCCACACCTTGAACCTGCCGGCGCCCCCGTCCGCCTTCCCCTCGGCGGCGGAACCGGTCTCGCCCGCGGCCCCGCCCGTGCCGTCGCCGGCGGTGTCGCCCGTGCCGTCGCCGACGGCCGTGGCCGGCGGGTCGTCCGTCCGCGCGGCTTCGCCGGCCCTGACCGCGTCCTGGGCC
>NZ_MUMF01001015.1 GCF_002155905.1 Streptomyces tricolor | reverse complement strand
TCGGGCCACTGGTTGGCCTCCGCCAGCAGCACGGTGTCCGGGTACATCGCGTCGATCTCGCGGCGGACCCGCTTCAGGAAGGCGTGCGTGGCGGGCAGGTTCTCGCAGTTGGTGCCCTCCTCGGCGTAGAGGTAGGGGACCGCGTCCAGGCGGTAGCCGTCGATGCCCAGGTCCAGCCAGAAGCGCAGGGCCGCGAGGATCTCCTCCTGGACGGCCGGGTTCTCGTAGTTGAGGTCCGGCTGGTGCGAGAAGAAGCGGTGGAAGTAGTACTGGCCGCGCACCGGGTCGAAGGTCCAGTTGGAGACCTCGGTGTCGACGAAGATGATGCGGGCGTCCTCGTACTGCTTGTCGTCGTCGGCCCACATGTAGTAGTCCCCGTACGGGCCGTCGGGGTTCTTGCGGGACTCCTGGAACCACGGGTGCTGGTCGCTGGTGTGGTTCATGACGAAGTCGATGATGACGCGCATGCCGCGCTGGTGGGCGGCGTCCACGAACTCCACGAAGTCGGCGAGGTCACCGAACTCCGGGAGGACGGCGGTGTAGTCGGAGACGTCGTAACCGCCGTCCCTGAGTGGTGAGTTGAAGAACGGCGGCAGCCACAGGCAGTCGACTCCCAGCCACTGGAGATAGTCGAGCTTGGCGGTCAGGCCCTTCAGGTCGCCGACGCCGTCACCGTTGCTGTCCTGGAAGGAGCGGACCAGCACCTCGTAGAAGACGGCGCGCTTGAACCACTCCGGATCCCGGTCCTTGACGGGGGTGTCCTCGAAGGTGTCCAGTACGGGGTCGTTGACGGTCATGACGCTGCGGGCCCTCCGATCTGGGGCGTCGATCGCCCGACGTGGAGCACGTGCGCCGGCGCCCGGCCGGGCGTGAGACGCACGTAGTTGGTCCTGCCCCAGTGGTACGTCTCGCCCGTCAGTTCGTCGTGCACGGAAAGGGCGGCGTCCCAGTCCAGGCCGAGTTGCGGCATGTCCAACGAGACCGTGGCCTCCTGGGTGTGGTGCGGGTCGAGGTTGACGACCACGACGACCGTGTCCGTACCCGTGCTCTTGCTGTAGGCGAGCACGGCATCGTTGTCGGTCTGATGGAAGCGAAGGTTCCGCAGGCGCTGTAGCGCCGGGTGCTGCCGTCGGATGGTGTTGAGTTTCGTGATGAGCGGCGCGATGGTCCGGCCCGCCCGCTCGGCGGCCTCCCAGTCGCGGGGTCGGAGCTGGTACTTCTCCGA
>NZ_MUMF01001014.1 GCF_002155905.1 Streptomyces tricolor | reverse complement strand
GGAGGTGGCCGGACCCGGCGCCGCCCCCTTCGCCGCGGGCTCCTTCGAGGAGGTGGGACCGCTCTCCCGGTGGGACCGGCCGCACCGGCACACGTTCTACGAGATCGTCCACGTCAGTGCCGGCTCCGGCACCCACGTCGTCGATCTCGCGCGGTGGCCGGTACGCCCCCCGCAGCTCGCCGTGGTCCTGCCGGGCCAGGTCCACCACTGGGAAGGCGGCCAGGGCCCCGAGGGGACGCTCGTGCTGTTCACCGACGACTTCCTGGTGGACCACCCCGGCGACCGGGAGCTGCTGCGGGAACTCGGCGCGCGGTGCTGGTTCGGGCTGGACGCCGAGCAGGACCGGTCCCTCCGGCCCCTGATCGGCGAACTGGTCGCGGAGCACCGGCAGCGCGCCCCGGGACACGAGAGCGTCCTGCGCTCCCTGCTCCACGTCCTCGTCGTGCGCGCCGCCCGGCTCCCGGGCCGCACCGCCTCCGGCCGCGAACCGCGCACCCAGGGCCGGCCGGCGGCCGTGGCCGAGGCGTTCACCCGCCTGATCACCCGCCCCCGGGCGACGGGGTGGACCGTACAGGAGTGCGCCGACCGGCTCGGCGTCACCGCCGGCTACCTCACGCAGGCGGTGCGGGCCGCCACCGGCCGCCCGCCCGGCCGGCTGCTCATCGAGGCACGGGTGTACCAGGCGCAGCAGCTGCTCGCGCACACCGAGCTGTCGGTACGCCAGGTCGCCGCCCGCACCGGATTCGCCGATCCGGCCTACTTCAGCCGGTTCTTCCGACGGGAGACCGGCAGCAGCCCCGGCGCCTTCCGAAAACACCACAGTCGCCACCATCAGTCCCTCGAAGCCCCGCGCAGGCCCGCCTAATTTCGTTGCCGACCGCCCCCCCACGAGGAGGA
The DNA here is from genome assembly GCF_002155905.1 of Streptomyces tricolor. Taxonomy (GTDB): domain Bacteria; phylum Actinomycetota; class Actinomycetes; order Streptomycetales; family Streptomycetaceae; genus Streptomyces; species Streptomyces tricolor. The sequence goes on along the minus strand of NZ_MUMF01001014.1, from coordinate 149 downwards.
GACATGGACGGAGCAGGCACGCACGGCGCCGGCACGGACGACCCGGGCACGGAAGGCCGGCCCGGATCTCCGCGGCTCGTCCGCCGCAAGACGGTGCTGCGGGCGGCGCTCGCGGCCACCGCCGCCATCCCCGTCGCCCTGGCCGGCGG
>NZ_MUMF01001013.1 GCF_002155905.1 Streptomyces tricolor | reverse complement strand
GCCGCCGCGGACAGCAGCACGGCCCAGGCGGTGCCCGCGAGGCCCAGGCTCAGCGCGCCCAGAGCGGCGGTCACCAGGGCGGCGAGCAGGACCGGCAGCGGGCCGCGCCGCACGATCGCCCGGCCGGCGAACGGCAGCACGATCAGCGCGGCCACGGCGAAGACGGCGAGCACGAGCCCCGCCGTCATGGCACCCAGGCCCCGTACCTGCGCCACGTAGACGTACAGGTAGGGGACGGTGAAGCCGAGCCCGAACGCGCTGAGTGCGTTGCCCACGTGGATCCGGCGCATCGCTGCGCCCATCGCCCTGGTCACGTTCACCTCTCTCACTAGTTAGACCTGAAGACTTCAAAGCTAAAGTTCGAAGCTAAAGAGTACACAGTCAAGGACTTCAAGGCAAAGGGACGGCGTGCCATACTGCGCCCATGGCCGACACACCCGGCGTCACCGAGCCGACGCTCGAAGAACAGATCGCCGCCTACCAGCGCGAATTCCAGGACCTGGACCCCCAGGTCGAGAAGATCGTGTCGGCCCTGTCCCGGCTGAACCGCAGGATGAACGTCGCGTACGGCCGGCAGACCGCCGCCCTCGGCATCAGCAACGCCGAGTGGGAGGTCCTGAAGGCCCTGGTCCTCTCCGGCGCCCCGTACCGCATGGGCCCCAGCGACCTGGCCAAGCGGCTCGGCCTCACCCCGGCCGCGATGACCCACCGGATCGACCGCATGGTCGCCGAGGGGCTGGTC
>NZ_MUMF01001012.1 GCF_002155905.1 Streptomyces tricolor | reverse complement strand
CTGGCCCCCTGGCAGGCGCTCCCGGCGGACCCGCCCCCCGCGGCGGACGAACCCGGTCTCGCCGGCGACCACGACTGCGTGCTGTGCACCTCGGCCGTCCCCGGCCTCACCGACCGCGCCGCCCGCGGCCCGGCCGCCCGCTACGTCTGGGACCTGGCCGACCGCGACAACAGCCGCTGGGTGGTCCCGTTCGGCGCCGACGGCGTACCCGGCGCCGCCCACCACCGCGACCAACTCCCGCTGTGGCTCCGGGGCGAACTGGCCCCGGTGATCACCGACTGGACCCGGCTCACCCCCGAACCCGCCCAGGAATCCGAGGAATCCGATGACTGACCTGCACGTCCAGCACATCGACGGCTACGGCACCGTCCGCATCCGCCCCCTGGACCCGGAGGGCGACGCGGACCTGATCCACGCCTGGGTGAGCGACGAACGCGCCGCGTTCTGGGGCATGAACGGCCTCACCCGGGCCCAGGTCGCCGAGATCTACGCCCACATGGCCACGCTCGACACCCACCACGCCCACCTGGTCACCAAGGACGGCGAACCGGCCGCCCTCTTCCAGACGTACGAGCCCGCCGCCGACCGGGTCGGCGAATGCTACGACGTCCGCCCCGGCGACCTCGGCGTGCACCTCCTGCTCGCCCCCGCCGGCCCCGCGG
>NZ_MUMF01001011.1 GCF_002155905.1 Streptomyces tricolor | reverse complement strand
CACCGTGAGGGAAGCGCCGCAGTGGGTCGCACCGTGAGGGACGCGGCACGCCGTGGCCGGCAACTCGGCACGAACGAGGACGGTCTTGGGCCAGGGAGGGGTACCCCGCCGCCCGCAACCGCGGGACGGGGAGCTGGGCGCGGCCGTGGCGCGGGCCCAGGACGGTGACGAGGCCGCGTTCGCGGTGGCGTACCGGATCGTGCAGCCCGGCCTGCTGGGCTATCTGCGGGGTCTGGTCGGCGAGGACGCGGAGGACGTCGCCTCCGACGCCTGGCTGGAGATCGCCCGCGACCTCGGCCGGTTCCGGGGCGACGGGGCCGGTTTCCGCGGCTGGACCGCGACCATCGCCCGGCACCGCGCGCTGGCCCCGGGCGGCACAGCTCGAACAGGACGCCCTGGAACTGCCCGGCCGGCACAGCACCCACGACCAGGCGCTGGAGTCGCTGTCCACCGCACGCGCGCTGGAACTGGTGCGCGCGCTGCCCCGGGACCAGGCCGAGGCGGTCCTGCTCCGGGTGGTCGTCGGCCTCGACGGCCCCGCCGCAGCCCGCGTCCTCGGCAAACGCCCCGGTGCCGTCCGCACCGCCGCGTACCGGGGCCTGCGCCGCCTGGCCCGCCAGCTCGGCACCGACACGGCCGGGGTGACGGACGCCGATCCCCCGACGCCGGGGGAGCCGAGATGAACGACACCGGGCGCGGCACGGACGAAGCTCCGTACGACGACCCCCGCCCCGGGGCGTGCGGCGCGTCGGCACCGGGGGGTCACGGGTCTCCGACGCCGGGGGCGTACGG
>NZ_MUMF01001010.1 GCF_002155905.1 Streptomyces tricolor | reverse complement strand
GTACGGCCAGGTCTGGAGCCAGTCGGAGCGGGTGTCGTCGACCGTGCAGCCGGCGAGCCTCAGCCGTTGGGCGATCTTGCGCAGGGCCGACTCCGAGCCGTCGAACTTGATGACGTTGCGGCCCGCGATGTCGGCGATGGGCCGCAGCCCGCCGACCTCGACCATCAGGGTGCGCTCCGGGTAGGCCATCAGCACCATGCCCAGTTCGATCAGCACGTTCGGCCGGGGCTGACCGGTCGGCTCGGTCTCGTACGGCGGCTCGGCCGCGCCCCGCAGGTCCGGGTGGAGCTGGACGACGTCGTCCGGGGTGAGCAGCACGAGGGCCGCCTGGGCCTGCTCGGGGGCCTTCGCGACGACCTCGCCGAGGAAGGGCGCCGTCTTGCCGGTGGCCCGGACCAGGTCCTCCCACTCCAGCGGACGCAGATCGAGCAGCCGCAGCAGGTCGAACATCTTCACCCGCACCTCCTCGTCCCGCCCGTGGACGACGAAGACGTTGCGGCGGCGGTCCGCGGCGGGGCCGGGGCGGTCCCGGTCCCGGTGGGCGCCGCCGGCGGGGGCGGGGACGGTGCCGTAGTAGTTCTGCGTGCCCGAGTTGGTGGTGTTGTGGTCGCCGGTGACGAAGCTGTTGTTGCTGCCGAAGTCGTTCCGGCTCCCGTAGTCGCTGCTGTTGCCACCCGTGGGTGTGTGTGT
>NZ_MUMF01000101.1 GCF_002155905.1 Streptomyces tricolor | reverse complement strand
CACCCCTCCCGCCCACGGCGGGCACTCACCCGCCTGGGTGAAGCTGCCCAACTCGGCTGGATTTCGGACCGGTTGCGTGTCTTACGCTCGGCGCGACACAACCGCAGACATACGACGGCCCTCGCCGGGAGTAGCGATCCCAGTGCGAGGGCCTGACCACCGAGGAAAAGCAGCTTCCCGATGGATACGCAGCACCCTAGCGTGCCCCCGCACGCCCAGTCCCGCTCTGCGGGCAACAAGCACCCGAACCGGGGCCCTCGCACCGGCGGGCTCATCCACGAGCACACCCGCCACACCGCCCGCTTCACGGTGATCGGCAACCACCTCACCCAGCACGCCGACCTCTCCCTCCTCGCGATCGGACTGGCCTGCCACATCCAGTCGCTGCCGCCCGGCGCCCGCGTCGACATCAAGACCCTCGCCGCCCGGTTCCCCGAGGGAGCGACCCGTATCGCCGCCGCCCTGCGGGAACTGGAGACCCACGGCTACCTGCGGCGCGAACGCGCACGCGTCCCCGGCGGCCGGATCGTCACCCGCACGATCTCCTGCAACCAGCCGGGTCGCCGACGTGAGGCGTCCGGACCCACGCCCGCACCCCGGCGGAAACAGACCCGCCGGACGGCCCTCCCCGCCGTACCGAAGCCCGTGTACCCCTCCCCCGCTCTCCTCCAGACGGCCACCGAGGTCCTCGCCGGCCTGCGCCGCAGGGACCCCCGCCTACTCCTCTCCGCCACGGACACCGAACACCTCGCACCCGGCGTCGCGGCCTGGCTGGAACGGGACCTTCCGCCCACGGCCGTACGCGAGGCCCTGACCACCGGCCTGCCACGGGAACCCCTGGCCCGCCCGGCCGCCCGGCACCCCCTCCAGACCTGCGACGGCTGCGACCGCGCCTTCCGAGCCCCGCACCCCGGCCACTGCCGCGACTGCCGGACCGACCTCCAGGAGGCCGCCTAGCATGAAAGCGACGATCCTTGCCCCTGGGCACAGACGACGAGGAGCGAGCGCCATGACCATCGCAGCGGACAACTCTCGGCAGGGCGCTTCCCACCTGTACCGGACCATGCGGGACGTCGTTCAGTCGATGGGCGACGCCGTCCCGGGGAAATTCGAGATCACCAAGGAAGGGATCGTTCACGACATGATGTCGCCGGGGGGGCCGCACGAGGTCACGGCCGCGCACCTCAGCCGCCGTCTGGAAAAGGTGATGCCGGACGAGCTGCTGGCCCACACCGGCACGCCTGACGTGGAGGACGAGCCCGAGAACATCCTGCGGCACCCCGATGTCATCGTGATCGCCTGGGCCGACCTCGGCGTCGAAGGCTCCGCCGACCCCCGTACCGTCTTCGCCGCCATCGAGATCGTCTCCCGCTCCAACCCGGAGAACGACTGGGTGGGCAAGGTCCGCGACTACCCCTTGATGGGCATCCCCGTCTACGCGGTCTTCGACCCCCGCACCGGTACCGGCGCCGTCTTCACGGACATCCACCCCACCCCGGACGGCCCCCGCTACGCCACCCGCAAGGACTTCGTCTACGGCGAGGACGTGACGATCGCCGACTGGACGATCTCGACGGAAGGTCTGCCGCTCTACGGGTGACCGTCCCCCGCTCTCCGACTCTCCTCCGGCCCCAGATACAGCTCCGGCAACCCGCCCGTGTCGATCAGCAGCCGCTGCACCACCACCGTCGGATCCACCATCCAGAACCTCAGCCGGTGGACGCCGGGTGACGTCACGGTGTGGCGGGTGGCCGTGCGGTTGACGTTGTCCGAGGTGTTGCGGGCCCACACCGTGTTCAGGGCGCCGTCGTCCGCGCCCGCCGTGATGTCGACGGTCTGGATCGGGCCGTCGTCCAGGGAGATGCCGTAGCGCAGGCCCGAGACCCCGGGGAGGGCCGGGTTGCGCGGGGAGAGGTACGCCCAGACCGTCACCTCGCCGGGGGCGGACAGCAGGGTCACCTCGTACTCCAGGCGGGGTGAGGAGCCGCCGGGGGTGCGGCTCGGGGACGTCACCGGCCACGGGGTCATGCCCGCCCCGGTCCGGCCGATGCCGTCGATACGGCGCCACTGCCCGACCGCGCGATCGTAGTGCCCGGCGTCGATCGCCACGTAGCCGCCGGCCTCCACGAAGCCCCGCGCCTTCACACCCGACGGGCGCTCCGCCACGCAGCGCACCACCACCGACGCCCCCGCGCCGCGCACGGTCAGGGTCGCCTCCGCCCGGTCGGCCCGCAGCCGCGACCAGTCCACCTCCACCTCCAGGCGCACCTGCTGCTCCACCCGGCCGCGCGGGCGGTCCACCCGCAGCCACGGCGCCGAGACGGAGACCTCGTAGGGGAAGGGCGTACGGCCCCGGTTGAAGATCTCCACGTACTGCCGGGGGCGGGTCTGGTACGGGCTGAACGGCGGCAGGACGGCCTCCCCCGAGGCGCCTCCCGGCCACCACTCCCCCGCGTCCTCCGCCCCGTCCACCGAGACGCCCAGCTCGGCCGCCTGAGGCACCTCGATGCGCCGTACCGCGGGGAACAGCACGTCCGGCAGTGCGACGTTGTCCTTCTCCGGCTGCTGCCAGCCCGCGTCGGGGCCGTAGCGCTCGACGTCTCCGTAGTCGATGTGCGGCTGGGTCTGGAAGCCCCGCCATTTGCCGTTCGCCACGCGCGAGTTGAAGCGGTCGGCGAGGGCGAGGTCACGGTCGAGGCCCGCCTCGGCCCGGGCCGCGCGGTCGTTCGTCGCCGCCCGGCCCTGCGCCGCGTACAGCAGGTTGGTGAACTCCGCCTCGCGCAGCGCGTAGAGGTTCGCGGTCGCCGTCATCTGGTAACCGGCCAGTTCGAACCACGCGTCCCGCAACTCCGCCGGCAGTCGGCGTTCGACGCGTTCCGCGCGGCGGCCCAGCGCGCGCCACTCCTCGGTGACCCGTTCCAGCTCCCGGTGCGCGAAGTAGTAGGGGGTCTGCCGGTCGTCGTAGACCACCCGGTCGCCGGCGAGGGTGATGCGGCGGTTCAGCAGCTCCGGTTTGCGGCGGGCCTGGAGCCGGCCGTACGTCGCGAGCAGCGAGGCGATCTCCTTCGCCTGCGCCTCGCCGAAGTTCTGCCGGGCGTAGCGCTCCTCCCACGCGCCGAGGCGCTCCAGGGGCAGGGCGTCGGGGTTCCACGCGTAACTGAGGAAGAACTCCGTCGGCACCTCGTTCCCCTTCAGGTCGCCGACGTTGGCCACCCACAGGCCGTGGTTGCCGTGGGCGTGCGCCTGGTGGAGCTGCTCCCAGACGTTGCTGAGGTTGGCGGTGTCCACCCACTTGTAGTTGCGGCCGGCGCCGACGTAGTCGAAGTGGTAGTAGAGGCCGTAGCCGCCGGAGCGCGGTCCGTCCGGGTGTTTGCGGATGTTGCCCCAGTTGTCGTCGGTGAGGACCACGGTGACGTCGTCCGGTGCACGCAGGCCGCGGTCCCAGTAGCGCTGCACCTCCTTGTAGAGGGTCCAGACCTGGGGGGTCTCGGCGGCCGGCTTGCCGGTCACCTCCTCGATGATGCGGCGCTGGTCGGCGATGATCTGCTGCATCAGCTCGATGCCGTCGCCGTCCGGGAGGCTGGTGTCGCCGTTGCCGCGCATGCCGAGGGTGACGACGCCCTCGAAGCCCTGGTCCACCATGCGCTGGATGCCGGCGCGCCAGTAGGCGCGGATCGCGTCCGCGTTGCGGCGGTACGACCACACGCCCGTGCCCCCGTAGGGGTCGGTCCCGGAGCCGGCGTGCCGGTTCCACTCCTCGATGCCGCGCATCATCGGCGCCTCGTGAGACGTGCCCATGACAATGCCGTACTCGGCCGCCCGGCGGTGGTTCTCCGGGTCGTCCTCCGCGAACGCCCGCCCCCACACCGCCGGCCAGAGGTAGTTGCCCTTCAGGCGGAGCAGGACCTCGAAGACCCTGGCGTAGAAGTCGGCGGTGAAGCCGCCGGGGTGGCCCGGGGCCTTCCCGGGGCCGAAATAGGCCGGGGCCCAGGTGCCGAGCGCCGGGTTCTCGTCGTTGATGAAGACGCCCCGGTACTTCACCACCGGGGTCCCCTGGGTGAAGCGGCCCCGCTTCACCCACACCTGGTCGCGGCGCGCCGGCGGCACGTCGTCCCACCAGTACCAGGGCGAGACACCGATGCCGTACGAGACGTCGTACGCCCCGAAGATCGTCCCCCGCGGATCGCTGCCCGCGACGACGAAGGCCCGCTCCACGCCGGGCATCGGGTGGTCCACGACCGTTTGCAGCGAGGTCTCCCACCGGCCCCGCACACCCGAGACGTCGAGCTTCCCGGAGCGGATCAGTCCGTCGATCAGCGGGCTGCGGCCGATCGTGCCGAGCAGCACCGGGAAGCGGGCGATCGTGCCGCCCGGCCGCACGCCGGTCACGCGCGCGAGGTCGTCCCGGAGGTCACCCGCGACCCGTACGACTCCGGGGTGGTCCTCGGGGCTCACCACCACGGGCGCGCCGACCAGGGAGAACGCCCCGCCCGAGAAGGAGATGTACCCCCCGGGCTCCGTCACGACCAGGTCGTCACCTCCCCCGTCCCGGCCCCCGGCCCAGGCGGCCGACGAGGTCAGTACGGGTACGGCGGCGAGCCCCGTCCCCAGCACGGTCCTGCGCGCCACAGACATGCGTCCCCCTCCACTCGTGCTTCGCTCCTATTTGCTCAGCGGCATGACAAATAGTGGAGGGAGGGAGCGGTGGGGGGAACGGGTCGTCGGCGCCGAATAGTTTCGAAGGGTGGTCAGGGGTCGAGGGGGACGAGGTTTCCGGCGCTGAGGAGGTCCCCGTCCGGACCGCGGAGGGACACGGTCAGGGTGTAGGCCGGCTGGCCGGTAATGGTGTTCGAGGAGTCGATCGGCGCCAGGAGCCTCTCCATCACCGTCTCCGGGTCGTGTCCGGGGCACAGGGCCGCCAGCGGCAGGGAGACCTCGGCAGCGGCGCCGCCGCCAGGGTCGAGGGGCGTCTGGTCGGCGTCGTCGGGCCGCGCCGGGGACGCCCAGGTCACCGGCAGGCCATGGGCGCCGGCGACCAGTCCGTGCGGGCCCTCGATCTCGACGGCGACCCCCTCGCCGCCCAGCGTCCGCGACGGCTTCGGCGCCCCCTTCGCGCCCGGCGCGAAGAGCAGGCTCACGGTGAAGCGGCCCGGTGTGCGGGCGGACAGTTTCTCGTAGCCGTACGAGCCGAGCGCGAGCCGCGGGCCGGGCGCCCGCGGGTCGGCGGGCCGCGGCGCGGGCGAGGTGGCCGCCGCGGGCAGCGGGAAGTGGTGGTAGCCCTTCTCCCCGCAGTGGTCGCCGGCGGAGACTCCGCCGCCCGGGAGGCCGACGGCCCGGGCCGGGCCCGTCTCTTCCGGACCGCCCCGCGGAAGCATGCTCCACCCGCCGTAGAGCACCACGGCCGCCGCGGCCAGCCAGGGGACGGCCGCCCGCAGCCGCCCTTCGCGTATCGACATCCAGAACGGCCCTTCGGATATGCGAAGAGGCCCGTACGACCTCAGTCGTACGGGCCTCCCCTTAGGTCAGGCAGTGACCCTCAAGCAAGCGGAACTTACTTGACGATCTTGGTGACCTGGCCGGCGCCCACGGTGCGGCCACCCTCACGGATGGCGAACTTCAGGCCCTCTTCCATGGCGACGGGCTGGATGAGCTCCACCTTCATCTCGGTGTTGTCACCCGGCATGACCATCTCGGTGCCCTCGGGGAGGGTCACCACGCCGGTCACGTCCGTCGTGCGGAAGTAGAACTGCGGACGGTAGTTGTTGAAGAACGGCGTGTGGCGGCCACCCTCGTCCTTGGAGAGGATGTAGGCCTGCGCCTCGAACTCGGTGTGCGGGGTGACCGAGCCCGGCTTGATGATGACCTGGCCGCGCTCGACGTCCTCGCGCTTGATGCCACGGAGGAGCAGACCGACGTTCTCACCGGCCTGGCCCTCGTCGAGCAGCTTGCGGAACATCTCGATGCCGGTGACCGTGGTGGAGGTCTTCTCCGGCTTGATGCCGATGATGTCGACGTTCTCGTTGACCTTGAGGACACCACGCTCGATACGGCCGGTGACGACCGTACCGCGACCGGTGATGGTGAAGACGTCCTCGATCGGCATGAGGAACGGCTTGTCGACGTCGCGCTCCGGCTGCGGGATCGACTCGTCGACGGCCTTCATCAGGTTGAGGACGGAGTCCACCCACTCCTGCTCGCCCTCAAGGGCCTTGAGCGCGGAGACCTTGACGACCGGAACGTCGTCGCCGGGGAACTCGTACTCGGAGAGGAGCTCACGGACCTCGAGCTCGACGAGCTCCAGGATCTCCTCGTCGTCCACCATGTCGGCCTTGTTCAGGGCGACGACGATGTACGGAACGCCGACCTGGCGGGCCAGGAGCACGTGCTCCTTGGTCTGCGGCATCGGGCCGTCGGTGGCGGCGACCACCAGGATCGCGCCGTCCATCTGCGCGGCACCGGTGATCATGTTCTTGATGTAGTCCGCGTGACCCGGGCAGTCGACGTGGGCGTAGTGACGCGCCTCGGTCTGGTACTCGACGTGCGCGATGGAGATGGTGATACCGCGCTGACGCTCCTCGGGCGCCTTGTCGATGTTGTCGAACGGGGTGGCCTCGTTCAGGTCCGGGTACGCGTCGTGCAGCACCTTGGTAATGGCGGCCGTGAGGGTCGTCTTACCGTGGTCGATGTGACCGATGGTGCCGATGTTGACGTGCGGCTTAGTCCGCTCGAACTTCGCCTTCGCCACTGGGGTCCTCCTGGGAGTGGTTCTGGTACGCCTTACTTCATCGGCGCCAGGTGATCTTTGCTGGATGTCCCGGATCCCGGGGGCAAACATCCGTGATGCGGTTGTTTGCCCCACGAGGCTCCGGAGTCAAGCCTACGGCGTGGACGCGAGGTCCGTTACTCGCCCTTGGCCTTCGCGATGATCTCCTCGGCGACGTTCCGCGGAACCTCGGCGTAGGAGTCGAACTGCATGGAGTAGCTGGCGCGGCCGGACGTCTTGCTGCGCAGGTCGCCGACGTAGCCGAACATCTCCGAGAGGGGCACGAGGCCCTTCACGACGCGGGCACCGGCCCGCTCCTCCATGGCCTGGATCTGGCCACGGCGGGAGTTGATGTCACCGATGACCTCACCCATGTAGTCCTCGGGCGTGGTGACCTCGACGGCCATCATCGGCTCGAGCAGCACGGGGCTGGCCTTGCGCGCGGCCTCCTTGAAGGCCTGCGAACCGGCGATCTTGAAGGCCAGCTCGGAGGAGTCGACCTCGTGGTAGGCACCGTCGTGGAGGATGACACGGACACCGGTCATCTCGTAGCCGGCCAGGATGCCGAACTGCATGGCCTCCTGCGCACCGGCGTCGACCGAAGGGATGTACTCCTTCGGGATACGACCACCGGTGACCTTGTTCACGAACTCGTACGAGGTGTCGCCACCCTCGAGCGGCTCGATGCCGATCTGCACCTTCGCGAACTGACCGGTACCACCGGTCTGCTTCTTGTGGGTGTAGTCGACGCGCTCGACGGCCTTGCGGATCGTCTCGCGGTACGCCACCTGCGGCTTGCCGACGTTGGCCTCGACCTTGAACTCACGGCGCATACGGTCGACCAGCACCTCGAGGTGCAGCTCGCCCATACCACCGATGATGGTCTGGCCGGTCTCCTCGTCCGAGTGAACCTGGAAGGACGGGTCCTCCTCGGCGAGGCGCTGGATCGCGACGCCCAGCTTCTCCTGGTCGCCCTTCGACTTGGGCTCGATGGCGACCTGGATGACCGGCGCCGGGAAGTCCATGGACTCCAGGATGACCGGGTTCTTGTCGTCGGACAGCGTCTCACCGGTGGTGGTCTGCTTCAGGCCCATGACGGCGACGATGTCGCCGGCGCCCACCGACTCGATCTCCTCACGCTTGTTGGCGTGCATGCGGTAGATCTTGCCGATGCGCTCCTTCTTGCCCTTGACGGAGTTCAGCACCTGCGTGCCGGACTCCAGGCGGCCCGAGTAGACCCGGACGAAGGTGAGCTTGCCGAGGTGCGGGTCGCTCATGATCTTGAACGCCAGCGCCGACAGCGGCTCCTCGTCGGACGGCTTGCGGCGGACGACCTCCTCCGGGTCGTTGACCGCGTGGCCCTCGATGGCCTCGATGTCAACGGGGGAGGGCAGGTAGCGCACGACCGCGTCGAGCAGGGGCTGGACGCCCTTGTTCTTGAACGCGGTACCGCAGAACACCGGGGTCACGGTGGTGCCGGTGCCCTTGCCGGAGGCGATGGTGATACGACGGATCGCGGCGTACAGCTGCTCCTCGGAAGGCTCCTCGCCCTCCAGGTACAGCTCCATGATCTCTTCGTCGTTCTCCGCGACGGCCTCGAGCAGCTTGCCGCGCCACTCCTCGGCAGCCTCGGTGTGGGTGTCCGGGATGTCGACGATGTCGTACATCTCGCCCTTGGTCGCCTCGGCGGACCACACGAGCGCCTTCATGCGGACCAGGTCCACGACACCCTTGAAGTCGGCCTCGGCACCGATCGGCAGCTGCATGACGATCGGCTGCGCACCCAGGCGGTCGCTGATCATGTCGACGCAGCGGTGGAACTCGGCACCGGTCCGGTCGAGCTTGTTGACGAAGCAGATACGCGGAACGCCGTAGCGGTCCGCCTGACGCCACACCGTCTCGGACTGGGGCTCAACACCGGCGACGCCGTCGAACACCGTCACGGCACCGTCGAGCACACGCAGGGAGCGCTCCACCTCGACGGTGAAGTCGACGTGCCCCGGGGTGTCGATGATGTTGATGGTGTGGTCGACGTTCTCCAGCGGCCAGTGACAGGTGGTGGCAGCAGAGGTGATCGTGATGCCACGCTCCTGCTCCTGCTCCATCCAGTCCATGGTGGCAGCGCCGTCGTGGACCTCACCGATCTTGTAAGACACACCGGTGTAGAACAGGATCCGCTCGGTGGTGGTCGTCTTGCCCGCGTCGATGTGGGCCATGATGCCGATGTTGCGCACCTTGGCCAGGTCAAGTGAAGTGGTAGCCATAAGGCTTCAGTCTTCTCTCGGTTCTCGATGGGGTAGCGACTACCAGCGGTAGTGCGCGAAGGCCTTGTTGGACTCGGCCATCTTGTGGGTGTCCTCGCGCTTCTTCACGGCCGCACCGAGACCGTTGGAGGCGTCGAGAAGCTCGTTGAGGAGACGCTCGGTCATGGTCTTCTCGCGACGGGCGCGGGAGTAACCGACCAGCCAGCGCAGCGCCAGGGTGTTGGCACGGCCGGGCTTGACCTCGACCGGGACCTGGTAGGTGGCGCCACCGACACGGCGGGACTTGACCTCGAGGGTCGGCTTGATGTTCTCCAGAGCGCGCTTCAGCGTGATGACCGGGTCGTTGCCGGTCTTCTCGCGCAGGCCCTCCATGGCGCCGTAGACGATGCGCTCGGCGGTGGAGCGCTTGCCGTTCAGCAGCACCTTGTTGATGAGCGACGTGACCAGAGGAGAACCGTAGACCGGGTCGATGATGACCGGGCGCTTCGGGGCGGGGCCCTTACGAGGCATTCTTACTTCTCCTTCTTGGCGCCGTAGCGGGAACGGGCCTGCTTGCGGTTCTTGACACCCTGGGTGTCGAGGGAGCCACGGATGATCTTGTAGCGAACACCCGGCAGGTCCTTCACACGGCCGCCGCGCACGAGCACGATGGAGTGCTCCTGCAGGTTGTGTCCCTCACCCGGAATGTAAGCGGTGACCTCGATCCCGCTGGTCAGACGCACACGCGCGACCTTACGCAGGGCCGAGTTCGGCTTCTTCGGGGTGGTCGTGAACACACGCGTGCAGACGCCACGACGCTGAGGGGAACCCTCGAGTGCGGGCGTCTTGTTCTTCTCGACCTTGTCCTGCCGGCCCTTACGGACCAGCTGCTGGATCGTAGGCACTACTTCTCCGGTTTCTGTGTGCCGATGGGTACAGCTAACCTGGAACGTCGCCGACCCACGCGGTCGGGTGTGTCGAATCCGCCAGACTCCCGCCGCAGGGCGAAAAGGGCGCAGATTACGGTGGCCGGTCACGGCTCGCCATGCGGTTTACAGGCACACACAGGAGCCAGGGCACACCCCAGGCACAAGGTCTGAGCGTACCTACCTCATTCGCTGTGGTCAAAACAAATGGGGTTCGGAGGCCTCGGGCTGCGGAGTATGTCAAGCCGACGTACCCTACGTGATCTTCGAATCCACTATCCGAGCCGGTGCCCGGCCGGCCCTCGGTGGCTCGGCCGGTTGTCACGGGTTTCTCTCCTGAGCACTTCGAGTACGTTGACTGGTTGCTTCTGGCAGCGGCTCGGCGGAGCACGGGAGGACGCGATGGTCGGGGGGCGCACGCGGGCGTGGGACGATGACGGTTTCGACGACGCCGTGCCCTTTCTCGCGCGGCTGGAGAAGGAGGACCGGGTCGCCCTGCTGGCGACCGGCCGGCCGCTGCGGTACGGGGCCCGGACCGTCCTCATGCACCAGGCGGAGCCCTCCGCCCATGTCGTGCTCGTGCTGCACGGCTGGACCAAGGTCACTGCCGCCGCGGCCAACGGCTACGAGGCTCTGCTCGCCCTGCGGGGGCCTGGTGACATCCTCGGCGAGGGTGCGGCCCTCAGCGGCCGGTACCGCGCGGCGACGGTGACCGCCCTGGAGCCGGTGGAGGCGGTGGTGGTCGAGCAGGGCCGCTTCACCGCCTTTCTGGCGGAGAATCCCCGGGTTGCGCTTCAGCTGCTGAGCCTGACCACCGACCGGCAGCGGTCCACCGACCGTCGCCGGCTGCAGTGGGCCGCCCTCACCGTGCGGGAGCGGCTGGCCGTCCTGTTGCTGGAACTGGTCCGCACACACGGCACCCGAACCGACGAAGGCATCGCACTCACCATCGGCCTCAGCCAGCAGGAGTTCGCCGGCTCGGTCGGCTCCTCCAGGGAAGCGGTGGCCCGGCTCCTCAAGGAGCTGCGCGCCCGGGAGGTCCTCGTCACGCGACGGCGGCGCATCGTCGTACTCCGCCCCGACGTGCTGCGCCGCATCGCCGGCGAGGGCGCGGCCTGACGCGGCGCCGGTCGGGCGCACACCTGGTCGCGTCCTGTCTGTGCACACGGTCACAGTTCGTCCGCGTCATCCACCCTCCGCCGCTCGGCGTCCGGCCGTCATCGTGCCGGTACACACCCCGAGTACGAGAGGCAGACATGACCGATCCCGTGTACCGCACGATCCTGCTCTTCGACATCGAGCAATTCGGCTCACGCGACGACGTGGAGCAGGCGTACCTGCGCCGGGTCCTCTACGACGTCGTCGACGCCACCCTGGTCGCCGCCGACGTGGACGAGACGGCAGCCCTGCGCGCCGACCGCGGTGACTCCGTCATGGAACTCATCGACACCCAGGTCTCCGTCCCCACCCTCGTGAAGACGCTGCTGACCGAGACGCCCTCCCTGCTCCACAGCAAGAACCGCCTGCTCGCCAGCAGCGCCAAGATGCGCCTGCGCATCGTTCTGTCCTCGGGTTATGTGGCCGTCGATGAGCTGAACGGCTGGGTCGGTTCGGACCTCAACCACGCGGTACGCCTCCTGAACGCCGATGTCCTGCGGACCGCACTGAAGCAGCGGGACGGCGACTGCGTGCTATGTGTGTCCGACGGCGTATATGACGGCGTGGTCCGGCACGGCCCACTGGGCGTCCGCCCCGACGACTTCCACCGCGTCACGGTGGACACGAAGGAAGGACCGACGGTCGCCTGGCTGCACGGCGGCCCGGCCCAGGCCGCGGCGCGGGGCTTGCCCGGCTCCCCTCCCCCGGAGGCCGCCGCCGGCACATCGGTCTCCCACACCAGCGTGGCCGGGGACCAGTACGGCGTCACCGGCGGCACCGTGCACGGTGATCTCCGGTTCGACCGCCCCGGCCGGGGTGCCCGCGGATGAGCCAGGAGACGCCGGCCGCCGCCGCGCCGGCCGAGGAACAGCCCCCTCAGGAAGCCGAGGAGGCGGCGGAGGACCAGGCAGGGGAACGGCAGCGGCAGAAGGCCTGGGTGGCGCGCAAGGCGCTGATCCAGCACGGCCCGTCGTTCGTCATGTCTCTGGACCGCTCCGCCTCCGCCACTCAGGTCGGCCGCGACCAGTTCGGCGTCAGCGGCGGCACGGTCCACGGCGACGTGAACAACTACTTCGGCGTGTCCGCCGAACACTCCGAACCCTTCGCCGGCGTGGTGCGCCCGGAGAAGATCGCGGAGCTGGCGGACGTCTTCCGCGGCTGCCCGAGCTTCGACGAGGCGCTCGCCCGGCTCCGTACCGACAAGGTCGTGGTGCTGTCCGGTGGGCGGGACTCCGGCCGCCGGTCCGCCGCGCTCATGCTGCTGCACCGCGTGGCAGGCAATACGGTGCGGGAAATCGTCCAGCCCGGCTCGCTGTCCGCACTGCTGGCCCATCTGGACAGCGCGGACGGATACCTCCTGAGCAACTTCGCCGCCCCCAGGAGCAACCCGCTGCGCGAGTCTCACCTGATCGGTCTGCGTGAACGGCTGGAGCGTTCCGGGGGTCACCTGGTGATCACCGTGGAGCCATCGGCCGCCTTGGACGACGTTCCGTTCGTTCGGTGGACGCCACCACCCGCCGAGGAGATGCTGGACGCCCACGTCACGCCCCGCGTCGGGGACGTCGCCTGGCAGCAACTGTGCGGGCTCGCTCCGGTCAAGGAGTTCCTTGCGCGGCAGCACCCGCCGGCCGCGATCGAGGAGTTCGCCCTGCGGCTCATCGCCGTGCACCGGGGAGAGGCCGACGAAGGGTCCCTGGCCTCCTTCAGCGAGCAGGCCGTCGAGGCGCAGGTCGCCCGCTGGCTCACCGACGACCAGCGCAAGCTGCGCGACAAGGCGTTCCTCATCTCGCTCGCCGTCTTCGACAAGGCACCGTACGCGGTGACCGCCGAGCTCGCCGACGTGCTCTACACCCGGCTGCAGGCCACGGCCGATCCCCGCCAGTCGCCGGTCATCCCGGTGTTCGGCAGCTCCCGCGAGGACCGGCTGGGGCTCGCCCACGCGCACGGTTACGCGGGCACGGAGGTCACCGAGTGGGGCGTGGTGGGCCAGTTCATCGCCGAATTCCGGGAGGAGCGCATGTCCAAGGCGCTGCTGGAGGCAGTGTGGAACCTCCATCCCTCCGCCCGGACCGCCCTCGTCAAGTGGATCAAACAGCTCGCCGGGGACGGCCGGCCCCTCGTACGCACCCGGGCGGCTTCGACGGCCGCCCTGCTCGCCGAGGCCGATTTCTCGTCCGCCATGGCCCACCTCATCGAACCGTGGGCGGACGCCCCGGACCCCGGCTCCTGGCTCACCGCGGCCAACGCCCTCACCCTGGCCCACCTGCTGAAGGTCCCCACTGTGCTGCCGGTTCTGCGGGACTGGTGCACCGGGGACGCCGAGCGGCGCCGCTGGACAGCCATCCGCGCCTACGGCCTGCTGGGGCCGGTGGTGCCGGAAGAAACCCTGGACGTCCTCCTGAACGCCATCCGCCAGCGGCAGAGCCCGGCATACGAGGACGAGGAACTCACCGAAGAGGCCCGGCAATTCGCCGACGCCCTCGAAGTGCTGCTCCTCGCCGTGCGGGAGCCTGTGCTGAGGGCGCTGGCCGAACGCCTCGGCAGCGAACGCACGGTCCGCACCTACGCGGTCCTCGCCTTCCTGCAGGCCTGCGAGCAGACGGAGGAGCCCGATGGGGGCCCGCTGATCCTGCACTGGTACGCGGCAGCTCTCGCCGACGACGACCTGGCCACGGCCGGGCACCTGACCGCCTTCTGGGAAGCGCTGCTGTCCGACCGCGAGTGCAGTGAGCGAGCACTGCGCACCCTCGGCACCTGGGTGCGCAGGGCGGACAGCAGGCCGGAGACCGAGCCGGCTCTGGCCTCCCTGCTCGGGCACATCTCCACCGAGCCGACCAACAACGGCCGCGTCAGCCACCTCCTGCGCACCCTCCGCGATTCCCGGGTGACTCCCTCGCCGACCGCCGCGCGCCTGCTGAACCACCTGTCCGGCCGCTGATGCCCGGACGGCCACTTCGAGGCAGAGGAGACCGACCATGGAAGAAATGACCTCCGAGCCCTCGTGCGAGCGGCTCGACTGGTTCCGCCAGGAGCCGGAGCGTTCTGATCCGTATCGGCTGGACGCCGACCCCGTGCGTACCGTCTGGCAGCTGCCGCGCTTCCGGCTCGGCGGCCGTCGCTTCACCGGCCGGATCGATCACGCTCTGGTCTGCGTCACCCGCAAGGGCGTGTACGACACCTTTCTCCCGCCCGACCGCCCCACGTCCGTACGGCGCTATGTCGCCTTGTACGAGGTGGACACCGGTCCGCACACCTTCCGGTTGCGAGTGCCGCTGCCCAGCCTCGTCGACAGCTTCGAGTTCGAGGCCACCGCCGATGTGACGTGGCGTGTCGCCGTCGCAGAGCGATTCGTCCAGAGCAAGGAGCGCGACGTGCCGGGCCTCATCACCCGTGCACTGCTGCCGGTGATGCGGGCCGCCTCCCGCAGGCACCCCATCGAGGCGAGTGCCGGGGCCGAACAGTCCGTGCAGCGGGCGGTGGGAGCCTCGGACATCGGCAGTGAACAGGGGCTGCGGGTCGACTGGGCCATACGCCTGCGGCGGGATGCCGCTGAGCGGTCCCACCAGACCAGGCTGCGTACCGCACGACACGAGGCCGAAGCCGTACAGCCGGAGCACGAGGCGTCCTTGCTCCGCCAGCGGCTCGAGGCCACGCGCCACAGCGAGAGGATCACCCTCTACGCGGAGCAGCTGGCCAAGGGCGGTATCGCCGCCCTCGCCCTGCACCTGGCCGCGCACCCCGACGACACCTCGCTGGTCCTGACCCACCTCAGCCAAGAGCAGGCACAACTGGTGCAGAACCAGCTGCATCTCATCGACCAGGCCCTGGAGAAGAACCGGCTGGAGGACTACCAGATGGAAGTCCCCCATCAGCTGATCGCCGAGCGGATGGCCGCCCTCCTGCGGACCACGGCCCCTGGGCATGCCCCCGAGACACCGGCGGAGACACCCAGCCGCCCTCTGCCCAAGGGGTGGCCGGAGCCGGACGCATGACCTCAGCGCCCTCCGCATGGAACAGTCCCCAGGTGCAGGCGGGTGCACGGCTCCTCGCTGATCTGCGCGCCGAGATCACCCGGGCGGACGCCAAAGCCGCCGTCCTCGTCGGCGTGCTCGGCCTGACGAACGGCGCCCTCGCCGTACTGCCGGCCGGACATGCACACCGCGCACCGCCGGCCGTCAGTCTCCTGTGGTGGACCGGAGCGCTCTGCCTGGTCATCGCGCTCTTCGCACTGCTCCTGGCGGTCGTCCCCCGTGACGGGATCGACCGTTGGGAGCCCGGCCGCCCGCTGACCTATTTCGGGGACATCCAGCGTGCTGCCCGGACCGGAGAGCTGACCACGGCGCTGGCGGACACCGGCCAGGACCCCTTACGGGCCGTACTCCTCGCCCTCACCGAGGCCAGCCGTATCGCCGCGCGCAAACACCTGTGGATCCGCCGGGGGCTGGTCGCTTTCGCCGCTGCCGCACTGCTGCTCCCCGGCTCACTGCTCCTCGCCTGAGACGCCCCGTCCCCATGCCCGCCAGCCTTCGGAAGGAAGCGCTTTGTCCGTTCCCCACGAGGCAGAGGAGTCCGAGCCCGTCTCATTCAGCGATGCCTCGGACACCGCCTCGGCGATTCCCGCGCACGACGATCCCCTGTTCCGCACCGGCCGGGTCCATATCGCTGCCCGTCAGCGCGGCGTGGACATCACGGCTGTGGTCGGCTTGGCCCTCCACGTTCCCCATGTCCTCGCCGGCCTCACCCTGGTCTTCACCGCCTCGTACGCCGTCGACATCCTCGGTGGTCCGCCCTGGTGGGTCACGCTCGGCGGCTGGGCCGTCAGCGGTGCCCTCGTCTTCCACCGTCCCTGCGAGCGCCTCATGGCCCGTCTGCTGTTCGGCTTACGCCACCCCACGCCGAAGGAAGCGGTACCGCTGCGGGCGGTGTGGCGTGAGGTCACCGCGCGAGCCGGCGTCGACGGCGACGCCTACCAACTGTGGGTGGAGGACAGCCACGGCATCAACGCCATGGCGACAGCCGGTCACATCGTCGGCGTGACCAGTCACGCCCTACGCACCCTCCCGCCGGCCCAGCTCGCCGGTGTCCTCGCCCACGAGCTGGGGCACCACACCCGCGGCCACTCCTGGGCCTCGCTCCTGACCTTCTGGTACGCGTTGCCCGGCCGGCTCGCCTGGCGACTGCTGCTCCGGCTGGCCACGCGCGTCGAGCGTCTTTCGGCAGGTGCCGCGATCGTCGTCGTCGGCCTCTTCGGGGCCGCCGTGATCGTCCTGGCCACCTCGACCTACGGGCTCGTTTTCCTCCCGCTGGCCACGCCCTACCTGGCAGCTGCCGTCTCCCGGCGCTCCGAGCTCCGGGCCGACGAGCATGCCGCCGTTCTGGGCTTCGGAGCACAGCTCATGGACGTGCTCAGCCAGGAGCACGAGCGCAAGAGCAGGCCGTATGCCGCTCCCAGGGGGCGCGGCATCCCCGCCACAAAAGAATCGATCACCGCGCGCCTACTGGACGATCACCCGGATGTCCACACCCGCCTGCACCACCTCCACTGCCTTCAGAAGCGACTGGAGAACCGGCGCTGAAACGCGCCGAAGGGCGGTCACCCCGTGGGGTGACCGCCCTTCAGTGGACGTACGCCTTACTGGTTGTACGGACCGTAGTCGTAGTCCTCCAGCGGAACGGCCTGGCCGGAGCCCGTGCCGAACGGCGAGTAGTCGATGTCGTCGTAGCCGACGGCCGAGTACATCGCGGCCTTGGCCTCCTCGGTCGGCTCGACCCGGATGTTGCGGTAGCGGGACAGACCCGTACCGGCCGGGATGAGCTTACCGATGATGACGTTCTCCTTGAGGCCGATGAGGCTGTCGGACTTGGCGTTGATCGCCGCGTCCGTCAGGACTCGGGTCGTCTCCTGGAAGGAGGCGGCCGACAGCCAGGACTCCGTCGCCAGCGAGGCCTTGGTGATACCCATCAGCTGCGGACGACCCGAGGCCGGGTGACCGCCTTCCTGGACCACACGACGGTTCTCGGTCTCGAACTTCGAGCGCTCGACCAGCTCACCGGGCAGCAGCTCGGCGTCGCCGGACTCGATGATCGTCACGCGGCGGAGCATCTGCCGGATGATGATCTCGATGTGCTTGTCGTGGATCGACACACCCTGCGAGTTGTACACCTTCTGGACCTCGCCGACCAGGTGGACCTGGACGGCACGCTGACCCAGGATGCGCAGCACGTCGTGCGGGTTGGTGGCACCCACGGTGAGCTGCTGGCCCACCTCGACGTGGTCGCCCTCGCGGACCAGGACCTTGGCACGCTTCGAGATCGGGTACGCCGTCTCGTCGCTGCCGTCGTCCGGGGTGACGACGATCTTCTTGGTCTTCTCGGTCTCCTCGATCCGCACGCGGCCGGAGGCCTCGGAGATCGGGGCGACGCCCTTCGGGGTACGGGCCTCGAAGAGCTCGACGACACGGGGCAGACCCTGGGTGATGTCGTCACCGGCCACACCACCGGTGTGGAAGGTACGCATCGTCAGCTGGGTACCGGGCTCACCGATGGACTGGGCGGCGATGATGCCGACCGCCTCACCGATGTCGACCAGCTTGCCGGTGGCCAGCGAACGGCCGTAGCACATCGCGCAGGTACCGACGGCGGACTCGCAGGTCAGGACCGAGCGGGTCTTGACCTCCTCGACGCCGCGGGAGACCAGTTCCTCGATGAGGACGTCGCCCAGGTCGGTGCCGGCCGGGGCCAGCACCTGGCCGTCGACCACGATGTCCTCGGCGAGGCAGCGCGCGTACACGGACGTCTCGACGTTGTCCGCCTTGCGCAGCACGCCGTCGGCGCCGCGCTCGGCGATCCGCAGCTTGAGACCGCGCTCGGTGCCGCAGTCCTCCTCGCGGATGATGACGTCCTGCGAGACGTCGACCAGACGACGGGTGAGGTAACCCGAGTCGGCGGTACGCAGAGCGGTGTCCGCCAGACCCTTACGGGCACCGTGCGTGGAGATGAAGTACTCCAGCACGGACAGACCCTCACGGAACGAGGCCTTGATGGGCCGCGGGATCGTCTCGTTCTTCGCGTTCGACACCAGACCACGCATACCGGCAATCTGACGCATCTGCATCATGTTGCCTCGTGCACCCGAGTTCACCATCATGAAGATCGGGTTGGTCTTCGGGAAGTTGTCGTTCATCGCCTCGGCGACCTCGTTGGTCGCCTTGGTCCAGATCGCGATGAGCTCCTGCGTGCGCTCGTCCTTGGTGATCAGACCGCGCTCGTACTGCTTCTGGACCTTCTCGTCCTGCGCCTCGTAGCCGCGGACGATCTCCTTCTTCGCCTCGGGGACGACGACGTCGGAGATGGCCACGGTGACGCCGGAACGGGTCGCCCAGTAGAAGCCGGCCGCCTTCAGGTTGTCGAGCGTCGCCGCCACGATGACCTTCGGGTAGCGCTCGGCGAGGTCGTTGACGATCTCGGAGAGCTGCTTCTTGCCGACCTCGTAGTCGACGAACGGGTAGTCCTCGGGCAGCAGCTCGTTGAAGAGCGCGCGGCCCAGCGTGGTGTTCAGGCGGAAGCTGTCACCCTGCTGCCACTCCGGCTCGCCCTCCTCGCGCGCCGGCGGGGTCCAGCCGCGCGGCGGGATGGTGCCCACCGGGAAGCGGATGTCCACGCGCGACTGCAGCGACAGCTCGCCGGCGTCGAACGCCATGATCGCCTCGGCCACGGACGCGAACGAGCGGCCCTCGCCCTTGACGTCACGCATCTCGCCGTCGGTGGTGAGGAAGAACAGACCGAGGACCATGTCCTGGGTCGGCATCGTCACCGGACGGCCGTCGGCCGGCTTGAGGATGTTGTTCGAGGACAGCATCAGGATGCGGGCCTCGGCCTGCGCCTCCGCGGACAGCGGCAGGTGCACGGCCATCTGGTCACCGTCGAAGTCCGCGTTGAACGCGGTGCAGACGAGCGGGTGGATCTGGATGGCCTTGCCCTCGACCAGCTGCGGCTCGAAGGCCTGGATGCCGAGGCGGTGCAGGGTGGGAGCACGGTTCAGCAGCACCGGGTGCTCGGCGATGACCTCTTCGAGGACGTCGTACACGACGGTGCGGCCGCGCTCCACCATGCGCTTGGCGCTCTTGATGTTCTGCGCGTGGTTCAGGTCGACCAGGCGCTTCATCACGAACGGCTTGAACAGCTCCAGCGCCATGGCCTTGGGCAGACCGCACTGGTGCAGCTTCAGCTGCGGGCCGACGACGATGACGGAACGCGCCGAGTAGTCGACTCGCTTACCGAGCAGGTTCTGCCGGAAGCGACCCTGCTTGCCCTTCAGCATGTCGGACAGCGACTTCAGCGGACGGTTGCCGGGGCCCGTGACCGGGCGACCACGACGGCCGTTGTCGAAGAGCGCGTCGACGGCCTCCTGGAGCATGCGCTTCTCGTTGTTCACGATGATCTCGGGCGCACCGAGGTCGAGAAGGCGCTTCAGGCGGTTGTTGCGGTTGATGACACGGCGGTACAGGTCGTTCAGGTCGGAGGTCGCGAAGCGGCCACCGTCCAGCTGCACCATCGGACGCAGGTCCGGCGGGATGACCGGGACGCAGTCCAGGACCATGCCCTTGGGGCTGTTGGAGGTCTGCAGGAACGCGGAGACGACCTTCAGCCGCTTGAGGGCACGGGTCTTCTTCTGGCCCTTGCCGGTGCGGATGATCTCGCGGAGCTTCTCGGCCTCCTCCTCGAGGTCGAAGGACTCCAGGCGCTTCTGCAGCGCCGCGGCACCCATCGAGCCGTCGAAGTACGTGCCGAAGCGGTCCCGCAGCTCGCGGTAGAGCAGCTCGTCGCCCTCCAGGTCCTGGACCTTGAGGTTCTTGAACCGGTTCCACACCTCGTCGAGGCGGTCGATCTCGCGCTGCGCGCGGTCGCGCAGCTGCTTCATCTCGCGCTCGGCACCCTCGCGCACCTTGCGGCGCACGTCGGCCTTGGCGCCCTCGGCCTCCAGCTCGGCCAGGTCGGTCTCGAGCTTCTTGGCGCGGGCCTCCAGGTCGGCGTCCCGGCGGTTCTCGATCTGCTGGCGCTCGACCGAGACGTGCGCCTCCAGGGAGGGCAGGTCGCGGGTACGGCGCTCCTCGTCGACGTACGTGATCATGTACGCCGCGAAGTAGATGACCTTCTCAAGGTCCTTCGGCGCCAGGTCCAGCAGGTAGCCGAGGCGCGAGGGGACACCCTTGAAGTACCAGATGTGGGTGACGGGCGCGGCCAGCTCGATGTGGCCCATCCGCTCACGGCGCACCTTGGCGCGCGTGACCTCGACGCCACAGCGCTCGCAGATGATGCCCTTGAAGCGGACGCGCTTGTACTTGCCGCAGTAGCACTCCCAGTCCCGGGTCGGACCGAAGATCTTCTCGCAGAAGAGTCCGTCCTTTTCGGGCTTGAGGGTGCGGTAGTTGATGGTCTCGGGCTTCTTGACCTCGCCGTGGCTCCACTGACGGATGTCGTCAGCGGTGGCCAGGCCGATCCGGAGCTCGTCGAAGAAGTTGACGTCGAGCACTATGCGTCAATCCCTCTCAGGGTCGTAAGTCTGTGGTCTGTACGGGGGCCTGGGGGTCGGCGGGGCCCCTGGTGGGTCAGGGGCACCGCCGGACTCCCGTCAGACCTCTTCGACGCTGCTCGGCTCGCGCCGGGACAGGTCGATACCGAGCTCCTCCGCAGCGCGGAAGACGTCCTCGTCGGTGTCGCGCATCTCGATGGACATGCCGTCCGAGGACAGCACCTCCACGTTGAGGCACAGGGACTGCATTTCCTTGATGAGCACCTTGAAGGACTCGGGAATGCCGGGCTCAGGGATGTTCTCGCCCTTGACGATGGCCTCGTAGACCTTCACGCGGCCGGTGACGTCGTCGGACTTGATGGTCAGCAGCTCCTGGAGGGCGTACGCGGCGCCGTAGGCCTCGAGGGCCCACACCTCCATCTCACCGAACCGCTGGCCACCGAACTGGGCCTTACCACCCAGCGGCTGCTGGGTGATCATCGAGTACGGACCGGTCGAACGGGCGTGCAGCTTGTCGTCGACCAGGTGGTGCAGCTTCAGGATGTACATGTAGCCGACCGAGATCGGGTCCGGGAACGGCTCACCGCTGCGGCCGTCGAACAGCCGCGCCTTGCCGGACGGGAGGACCATGCGCTCGCCGTCGCGGTTCGGGATGGTGTGCTGCAGCAGACCCGCCAGCTCGTCCTCGCGGGCACCGTCGAAGACCGGGGTCGCGACGTTGGTGCGCGGGGCGACCTTGTCGGCGCCGATGGCCTGCAGGCGCTGGGCCCACTCGTCCGCGAGGCCGGAGACGTCCCAGCCGCGGCTGGCGAGCCAGCCGAGGTGGATCTCCAGGACCTGTCCCGGGTTCATTCGGGACGGCACACCCAGCGGGTTGAGGATGATGTCGACCGGGGTGCCGTCCTCCAGGAACGGCATGTCCTCGATCGGCAGGATCTTCGAGATGACACCCTTGTTGCCGTGACGGCCGGCGAGCTTGTCACCGTCGGTGATCTTGCGCTTCTGCGCGACGTAGACGCGGACCAGCTGGTTCACGCCCGGCGGCAGCTCGTCGCCCTCCTCGCGGTCGAAGACGCGCACGCCGATGACCTTGCCGGTCTCGCCGTGCGGCACCTTCAGCGAGGTGTCACGGACCTCACGGGCCTTCTCACCGAAGATCGCGCGCAGCAGGCGCTCCTCGGGGGTCAGCTCGGTCTCACCCTTCGGGGTGACCTTGCCGACGAGGATGTCGCCGGCGATGACCTCGGCACCGATGCGGATGATGCCGCGCTCGTCCAGGTCGGCGAGGACCTCCTCGGAGACGTTCGGGATGTCCCGGGTGATCTCCTCGGGGCCGAGCTTGGTGTCACGGGCGTCGACCTCGTGCTCCTCGATGTGGATCGAGGAGAGGACGTCGTCCTGCACGAGGCGCTGCGACAGGATGATCGCGTCCTCGTAGTTGTGACCCTCCCACGGCATGAACGCCACGAGCAGGTTCTTGCCCAGCGCCATCTCGCCGTTCTGGGTGGCCGGGCCGTCGGCGAGGACCTGGCCCTCGACGACACGGTCGCCCTCGTTGACGATGACCTTCTGGTTGACCGAGGTGCCCTGGTTGGAGCGGGCGAACTTGGCCAGGCGGTACGTGATGTACGTGCCGTCGTCGTTGGCGGTGGTGATGTAGTCCGCGGAGACCTCCTGGACCACACCGGCCTTCTCGGCCTTGACGACGTCGCCGGCGTCGACGGCGGAGCGGTACTCCATGCCGGTGCCGACGAGCGGGGCCTCCGCCTGGATGAGCGGAACGGCCTGGCGCATCATGTTCGCGCCCATGAGGGCACGGTTGGCGTCGTCGTGCTCGAGGAAGGGGATCATGGCGGTCGCGACCGACACCATCTGGCGCGGCGAGACGTCCATGTAGTCCACGTCCTCGGGGCCGACGTAGTCGACCTCGCCGCCACGGCGGCGGACGAGCACGCGGTTCTCCTCGAAACGGAGGTCGCTGGTCAGCGGCGCGTTGGCCTGCGCGATGACGAAGCGGTCCTCCTCGTCGGCGGTCAGGTAGTCGACCTCGTCGGTGACCTGGCCGTCGATGACCTTGCGGTACGGGGTCTCGACGAAACCGAACGCGTTGACCCGGCCGTAGGAGGCGAGCGAGCCGATCAGACCGATGTTCGGGCCTTCCGGCGTCTCGATCGGGCACATACGGCCGTAGTGCGACGGGTGCACGTCACGGACCTCGAAGCCGGCCCGCTCACGGGAGAGACCACCCGGGCCAAGAGCCGACAGACGGCGCTTGTGGGTGAGACCCGACAGCGGGTTGTTCTGGTCCATGAACTGGGACAGCTGGCTGGTGCCGAAGAACTCCTTGATGGAGGCGACGACCGGCCGGATGTTGATCAGGGTCTGCGGCGTGATCGCCTCGACGTCCTGGGTCGTCATGCGCTCGCGGACGACACGCTCCATACGCGCCAGACCCGTACGGACCTGGTTCTGGATGAGCTCGCCGACGCTGCGCAGACGACGGTTGCCGAAGTGGTCGATGTCGTCGGTCTCGACGACGACCGTCTCACCGTTGTCACCGACCGTCTCGGTCTCGCCGGCGTGCAGCTTCACCAGGTACTTGATCGTCGCGATGATGTCCTCGACGGTCAGGATGCCCGCGTCCAGCGGGGTGTCCGTACCCAGCTTCTTGTTGACCTTGTAGCGGCCGACCTTGGCGAGGTCGTAGCGCTTCGGGTTGAAGTAGAGGTTCTCGAGCAGCGTCTGCGCGGCCTCACGCGTGGGGGGCTCGCCCGGACGCAGCTTGCGGTAGATGTCGAGCAGCGCGTCGTCCTGGCCCTGGGTGTGGTCCTTCTCCAGGGTGGCGCGCATGGACTCGTAGTCGCCGAACTCCTCGAGGATCTGCTCGGTCGTCCAGCCGAGCGCCTTCAGCAGCACGGTGATCGACTGCTTGCGCTTGCGGTCGATGCGGACACCGACCATGTCGCGCTTGTCGATCTCCATCTCCAGCCAGGCACCCCGGGACGGGATGATCTTGGCGGAGAAGATGTCCTTGTCGGACGTCTTGTCGATGGTGGAATCGAAGTAGACACCGGGGGAACGGACCAGCTGCGACACCACGACACGCTCGGTGCCGTTGATGACGAAAGTGCCCTTGTTCGTCATGAGCGGGAAGTCGCCCATGAAGACCGTCTGGGACTTGATCTCACCGGTCTCGTTGTTGGTGAACTCGGCGGTGACGAAGAGCGGGGCGGCGTACGTGAAGTCGCGCTCCTTGCACTCGTCGATCGAGTTCTTCGGCGGCTCGAAGCGGTGGTCCCGGAACGTCAGCGACATCGACCCGGAGAAGTCCTCGATCGGGGAGATCTCCTCGAAGATCTCCTCCAGACCGGACTTGGTGGGGACGTCCTGACCGTTCTCCAGAGCCTCCTCGACCCGAGTCTGCCAGGCGGTGTTGCCGAGCAGCCAGTCAAAGCTCTCGGTCTGCAGCGCGAGCAGGTTCGGAACCTCGAGGGGCTCCTTGATCTTTGCAAAGGAGATGCGCAGCGGGGCGGTGCTGGCGCCGTTGTTCGTATTCGCGGTCGAGGCAGTGCGCGAGGCGGCCAAGAGGGGGTCCTTCCGAGGGCTCGGACTCACTACGCGCGTACCGGTCCCTCTCCCGTACACAGGGACGGAAACCCCAGGTCAGGGGGGCTTCGGTCGACTGTGCTCGAGTGAGGGCAGACCCCTGGTGACGGGCAGGGGACAGCTAACAGGCAGCGCAAAGGGTCAGTGTAGCCACTTGGCACACTGATGTCCAGTGCGGGTTTTCGAAGACCCTCGTTGTGCTCAACGCCTCTGTCAACGCCCTCGGCATGCCGCCCTCAACGCACGTTGATACTGCCCTCTTCGTCGTCGATCCATGCCTCGGATTCGGATCCTTGTGACGACGCGTCCTGAGAATTGCGCGCTGCGTGCGGTTCGTCAAGGGCTCCTTGCCGGAACCGGCGCCTCGGGAGACACGACGAAGATCACCTTACCCCTCACGAACACAGGTGCAAGGCAGCCCAGGCCGGACCCCGGGGAACGCCGAAGGGCGACCACCCGGATGGATGATCGCCCTTCGGTGCGTTCGCGTTACAGCCCTAGGGGGCCGTTTCTGCGGTCGCGAAGGTCTTACTTGACCTCGACGGAGGCACCGGCGCCCTTGAGGGCCTCGGCGGCCTTGTCAGCGGCCTCCTTGTTGACCTTCTCGAGGACCGGCTTCGGGGTGCCGTCGACGAGGTCCTTGGCCTCCTTCAGACCCAGCGAGGTCAGCTCACGCACGACCTTGATGACCTGGATCTTCTTGTCGCCGGCACCGGTGAGGATGACGTCGAACTCGTCCTTCTCCTCCTCGGCCTCGGCGGCGGCGCCACCAGCGGCACCACCGGCGACGACGACCGGCGCGGCAGCGGCGGCGGTGACGTCGAACTTCTCCTCGAAGGCCTTCACGAACTCGGAGAGCTCGATGAGGGTCATCTCCTCGAACTGGGCAAGCAGCTCGTCCTGGGACAGCTTCGCCATGATGGCGGTCCTTCCACTCAAATCGGCAGGTGCCGGATGTACTGGGTAAGGCGGGCGTACGTCGGCCCGCTGCGACCCGCGCCGGTGGTGCGGGTCAGAAAGCGAGCCGAATTACTCGGCACCGCCCTGCTCGGCCTGCTTGGCGCGCAGCGCGTCCACGGTGCGGACGAGCTTCGACGGCAGCGCCTGGAAGACGGAGGCAGCCTGGGACTGCTTCCCCTTGAAGGCACCGGCCAGCTTGCTGAGCAGAACCTCGCGGGACTCGAGGTCCGCAAGCTTCTTGATCTCGTCGGCGGAGAGGGCCTTGCCCTCCAGGACACCGCCCTTGATGACGAGATTGGGGTTGTCCTTGGCGAAGTCACGCAGACCCTTCGCCGACTCCACCGGGTCACCGGTGACGAAGGCGACGGCCGTCGGGCCAGCGAAAAGCTGGTCCTCCAGCGTGATCCCGGCCTCCTTGGCCGCAATCTTGGTCAGCGTGTTCTTCACCACGGCGTACTGGGCGTTCTCACCGAGCGACCGGCGCAGCGTCTTGAGCTGCGCCACGGTGAGACCGCGGTACTCGGTCAGCACGGCGGCGTTGGAGCTGCGGAACTTGTCCGTCAGCTCCGCAACCGCGGCAGCCTTGTCGGGCCTCGCCATAGAGCCTCGGCCTCCTTCCGGGTGATTCGGACCGCGCGGACCCGAAGGAGGACTGGGGAAAACGAAACGCCCCGGCGCAGGCGCTCGGGGCGGACTCGACCGGCCGCACACGCGCTCGGCGCGCGTACTCCGGGAGTTCTTCCACTGTCACCTGCGCGGGTCGTCCACTTTTCAGCGGATCCTTCGGCCACCGCACCCTCGTACGAGCGCACGGCAACGACCAGCGGTCTTTGGCTTCTGCAAGAGAGTACGGGACCGGTGCGCCGACGAGCAAATCGGGCGGCCGGGGGCGTACGGCGGGGCCTGGCGCGGCCCGGGGGCCGCGGGCCGGGAAGCGGCTGCGCGACGGCGCGTGCAGGCTGCTCAGGGGCCGGTGTGAGGCCCGCGCGGGCCGGTACGGCGTCCGGGGCCGCCGGCTCGGACGGGGCCGGCCCCTACGGCGTCTCAGGGCCCTTGCGGCGGGGGCTGCGAGCCGCTCCGCACGGCGCGGAAGCGACAACGGCCGACCTCACCCCTACGGCCTCCCCAGGCCGCTGCTCCGCCCCGCTGCACCGCGCGGGAGCGACGGTGGCCGGCGGCACGCGGTCACGCGCCGGGTGTGCTCTCCCAGCCGGTGCGGGACCGGCCCCGGGCCCGCGGGCCGGCAGCCCTGGCGGGTCCTGCGACGCTCCCGGGGAGCGCTGCGCGCGCTGCCCCGGGCGTCGCGGTGTACCGCCGGTGTCAGGACGTGATGCCGGTGCCGCCGGACTTCATCAGGTCACCGAAGTCCTTGGTGTCGCTCGCGGGCGGCGCCTCGGCGGTGACCTTCACGCCGTAGTCGGAGTAGTGCGTCGTGTTGGTCATGGGGCCGTTGGCCGTGTCGGCCTTCTCGGTCTTCTTGACCAGCAGGTCCTGGTCGTTGATCCACACGTCGACGGTCTCGGTGGTGACGCCGGCCTGCGTGAGCTGCTTCTTCAGGGCGGACATCTGCTCGGCGGTGAGGTCGCTGGACTTCTCGGCGAGGTCGGCGACGTCGACCGTGCCCGAGTAGTGCGTGGTGTGCTCGCCGGAGACCGTCTCCTCGCCGACCTTCTTGACGTCACCCGAGGCCAGCAGCAGCTTCACGGACTGGTTCGGCGTGGAGTTCTGGAGCTGGTCCTTCATGTACGACCCGGAGGCGCCGCCGAGCTTGGCGAGGTCGTCGTAGTCGTACTTGATCCAGTGCGTGCCGCCGCCCGCCTGCTGGGCGTACGCGTCGCTCATGTGCGCGTAGTAGGCGTCCGGCAGATACCGGGCCTCCATCGACGAGCTGCCGGCCTTCTTCATCGCCTCGGCCATCTTGCCGCCGGTGTACGTGATGGTGAGGTTGCCCTTGAGGCCGTCGCCCCAGGTGAGGGCGCCGTTCGCGGTCATCGACATGAGGTCGCCGACGGAGGTGGTGGAGCGCACCTTGGCCGAGTCGGCCTTGTCGGTGGACTTCTCCGCGGAGCGCAGCGCGGCGATGGGGCTGACGTGGGTCACCGTCTTGCCGGCCGCCTTGTCACCGCCCTTGTCGGAGTCGGAGGAGCCGCAGGCGGCCACTCCGGTCAGCGCGGCCACCACCGCTATGGAAAGGGTCGCCCGGCGCGCGGTCGTGCTGTTCATCTGCTCCCACCCCTGATGCGTGTCCTGTGCCTGCACCGTAGCCCAGGCCACTGACAGTCGTACGAAAGGTCGCACACAGAAAGGACGGGCCCGGAACCTCGAAGGTTCCAGGGCCCGCCCTTTTCTTACGCGTCGCTGACGCGGCTACCGGATCCGAGCCTCAGGCTCAGACGGCGGCCGGGTCCTCCTCGACGAGGAGGTTGCGGGTGCGGTTCGGGTCGACCGGGATGCCGGGGCCCATCGTGGTGGTGATGGCGGCCTTCTTGATGTAGCGACCCTTGGCGGCGGACGGCTTCAGACGGAGGATCTCCTCCAGCGCGGCGCCGTAGTTCTCCACCAGCTTGGCGTCGTCGAAGGACGCCTTGCCGATGATGAAGTGCAGGTTCGAGTGCTTGTCGACGCGGAACTCGATCTTGCCGCCCTTGATGTCGGTGACGGCCTTGGCGACGTCGGGGGTGACGGTGCCGGTCTTCGGGTTCGGCATCAGACCACGCGGGCCGAGGACGCGGCCGAGGCGGCCGACCTTGCCCATGAGGTCCGGGGTGGCGACGACGGCGTCGAAGTCCAGACGGCCCTTCGCCACCTCGTCGATCAGCTCGTCGGCGCCGACGATGTCGGCGCCCGCGGCACGCGCGGCCTCGGCACGGTCGCCGGTCGCGAAGACCAGGACCCGGGCGGTCTTACCGGTGCCGTGCGGAAGGTTCACGGTGCCACGGACCATCTGGTCGGCCTTGCGCGGGTCGACACCCAGACGGAAGGCGACCTCGACGGTGGCGTCGAACTTGGTCGTGGAGGTCTCCTTGGCGAGACGGACGGCCTCGAGCGGGGCGTACAGCTTCTCCCGGTCGACCTTGGCGTCCGCAGCGCGGAGAGCCTTGCTGCGCTTGCTCACAACTTGCTCCTGTGTGTTCTGAAAGGAGTCGTGGTCCTTGGGCCGAGCAGGCCCTGCCACGTGCGGCTGCGTCGTTCTGTCAGCCGCATGACTGCTGGTGGTGGGGTCAGCCCTCGACCGTGACGCCCATGGAACGCGCGGTACCGGCGATGATCTTCGCGGCGGCGTCCAGGTCGTTCGCGTTCAGGTCGGGCATCTTGGTCTGGGCGATCTCGCGGACCTGCGCCTCGGTGATCTTGGCGACCTTGGTCTTGTGCGGCTCGCCCGAGCCCTTCTCGACACCCGCGGCCTTGAGGATCATCTTCGCGGCCGGCGGCGTCTTGGTGACGAAGGTGAAGGAGCGGTCCTCGTAGACCGTGATCTCCACCGGGATGACCCAACCGCGCTGCGACTCGGTCGCGGCGTTGTAGGCCTTGCAGAACTCCATGATGTTGACGCCGTGCTGACCCAGCGCCGGGCCGACCGGCGGGGCCGGGTTGGCGGCGCCGGCCTGGATCTGGAGCTTGATGAGCCCCGTGACCTTCTTCTTCTTGGGAGGCATGCTCTCTCCGGGTCCTTACTGAGAGGTTGACTGCCATCCGCGCCTTCGACCTGCACCCATGGGGGCAAGATCACACAGATGGCATACCGCACCACGATAGCCGCTGTCTCCTCAAGACAAGAAATCGCCCTGGTCAGACGGCTTCCGCGGATCCTTCGGGCCGTCGGTCGCGCCGCACGTGCACGGCCGCGGCCAGCAGCGTGAGCACCGTCGCGCCGCCCGGTACGGCGAGCAGCGCGACCACGGTCCCGCGTCCGGTGTCCTCGGCGAGCACGAGCCGGCGCGGGTCGCCCGGCGCGTGCCGTACCTCCACGGTGTCACCGTCGGCGTGCCCCCGCGCGCGCGTGCCGAACGGGAGCCGGGCCGTGACCCGCTCGCCCGCGAACGGCAAGGTGACGCGGCAGCCGCCGACGACGCACCGCCCGGTGTGGAAGGTGGCCTCGGCCCGCTCCGCGCCCCGCAGCTCGGTCCGCAGCCAGGCCGCCGGGAAGAAGACGGCGTACGACGCGGCCAGCAGGACGAGCGCGGCCACGGCGCCGAGCACGGCGGGCCGGACACGGCGAGAGCGCCCCGGCCCGGTGCTGACCGGCGGGGCGCTCTCGGGGGACGGCTTCAGTTCTTCTGGATCTGGTCGAAGGACAGCTCGACCGGGGTCTCGCGGCCGAAGATCTCGACCAGGCCCTTGACCTTCTTCGAGTCGGGGTTGATCTCGTTGATGGTCGCCTGCAGCGTGGCGAACGGGCCGTCGGTGACGGTGACCGAGTCGCCGACCTCGAAGTCCAGGACCTGGACCTCGACCTTGCGCTGCGGGGCGGGCTTGCCCTCGGCCTCGGCGGCCTCGCGGGCGGCCTTCTCCTCGGCCTCCGGGGCGAGCATCTTGACGATCTCGTCCAGGGTCAGCGGGTACGGGTCGTAGGCGTTGCCGACGAAGCCGGTGACGCCCGGCGTGTTGCGGACGACGCCCCAGGACTCGTTGGTCAGGTCCATGCGGACCAGGACGTAACCCGGCAGCTTGTTCTGCTTGATCGTCTTGCGGTCGCCGTTCTTGATCTGGACGACCTCTTCCTGCGGCACCTCGGCCTGGAAGATGTAGTCCTCGACGTTCAGCGAGACGGCGCGCTGCTCCAGGTTGGTCTTCACGCGGTTCTCGTAGCCGGCGTAGGTGTGGATGACGTACCACTCGCCGGGCAGGGTGCGCAGTTCCTCGCGCAGGGCCTGGACCGGGTCCACCGGGGCGGCCGGCTCCTCGGCGGCCTCCTCGACGGCGGCCTCCTCGTCGGCCTCTTCTTCCTCGTCCTCGACGTGCAGCGCGGCCTCCTCGGCCGGCTCACCCGCCTCGGCCTCGGCAGCCTCGAACTCGTCCTGCTCGTCCGCGCCCTCGACGATGTCGCGCTCGTCGTCCACCGTCTCGTCCGGCTCGATGGCGTCGTTCAGGTTCGGGTCAGACACGATGGCTGCTTCTTCCTGGATACATAGGGGTGGAACATGCGAAAACGGGCGCCGGTACCACGGCGCCCTTCGCTCTTGGCTCAGCCGAAGACGTACTTGGCCGCGTGGTCGAGCCCATAGTCAATCACGGTCACCAGGGCGATCATGATGACGACGAAGAAGATCACCACGGTGGTGTACGAGGTCAGCTGGTTGCGCGTGGGCCAGACGACCTTGCGGAGTTCCGCGATGATCTGGCGGTAGAAGGTGGCGAGGCGCTTGAGCGGGCCCTTCTTGGCGCGCTTGCCGCCCTTGCGGGCCTTCCTCTTGGACTCAGGAACCTCGTCCTGGGCATCAGGCGTGTCGATGGAGCCCACGGCGTCCGTCATTGTCCTCACCTGATCCCGGGTCGTGGCCGTGCCGCGCCCGGTTCCTGAGCCGCACGGCGGTGCATTGCTGTACGTACATGCGCACACATCCTGGCGGTGTGTGTAGCAGGGCCGGAGGGACTTGAACCCCCAACCGCCGGTTTTGGAGACCGGTGCTCTACCAATTGAGCTACGACCCTTTGTGTGTCCCCCAACGTACCGCATCCGGCCGGGTGCTCGGTGTGCACCGGATCGGCGGCGGCTGCTGAAGGCCAACGAGGTGAGAGTGTACGTGCTCCGCGGCCCGGCGTCGAACAGAAAGTGCCCGTCGGGGGCCATGTGACCAAAGATCGTCCTGGCCGGGGCCCGGATTCGGATCCGTGTTCACGCCTCGACCCTTCCCTGTTCAGTCTGTGAAACCCGTGTACCGGGCGCATTTCCGGTCTGGAACGATGGGCCGCATGAGCGCTGCAACCCCACCCACCGAGCGCCGGGTCTCCGCCCGAGTCGGCGCGATCTCCGAGTCCGCCACCCTCGCCGTGGACGCCAAGGCCAAGGCCCTGAAGGCCGCCGGGCGTCCGGTGATCGGCTTCGGCGCCGGTGAGCCCGACTTCCCGACCCCGGACTACATCGTCGAGGCGGCCGTCGAGGCCTGCAAGAACCCGAAGTACCACCGCTACACCCCGGCCGGCGGCCTGCCCGAGCTGAAGGCCGCGATCGCCGCGAAGACGCTGCGCGACTCCGGCTGGGAGCCCGACGTCTCGCAGATCCTGGTCACCAACGGCGGCAAGCAGGCCATCTACGAGGCGTTCGCCGCGATCCTCGACCCGGGCGACGAGGTCATCGTCCCGGCGCCGTACTGGACGACATACCCGGAGTCGATCCGCCTGGCCGGCGGTGTCCCGGTCGAGGTCGTCGCCGACGAGACGACCGGCTACCGGGTCTCGGTGGAGCAGCTGGAGGCGGCGCGCACGGAGAAGACGAAGGTCGTGCTCTTCGTCTCGCCGTCCAACCCGACCGGCGCGGTGTACTCCGAGGCCGAGACCGAGGCGATCGGCCGCTGGGCCCTGGAGCACGGCCTGTGGGTGCTCACCGACGAGATCTACGAGCACCTGGTGTACGGCGACGCCGCCGCGGTGTCCCTGCCGGCGCTGCTGCCCGAGCTGCGGGACAAGTGCGTCGTGGTCAACGGCGTGGCGAAGACGTACGCCATGACCGGCTGGCGCGTGGGCTGGGTGATCGGCCCGAAGGACGTGGTCAAGGCCGCGACGAACCTCCAGTCGCACGCCACCTCGAACGTCTCCAACGTCGCCCAGGCGGCCGCGCTGGCCGCCGTCTCCGGCGACCTGGACGCGGTGGCGAAGATGCGCGAGGCCTTCGACCGGCGCCGCAAGACCATCGTGCGGATGCTCAACGAGATCGACGGCGTGGTGTGCCCGGAGCCCGAGGGCGCCTTCTACGCCTACCCCTCGGTCAAGGCGCTGCTCGGCAAGGAGATCCGCGGCAAGCGCCCGCAGGACACGGTCGAGCTGGCCGCGCTGATCCTGGAGGAGGCCGAGGTCGCGGTCGTCCCGGGCGAGGCCTTCGGCACGCCGGGCTATCTGCGGCTGTCGTACGCGCTCGGTGACGAGGACCTCGTCGAGGGCGTGAGCCGGGTGCAGAAGCTGCTGGCGGAGGCGCGGGACTAGTTCCGGTCGCCTACGCGCGCGTGCGGGCCGTCTCCCTGCGGGGAGGCGGCCCGCTTCTGTGTGCGAGCAAGACCACGTCCGGGGAAACGGCTACCGGGACGGCGGGGACGTACGGCAGGATCTGGGAATGGAGCGTGTACGTGATCTCTCTGAGCTGCCGAAAGCCCATCTGCACCTGCACTTCACCGGCTCGATGCGGCCGACGACGGTCCTGGAGCTGGCCGACAAGTACGGCGTGCGTCTGCCCGAGGCGCTGACGGACGCGCTGACCAGCGGGGAACCGCCGAGACTGCGGGCCACGGACGAGCGGGGCTGGTTCCGTTTCCAGCGGCTGTACGACGCGGCGCGCTCCTGCCTGCGCGAGCCGGAGGACATCCAGCGCCTGGTCCGTGAGGCCGCCGAGGAGGACCTGCGGGACGGCTCCGGCTGGCTGGAGATCCAGGTCGACCCGACGTCGTACGCGCCCCGGCTGGGCGGGCTGATCCCGGCCCTGGAGGTCATCCTGGACGCGGTGGAGACGACGTCCCGGGAGACCGGTCTCGGCATGCGGGTGCTGGTCGCCGCGAACCGTATGAAGCATCCGCTGGACGCGCGCACGCTGGCCCGGCTGGCGGTGCGGTACGCGGACCGGGGCGTGGTCGGCTTCGGGCTCTCCAACGACGAGCGGCGGGGCATGGCGCGGGACTTCGACCGGGCCTTCCACATCGCGCGGGAGGGCGGTCTGCTGTCGGCGCCGCACGGCGGCGAGCTGGCCGGCCCGGCGTCGGTCCGGGACTGCCTGGACGACCTGCACGCCACGCGGATCGGGCACGGGGTGCGGGCGGCCGACGACCCGCGGCTGCTGAAGCGGCTGGCCGACCGGGGCGTGACCTGCGAGGTGTGCCCGGCGTCGAACGTGGCGCTCGGTGTGTACGAGAAGCCGGAGGACGTCCCGCTGCGCACGTTCTTCGAGGCGGGCGTCCCGATGGCGCTCGGCGCCGATGACCCGCTGCTGTTCGGCTCCCGGCTGGCCGCCCAGTACGAGATCGCCCGCCAGGCCCACGGTTTCACGGACGCCGAACTCGCGGAGCTGGCCCGGCAGTCGGTGCGCGGTTCGGCCGCTCCGGAGGAGGTCAGGAAGCGGCTGCTGGCCGGCGTGGACGACTGGCTGGCGCGCCCGGCGGCCTGAAGTGGGCGTACGGCGGATAGGGCTTGAAGCAGACCAGTACGTCGATGGAGTGGCCGCCGCCGGGCGGCTGGACGAGCGCGGGCAGGTCCGCCATCAGCGCCGCGTGCCCCTGGTCGACGCCCTTCTGGTACGGCCCGTGGCCCGCGGCACGGGCGAGCCAGGTCGCCGTCTCGGCGAACACGTACCGGCTGCCGAAGAGGAAGAACGTACGCGCGTGCGTGGCGTGCCGCAGTTCGTCCCGGAAGTCGGCCCGCTCGTAACGTGTCCGCCAGGCGGCGGCGTCCCGCGCGGTGCGCGCCTCGTCGGTGCGGACGGTGAGCGGGGTGCCCTGCCGCAGCCTGTGGCGCAGCTCGGGCCACTGGCTGGGGCGCAGGCCGAGGCTGTGGTGGGCGAGGACGAGGTCGACCAGCTCGCCGACGCCCTCGTCGGGCGGGACGCTGTGGCGCAGCGGCATGTGGACGATCGTGTGCCGGGAGCAGGCGGCGAAGGAGAAGAGTCCGGCGAGCCTGCTCAGCCCGTCGTGGTCGCCGAGCAGCAGGCCGATGGGGTCCGGGGCCCGCAGCGAGGTGTGGCGCAGCGGCTGCCGTGGCTGGACGATCCGGTGGGTGTACGGCCCGGTGCGGGGCCGGAACTCGCGCAGCCTCAGCCGCATGGGCGATACCTCATGGCGGGATGATCACAGCTGTCAGGGCCGGTCCGCAACGGCGATTCCGCCCAGCAGGGTGCGCGCGAGCCGGGTGGCGAACGTGTCCACGGGCGGGCGTTCGCCGCTCTCGGTGGTGTCGTAGGCGAACGCGCGCTGCGCGCAGGCGCCCATGAGCAGGGAGGCGGCGGCGTAGGTGTCGGCGTCGGGGTGGACCCGGCCGGCGGCCTGTTCGGCGCGGAGGTAGGCGTCCAGGCCCTGGAGGGGCAGGTGCGGGCCGGAGCCCATGGTGCGCAGGGTGTCGTCGTGGCGCCGTTTGAGCTGGGTCTCGGCGTACAGGGAGGCGGCGATCGGGAAGCTCTGCTCGTAGAAGAGGGCGGCCTGGCGGGCGATCTCGGTGAGGTTCTCCTCCAGGGTGCCCCGGCCCGGTGCGGCGGCGAGGCTGTCGAGCAGCGGGGTGAGCCGGGGCAGGCGCTCGGTGAGGACCCGGACGAACAGCTCTTCCTTGCTGTCGAAGTACTTGTAGAGGGCCGCTTCGGAGCAGCCTGCCGCGCGGGCGATCTCCTTGGTGGTGGCGCGGGCGAGTCCGACGGTGAGCATCAGCTCGTGGGCGGCGTCGAGGATGCGCACACGCGCCGGCTTCGTCTCCATGGGGCTCCGTTCGGGCCTTGACGGGCGGGTGAGTGTTTACCCACTCTAGACGGCGGGTGGGTGAGTAAGTACTCACCCACCCGAGGGGCCAGGGGAATCAGGGGAACCACGGAGTCAGGGGAATCGGCATGAAGCTCACTGTTTTCGGCGCCACCGGAGGGATCGGCCGGGAGCTGGTCCGCCAGGCGCTGGACGCCGGTCACGAGGTGACGGCGGTCGTACGGGACCCGGGCCGACTAAATGTCGCCGGCGGCCGTCTGGAGGTCGTCCGCAGCGGCCTGGCCGACGCGGAGGAGCTGCGCGGCGCCGTCCGGGGCCGAAGCGCGGTCCTGTCCGGTCTGGGCGCGCGCAGCCGCAAGGACGCCGGGGTGGCGACCCGGCTGACCCGTACGGTCATCGGCGCGATGGAGGCGGAGGGCGTGCGCCGGCTGCTGGTGGTCAGCGCGGGTCCGGTCGGCCCGGCTCCGGCGGACGACGGCCCCCTGGACCGGGGGGTGCGGGCCCTGGTGTCGGCGGTCCTGAAGGACGTCTACGCCGACCTGCGCGAGATGGAGGCCGAGCTGGCCCGCAGCGGCACGGACTGGACGTCCGTACGGCCGCCGCGCCTGCAGGACAAGCCGCTCACCGGCCGCTACCGCACCGTCGTCGGCGGCTTCCCGCCCAAGGGGCGCTTCATCGCGCGCGCGGACGTGGCGCACGCGATGCTGTCGATGATCGACGCCGGGGAGACCCTGAAGCAGGGCGTGGGGGTGGCCTACTGAACCGGATGCCGTCCCCCGGTCCGGTCCCCCGCCTCCGGTCCCGCTGCGGCTAGAGGCTCACGCCGACGGTCACCGGCTCGTTGACCAGCGTGATCCCGAAGGCCTCGCGGACACCGGCGACCACCTCGCGGGCCAGGGCCAGCAGGTCCTCGGTGGTGGCGGCGCCCCGGTTGGTGAGGGCGAGGGTGTGCTTGGTGGAGATGCGGGCGGGGCCGGTGCCGTACCCCTTGGTGAAGCCCGCCTTGTCGATCAGCCAGGCCGCGGAGGTCTTCGTACGGCCCTCCCCCGCCGGGTAGGCGGGCGGCTCGACGCCGTCGCCGAGCCGTTCGCGCACGCGCGCGCGGAACGCGGCGAACTGCTCCTCGGTGAGGATCGGGTTGGTGAAGAAGGATCCGGCCGACCAGGTGTCGTGGTCCTCGGGGTCCAGCACCATGCCCTTCCCCGCGCGGAGCTGGAGCACGGTCTCGCGGGCGGCTGCCAGCGGCACCCGGTCCCCGGGCTCCACGCCCAGCGCGCGGGCCGCCTCGGCGTACCTGACCGGCGCGGACAGCCCGTCGGCGTCCTCCAGCTCGAAGCGGACCCGGAGCACGACATAGCGCTCGGGGTCGGCCTTGAAGCGGCTGTGCCGGTACGAGAAGGCGCACTCCTCGTTCGTCAGCGTGACGGTCTCACCGGCCCGCCGGTCGTAGGCGATCACCTCGGTGATCGTCGAGGAGACCTCCTGGCCGTAGGCGCCCACGTTCTGGATCGGCGTGGCGCCCGCGGAGCCGGGGATGCCGGCCAGGCACTCGATCCCGGCAAGCCCGGCCTCGACGGTGCGGGCGACGGCGTCGGTCCACACCTCGCCGGCCGCCAGCTCCAGCGTCGTGCCACGCAGCTCTACCCCGCGCGTGGCGATGCGCAGAGCGGTGCCGTCGAAGCCCTTGTCGCCGATGACCAGGTTCGATCCACCGCCGATGACCAGCAGCGGCGTACCGCTGTCGTCCGCCTCGCGGACGGCGGCGATCACCTCGGCGTCGGTCGCGGCGGTCACCAGCCGCGTCGCGGGACCACCCAGCCGGAAGGTGGTCAGCGGGGCAAGGGGGGCGTCGTGGAGTACCTGCACCCGCCCAAGACTACGAGACGCCTCCGACAGCCCCGCGCCCGCACGGGCGTGCCCGCGGGCCTTGCGGGCCGGGTGGGCGCGCCGGGCATGTGTAAGGGGCGCCCCGCCAGGGAGGACGCCCCTTGCATCGGGTCATGGGCCGTCAGGCCAGCCGTACGACTGCCCGGGACATGCCGAGCACCTTCTGGCCGGCGCTCATCGCCGTCAGGTCCACGCGGACGGTGTTGTCGTCCAGCTTGGCCGCGACCTTGCCGCTGACCTCGATCAGGGCGCCCTGGTCGTCGTTGGGGACCACGACGGGCTTGGTGAAGCGGACGCCGTACTCCACGACGGCGCCCGGGTCGCCGGTCCAGTCGGTGACCACCCGGATCGCCTCGGCCATGGTGAACATGCCGTGCGCGATGACGTCCGGCAGGCCGACCTCCTTGGCGAACTTCTCGTTCCAGTGGATCGGGTTGAAGTCCCCGGAGGCACCCGCGTAGCGCACCAGGGTGGCGCGGGTCACGGGGAAGGTCTGGGCCGGCAGCTCGGTGCCGACCTCGACGTCGTCGTACGCGATCTTCGCCGTCATCGGGTGCTCACGCCTCCTCGGCCGCGCGGGCCACGAGCTTGGTCCAGGCGGTCACGACGTGCTCCCCGGCCTCGTCGTGCACCTCACCGCGGATGTCCAGGATGTCGTTGCCCGCGAGGGACTTGATCCCCTCGATGGTGGAGGTGACCGTGAGCCGGTCGCCGGCGCGCACCGGGCGGGCGTAGGCGAACTTCTGGTCGCCGTGCACCACGCGGCTGTAGTCCAGCCCCAGCTGCGGATCCTCGACCACCTGTCCGGCGGCCCGGAACGTGATGGAGAACACGAAGGTAGGCGGGGCGATCACATCGGGGTAGCCGAGCGCCTTGGCGGCCTCGGGGTCCGTGTACACCGGGTTGGTCTCGCCCACCGCCTCGGCGAACTCGCGGATCTTTTCCCGGCCTACCTCATAGGGCGCGGTGGGCGGGTAGGTCCGTCCCACGAAGGACTGGTCGAGCGCCATGGCCCGGCACCTCCTGATGTCTGCTGTGATGGCCCCAAATTAGCCGGTAACCGGCCGTGGAAACGCCGTGAGGCCGCCCCCTCGGAAGGGGACGGCCTCACGAACGAGCCTGATTTATCGCGTCTCGCGGTGCGCGGTGTGCGCGTTGCAACGCGGGCAGTGCTTCTTCATCTCAAGACGGTCCGGGTTGTTACGCCGGTTCTTCTTGGTGATGTAGTTCCGCTCCTTGCACTCCACGCAGGCCAGCGTGATCTTCGGGCGGACGTCGGTGGCAGCCACGTGAGTGCTCCTATGACGAACGGGTGGACTGATTTAACGCAAGAAAGAGTAGCCGATCGAAGGACCGACCCCGCAATCGGCTACTGTCAGTAGCGGTGACCGGACTTGAACCGGTGACACAGCGATTATGAGCCGCTTGCTCTACCGACTGAGCTACACCGCTTTGATGAGATCAGCTCCCGCCTTGCGGCGGGAACCTCTCACATCAGAGCCCCAAAACGGAATCGAACCGTTGACCTTCTCCTTACCATGGAGACGCTCTGCCGACTGAGCTAT
>NZ_MUMF01001009.1 GCF_002155905.1 Streptomyces tricolor | reverse complement strand
GCGCCACCCGGAGGGGCCCGCCGGTGGCGTCTCACCCGGCCGGGCCCCTCCGGGTGGCGCGGGCGGGACCGGCGGCGGAGGGTCGGAGCAGGATCGTCGGAGGGTCCGCTTCCGGATCGGTGGTGCGGGTACGTCCGCCGAGGCCGGAGCCCCCACGGACCGGCACGCCGCCTCGCCCGTCCCGGCGGCGGTGCGCCGACCGGCAGGGGCGGGGAACGGTGAATCCATGCGCTCGGGCCGCTGTTCCCCGCCCCGTCGCACACCGGCCGGCCGCGCCGGACGGGCAGCGGGGTCCTACTCGCTGTCCTCCGGGGCGGCGGGGCCGATGTCCGGGTGGCGCTTCGCGGGCGGGCGCCAGCCGCCGGTGACCTCCTTCGTGGGCTTGTGCGGGAAGCGGCGCTCGGCGTACCGCTGGGCCGCGGAGCCCGGCAGGACGTAGAGGGTCTCCGTCTTGTCCTGCAAGGGGCGCAGCACCGTGTCGAGGTAGTGCCTGCGGTCGTCGAGGTACGGCCCGAGGACGTCCTCGCCCGCGGGGCAGACGGCCAGGCAGTAACCGGACTTGTAGCTGGGCTTGAAGGCGAGGCTCTGCCACATCGAGGCGTTCTCCGGGTCGGTCACCCGGTCCCGGAAGTCGGCGGCGTCCTCGCTGTCGGCCACCGTCTGCGCCCAGTCGGTGAACCCGCTCATGAACTCGCGGTAGTTGTGGGTCGTACAGGCCAGCGGATCGAACGCGCCGTCCTTGCCGATCGCGCCCACCGGACACGCGGCGACGCACAGCTTGCAGTCCACGCACGGGTTGTAGTCCAGTGCCCGGCCGTACGCGCTCACCGGGGCGTCCACCAGGACCGTGGCCAGCAGGACGAAGCTGCCGAACCGGGGATGGATGACGTTGCGGTGCAGGCCCATCACGCCCAGCCCGGCGGCCACGGCCACGGTCTTGTGGGCCACCACCCAGATCCGGCCCGGGAAGCGCTCCATCTCCTGGGGGAAGCCCGCCGAGGGGTTGAGCGCGCGACGGCCGGCGTCCTGCAGGGCCCGGGCCACCGTGCGGGCGGCGGCGTTGACCTGTTCGTCGGTCTGGTGGAACTCCTGGTTCGCCACGCTGCGGGCGGGCGAG
>NZ_MUMF01001008.1 GCF_002155905.1 Streptomyces tricolor | reverse complement strand
CGCCGTGAGCACCACCGGCGCCTCCCTCACCTACCAGGAACTGGCCCGGGCGAGCGTCCGCCTGGCCGGCCGGCTGCACGAGGAGGGGGTGCGCGCCGGTGACCGCGTCGTGGTGAGCGCCGCCGACGGACTGGGCACGGCCGTGCTGGTGTTCGCCGTCTCCCGGCTCGGCGCCGTCTTCAGCGTCCTGCACGAGGAGGTGCGCGGCGGCCCGCTGGAGCACGTCCTGCGCGACTGCGAACCCGTGCTGCTCGTCTCCGACGACACCGACGCGGGCCGGACCGCCGCGGCGCACGGAGTCGCCTTCCGCCTCCTGGCGGACCTCCTCCAGGACGCCCTGGACAGCCGGCATCCGGCCCCGCCCGCCCCCGCGAACCCGGGAACGCCGGCCGTCGACCCGGTCTGCCTCATCTACACCTCGGGGACGACCGCGCTGCCCAAGGCCGTGGTGAGCACGCATCAGCAGGTGCTGTTCGCGGCGTCGGCGATCCACGCCTGCCTGAACTACCGGGCCGACGACGTCATCTACTGCCCGCTGCCGCTCTCCTTCGACTACGGCCTCTACCAGCTGTACCTCGCCGCCCTGAGCGGGGCCCGGCTCCACCTGGGCACGGCGGCCGAGGCCGGTCCGCCGCTGCTGAGCCACCTGGAGAAGACCCGGGCCACCGTGCTGCCCGGCGTGCCCTCGATCGCGGACCGGCTGGCCTGGCTGGTCCGCCGCAGCCCGGGCGCCCTGCGGAACCTGCGGCTGCTCACCAACACCGGCGNNGTACGGCCTCACCGAGTGCAAACGGGCGGCGATCATGCCGCCGGACGGCGATCTGGAGCACCCCGGATCCTGCGGCTATCCGCTGCCCGGCACCCGGATCGAGGTGATCGACGACGAGGGACGGCGGCTGCCGGCCGGTGAGATCGGGCAGATCGTCGTCCGCGGCCCGCACGTCATGGCCGGGTACTGGCGGCGCCCGGAACTCAACGCCGAGCGTTTCCCGCGCGCCGAGGGCCTGTTCCCGGAACTGCGCACCGGCGACTACGGCTGGCTGGACGACGAAGGCTTCCTGTACTTCTCCGGCCGCCGC
>NZ_MUMF01001007.1 GCF_002155905.1 Streptomyces tricolor | reverse complement strand
GGTGGCCGCCTGGCGGGCCGGGCGCCTCACCAGGGCATCGCCACGCCCCCGTTCGGGCGGAGTATCTGACCCGTCGTGAACGCCGAGGCGTCCGAGGCGAGATACAGCACCGCGTGTGCGACGTCGTCCGGTTCGCCGACGCGACCCAGCGGGGCCAGCCGGGTCATCGCGGCCTCGGTGTGTGCCAGTGCGGTGCGGTCGTGGCGGTCGGTCATCGGGGTGCGGATCCAGCCCGGCGCCACCGCGTTGACCCGGATGCCGTGCGGGCCGACCTCGGTGGCCAGCGTCTTGGTCAGCTGCACCACGGCCGCCTTGGCCGCGCCGTAGCAGAGCAGCCCGGCACCGCCGGTGTCGACCGCGCCCGAGGCCATGGTGACGATGCTGCCGCGGGTCCCGTGGGCGAGCATCAGCCGGGCCGCCTCCTGGCAGGCGTACAGCACCCCTTTGAAGTTGACGTCCAGCACCCGGTCGAGATCCTCGTCCCGGGTCCGGAGCACCGGGCTGCTGTGCATGATCCCGGCGATCGCCGCCAGCACGTCCAGCCGCGCGCAGGACCGGACCGCCTCGCCCAGCCGGTCCCGGTCGGCGACGTCGAGGACGTGGACCCGGGCCGTACCGCCGCGCTCCTCGATCAGCGCGGCCGTGCCGTCCAGGCCGTCCGCGTCCCGGTCGGCGCAGTGCACCGTCGCGCCCGCCTCGGCGAGCAGTACGGCGGAGGCCCGCCCGATCCCGCCGGCGGCTCCGGTCACGAAAGCGGTGCGTCCGCTCAGGTCGTACGCGGTGAGGGCCATGCAGGCGACGGTACGAGCATTTCTGACGGGTCGTCAATTAGTGGGGGCCGGCTTCCGGCTTGTGGTGTCGGAGGTGCCGGGTGGCCGGGGCGGCGTGCCGGG
The DNA here is from genome assembly GCF_002155905.1 of Streptomyces tricolor. Classification (GTDB taxonomy): domain Bacteria; phylum Actinomycetota; class Actinomycetes; order Streptomycetales; family Streptomycetaceae; genus Streptomyces; species Streptomyces tricolor. Next base: position 104 of record NZ_MUMF01001007.1, on the reverse strand, counting down.
CGGCCAGCCGGGGTGTCGGGTGGTCGGTCACGGGGCCGGGCGGTCAGCCGGGGTGTCGGGTGGCCGGGGCGGCGTGCCGGGCGGTCAGCCGGGGTGTCGGGTGG
>NZ_MUMF01001006.1 GCF_002155905.1 Streptomyces tricolor | reverse complement strand
TGGAGGTGGTGACCGGCACCTCGGCCGTCGCCCAGCGCTTCCTGCAGCTCCAGCTGGGCGCGGCCGAGGAGGTGTGCGCGCTGGTCACCGGCAATCCGGTGGCCGTGTCCGGCATGGAGAACGACGCCGAGGAGCAGGCGGCCGGGCGCGGGGTGCGCTACCGGGTGGTCGTGGAGCGCTCGGTGCTGGACCTGCCGCACGGGCTGACCGAGCTGACGGCGGCGCTCGGCCGCCTGCTCCTCGGCGTCGTTCTCCATGCCGGACACGGCCACCGGATTGCCGGTGACCAGCGCGCACACCTCCTCGGCCGCGCCCAGCTGGAGCTGCAGGAAGCGCTGGGCGACGGCCGAGGTGCCGGTCACCACCTCCACCAGGTCGTGCACCGCCGGTTCGGCCGCCGCCGCCCGGTACTCCTCCGCGAGCAGCGCCGCCGCCAGCTCCGCCTTCTCCAGCTCGTGCCGCTGCTGGGTGAGCAGGGCGCCCAGCGCCACCCCGGGCGGCGCCGCCACCCAGCGGCCCGGCCGGGCCGAGGACTGGGCGGCCAGACCCTGCCGCTCCAGCCGGCGCAGCGCCCGCTCGGTGTCCTGCTCGGCCAGCGTCAGGCGCCGCGCCAGATCGGCCACGTCGGCCGCGCCCACGGACACCAGCGCCCGGTACGCCGCCTCGTGCGTCTCGTCGAGCCCTATCGCTGCCAGCATCGGCCCACGTCCCTCCCTGCGCACCTGTCACGGAAGCGGGCCGGCCTGGCGGAAACCGGCCACGGCGTAAACCCGCCGCCGCCCATCATCGCCGTAGCGGCGGGGACTCTGCCAAGGTGGGCAGCACCGAGGGACGCGCGGCCGTGTACACGTTTCACCGCCGCGCCCCGAGGAACCCAGGACGGTGGCCCGGGCCCGGACGTGCGCGCGCACGAAGGGGATGCGGGGCCGGGTCACTTCGGACGCCGCCGGGCGGTCCTCCCGTGGGGGGTGGGGCCGCCCGGCGGCCACCAGCCTCTTGTCGTACGGCAGTTCACCCCCTCACTCGACACGCCGTTCGACGCGACGGATGCGCCGGATTTTCCCGATGCCCCGTTTTCATACGGCCCGTGCGGTGGACAATCAGAGGCATGAGCCAGCAGGGGGGAAGACCCGCCCGTCATGAGGACGACTGGTGGGGGGAGCTGTACGACGACTCCCCCCAGGACACGGGTCCCACGGCAGCGCCCGATTCCCTGGACGACCGGTACGCCTCGGCGCGCAGCGCGGTGGCGGGGCGGCCGGCGGACACGCGGCCGGCGGACACCCTGGAACCGCCGTCGGCGGAACCGGCACCGCCCGAGCCGGCGCCTCCGGACTCCTCCGCCTCCCCGCCCGCGCCCGCGAGAGCGGCGGTGCCGCCGCTCTCGCGGGCGCG
>NZ_MUMF01001005.1 GCF_002155905.1 Streptomyces tricolor | reverse complement strand
GGGGCCGGGGGCGGGCGGCCCGGCACAGCAGGCGGAACGCCTGGAAGAGGGTCAGCGGCCACAGCAGCGCGAAGCACCACAGCAGCCGGGGGTCCGAGGTGCGGATGCCCATGACGGCGACGAACCCCGACGCGACCGCCAGCAGCAGCACCGACGCCGGCAGCCACACCTCCCGGCGCACACGGCCCGTCCGGCGCGCACGGCCCCTCCGGCGCGAGCCGCCCGGCCGGCCCGAGTCGCCCATCCGGCGCGCGAACCGGCGGTCCTCGCGAAGGTGGGCCTCGATCCGCAACAGCGCCAGCCGCTCGCGCGGTGACAGCCTCACCTCGTCGGGCATCTCCCAGGTCTCCCAGTCGTCCACGGCAACGGCACCTCCTCCGCCGGTCGGCGGCCCGAAGGGTTCCGTCGCACCGAGTTCCCCGGTCGGCCCGGCCGAAGCGGAGGCCGCGGACCCGGCACCGCCCCGCGGACCGGACGGCGCCGACGCCGGTCCGCCTCCGCGATCGGCACGGCGGTCCAGAAGGCGGGACGTCCGTCGCCGCCGGGTACGGCAACGCGGCGGAGAGGCTGGCCCTCCTGGAGGGGCACCACGACGAAGTGGGCGCCGGGGTCACAGAGTTGCGGGGGCACCTGGCCCTCCTCGACCTCAAGGTGGCGCTCCCGGAAACCGGGGCCCGTCGAGGAGTCCGCGCAGGCCGTATGACCATCGGCTCACAGGGCGCTACCCAGCGTGAGAAAGCGGAGCTGCAGGTGACCTTCACGGACGCAAGGTCGATACTGCCAGTAGACGAGACGGAGGAGGGACGATCAAGCGCCGCCCCCTCTGACGTCCCGTCAGCGAAGTCGGGATCGAGCCGGCGCCGAGTCGGCGGAAATCCCGCCACGACCCGCCTCCGACCGCCGCCGACCACCGAGACCGAGGACCGCCTCCGCGCCGGTGACCTGCCGGGCAGCAGGTCCGGGCCCCCGTACCGAGCTTCCGAGGAGACACCCCATGAGGATGCTGATCAATGTGCCGGAGACCGTCGTGGCGGACGCGCTGCGCGGACTGGCGGCCGCTTATCCGGACCTGAACGTGGACGTGGAGAACCGGGTCATCGTCCGCCGGGACGCCCCCGTGGCCGGGCAGGTGGCGCTCGTCTCGGGCGGCGGCTCCGGGCACGAGCCGCTGCACGGCGGGTTCGTCGGCCCGGGCATGCTCTCCGCGGCCTGCCCCGGAGAGGTGTTCACCTCGCCGGTGCCCGACCAGATGGCGCGCGCCGCGGCGGCCGTGGACAGCGGGGCGGGCGTGCTGTTCGTGGTGAAGAACTACACCGGCGACGTGCTGAACTTCGACATGGCGGCCGAGCTGGCCGAGGACGAGGGCATCCAGGTCGCCAAGGTCCTCGTCAACGACGACGTGGCGGTGACCGACAGCCTCTACACCGCCGGCCGGCGGGGTACCGGCGCGACGCTGTTCGTGGAGAAGATCGCGGGCGCCGCCGCGGCCGAGGGGCAGCCGCTGGAGCGCGTGGAGTCCATCGCCCGGCAGGTCAACGACAACTCCCGCAGCTTCGGCGTGGCCCTCAGCGCCTGCACGACCCCGGCGAAGGGCAGCCCGACCTTCGATCTGCCGGACGGCGAGCTGGAGTTGGGAATCGGCATCCACGGCGAGCCGGGCCGGGAGCGGCGGCCGATGATGACCTCCGGGGAGATCGCCGACTTCGCGGTGAACGCCGTCCTGGAGGACATGCCGCCGCGCAGTCCCGTCCTGGTGCTGGTCAACGGCATGGGCGCGACCCCGCTGCTGGAGCTGTACGGCTTCAACGCCGAGGTGCAGCGGGTGCTCCGGGAACGCGGCGTCGCCGTGGCCCGCACCCTCGTCGGCAACTACGTCACCTCCCTCGACATGGCGGGCGCCTCGGTGACGCTGTGCCAGGCGGACGAGGAACTGCTGCGGCTGTGGGACGCGCCGGTGAAGACCCCGGCGCTGCGCTGGGGAATGTGATCCGGCAGCAGGCGGCCACCGGTCCGGTGGCTCGGTCCACAGCCCTACCACGCAAGGAGATCCAGTGCTCGACGCCGATTTCTTCCGTCGTTGGATGACGGCGGCCGCCGCCTCCGTCGACCGGGAGGCGGAACGGCTCACCGCCCTCGACTCGGCCATCGGGGACGCCGACCACGGCAGCAATCTGCAGCGCGGGTTCAGGGCCGTGACGGCCGCCCTGGACAAGGACGCGCCCGACACCCCGGGGGCCGTCCTGACCCTGTCCGGACGGCAGTTGATCTCAACGGTCGGGGGTGCGTCCGGCCCGCTGTACGGCACCCTGCTGCGCCGGGCCGGCAAGGCGCTCGGCGATGCCGCCGAGGTCGGCGAGGAGGAACTGGCCGCGGCGCTGCGCGCGGGCGTGGACGGGGTGATGAAGCTCGGCGGGGCGGCTCCCGGCGACAAGACCATGATCGACGCCCTGGTGCCGGCCGTGGACGCGCTCGCGTCCGGGTTCGCCGCCGCGCGGACCGCGGCGGAGGAGGGCGCGCGGGCCACCACGCCGTTGCAGGCCCGCAAGGGCCGGGCGAGCTATCTGGGCGAGCGCAGCATCGGCCACCAGGACCCGGGGGCGACCTCGTCGGCGCTGCTGATCGCCGCGCTGGCCGACACGGCGGAGGCGAACGGTGAGTGACGACAAGCTGGTCGGGATCGTGCTGGTGTCGCACAGCGCGGAGGTGGCCGCCTCGGTCGCCGAGCTGGCGAAGGGCCTGGCCGGCGGGGCCACCGCGGTGCCGGTGGCCCCGGCGGGCGGCACCGAGGGCGGCGGGCTCGGCACCAGTGCCGAGCTGATCTCCGCCGCCGCGGCCTCGGTGGACCGGGGGGCCGGGGTGGCGGTCCTCACCGACCTGGGCAGCGCGGTGCTCACGGTGAAGGCGTTGCTCGCCGAGGGCGACGAACTGCCGGAGGGTACGCGCCTGGTGGACGCGCCGTTCGTGGAGGGCGCGGTGGCCGCCGTGGTCACCGCCGCCGCGGGCGCCGACCTGGACGCGGTGGAGGCCGCGGCGGCGGAGGCGTACAGCTACCGGAAGGCGTGACGGGGTCCTCGGGCGGGGCCGGTCACTTCCGGGCCGTGAAGAGCCTGGCCAGCCGCTCCCCCTCCGCCACCGCCGCCGCGCGGCTCTCGATGGGGCTGACCCGGGAGTTCCGGAAGACGATGTAGGTCACGTCCGAGGGCACCCCGCCCTCGCGCGGGTCGGCGGGGATACCGAGGCCGTGCGCGGTGGCGTAGGAGGCCTCGCCGATGACGTCCCGCGGGCCGGTGTCGCCGACGACCGCGTACTGCACCCGGCCCCGGTGGACGACGGCGGCGACGGAGCCGCCCCGGACGCCGGACGCGCGGTGGTCCCAGCGGCGGCTGGGCGGCGGGATCACGATGTAGGGCAGGGTCTCGGCGTTGAGGTGCCGGCCGTCGGACTGCTGGAAGGCGGTGGTGGCGGCGAACACCGGGTCGGTGCGGCGGTTGCAGCGTGGGGTGGGACGGCCGTCGCAGTCGATGTCCAGGTCGGCCTTCCAGAAGACGGCGTCACGGGTGCCGCACACGGGGACGGTCGCGGGGCGGCCGGCGTCGGTGCGGTAGCGGCCCCGGGAGAGCTGGGTGCACGTGCCGGTCCGGGCCAGCAGGTCGGCGGCGGTGACCCCGCTCCCGCCGCGGGCCACCGGCCGCTCAGGGTCGGCAGCGGCAACCGCACTCTCGCCGCGGGCCACCGGCCGCTTGAGGCCGGCGACGATGACCGCGCTCTCGCCGCGGGCCGCCGGCCGCTTGAGGCCGGCGGCGGTGACCGGGCCCTCGCCGCGGGCAGCGGGCCGCTCGCGGGGCGGGACGGCGGTGGCCGGGGCGGGCAGCGCCGTCGGGGCGAGCAGGGCGGCGCCGGCCGCGGCCAGGGTCAGCGACGGGAAACGCACGATGAGGGATCCCTCTCATTGTGGACAAATCGGACATTCCGCACACTGTTGCGGCGACTCCGGGTATACGGCCACGGGGGCCGCCGCGAAGCGGCCGGATGGAGCACGCCCCTGACACCTCTTCAGGGGACACGCGAGGCCGCACGGAAGAGACGGCACGAACGGCGGTGCCGGCGGGCCGAGGGCCGGTCGGGAGGAGAGGCCGCCGGGGACAACAGGGGCCGGGGGTCCGGACCGTACCCGGCCGGACCCCCCGGCCACCCGCGCCGGCGCGGG
>NZ_MUMF01001004.1 GCF_002155905.1 Streptomyces tricolor | reverse complement strand
ACGGCGACCTCGGGGGTACCGGCGAACACGAGCTTCATGGGCGGGATCGGGCCTCTCGGGCGGGGGTGGTACGAGCAGCGCACCAGTCTATGACCATGGGCGGCGCGCGAGCGGGTGGGCGGCGTACGCATATGCCCGTACGCCCCCACCCCGTGACCAGCGGAGCGTCAGCGCGTTGGTCAAGAAAGAGTTGACCACATCGGGCCGCTTTCGCGGCCCAATTCCTTTCAACGCCGGTTCGAGAGGCTTGTTCATGGCCGACCATGCAACCCACGACGCCCAGGCCCGGGCCAGCCTGCACTTGCTGGTGCGGGACATCGAGCGGGTCCGCCGGCAGGTGGACGCGCTGCGCACGCTCACCGCCCAGTTGGGCAACGTCTACCGCCCGCGCCGCACCGGCCCGTCCACGGGCTTCGTCGTCTACGGACGCGCTCCCGCCCCGACGGTCCGCCTTGCCCAGGAACTCCGGGACAGTGTCGAAACCCTGGTCACGGCCGCCGTGGACTTCGACCGCTCGCTCGGCTTCTCGTGGGACGCGGTGGGCTCGGCGCTCGGGGTCACCAAGCAGGCGGTGCACCGCCGGTACG
>NZ_MUMF01001003.1:356-555 GCF_002155905.1 Streptomyces tricolor | reverse complement strand
GGCCGGCGGAGAGCAGCAGCGCCAGCATGGAGACGAGTTCGTCCTCGCTGAGCCGGTCGTCCTCGTCGCGGGCGACGATCAGCGCGGAGGTGAGGTCGTCGCCGCCCTCGGTGCGCTTGCGGGCGACGAGGGCGCGCAGACAGTCGTGGACCTCCTGGAAGGCGGCCATGGCGGCGTCCCGGCTGTCCTCGTCGTTGCT
>NZ_MUMF01001003.1:0-253 GCF_002155905.1 Streptomyces tricolor | reverse complement strand
GGGTGTGCCGGGGCGGGTCGGAGACCAGCATGGAGTCGCCCATGCCGATCACCACGTCGCCGGTGACGGGGACGCGCTGCTCGCGGAAGGCGGTCCAGGTGGCCGCCATGTCCTTGGAGTAGGAGTCGTTGTCGAGGAAGGCGCGGCGGCAGTCCTCGTAGCCGGTGAGGAGCCATGCCTCGACTCCGCCGGGCAGGGTGACGCGGTGCGCCCGGCCCTCCTCGCGCAGGGCGGCGTACACGGGGTGGGGGTC
>NZ_MUMF01001002.1:229-544 GCF_002155905.1 Streptomyces tricolor | reverse complement strand
GGGCGGCCGGGACCGGCGCCGGAGCGGGGGCCGGATCGGGCTCCGGGACAGGCGCGGGCGCGGGCACCGGCGTGGTGTCCTCGCGCTCGCCCGTGCCGACCCCCTGGGTGAGGTCGGCGACGAGCGGGGACGGCGGCATGCCGTGCAGCACGGCACCGTCGAGGGCGGCTGCGGCAGCCGCCGCGACGTCCACGGCGTCCAGCTGGCGCTGCGGATCCGGCTGGGGCACCGCGGAGCGCCTGGGGCGCCCGCGGCGCTGCGAGAGGGCCTCCTGCTCGGCGCGCTCGGGGTCGTACGTCTGAGGGGCGGCGGAGC
>NZ_MUMF01001002.1:0-224 GCF_002155905.1 Streptomyces tricolor | reverse complement strand
GGCCGCCGGCGTCCCTTATGCCCTGCATGCCGTCGCTGCGCGCGGGTGCGCCGCAGGCGATGTGGACCTGGCCGAGCACACCGACGACGAGCGCGGACAGGCCGATCACGATCCGCCCGTTGGCCTCCGGCTTCTCCGGGTGCCGGATGAACCGTACGGCGATCACCGCGAGCAGTATCGGCACCAGCAGGTCGAGCCGGCCGAAGGCGCCGGTGACCAGGATC
>NZ_MUMF01001001.1 GCF_002155905.1 Streptomyces tricolor | reverse complement strand
GGAGGCGGATGCCGAACTTGGGGCCGCCGACGGGCTGGGGGTGGATGGACAGGCGTACGGCGCGGCGGTGGTGCTCGGCGATGAGGCCGCCCCAGGCGCGGCTGCGCTGGATGACGCCGTAGGCACGTCTGCGGCACTCGCGTTGCAGGGCGGAACGGGTGCCGGGGAACGCGGCGGTGTCCTCGACGAGGAAGCGGGTGATGCCCCGGTACAGGGCGCGGGCGGCGGCGTNNGGCGCGCAGGTCGTCCAGGGGCGGGGCGTAACGGGCGTGCACCCGGGCGCGCTTGGCGTCGTACGGCAGGTCGCCGAGGACGTCGCGCAGGTCGAAGACCGACAGCCGGGCCGGCGCCGACTCCGCGATCAGCAGGCGCAGTGCGTCGGCATAGGCGTCGATGTGCGCGTCGGGGACGCCGATCAGGTCCCCGAAGACATGCCCGTCGGAGCAGAGGACGACCCGGGCGCCCGGCGGGTGGATCCGCTCGATGTCCGCGCACAGGGCGTCGAGGAAGCGCAGGGAGAGGCGTTCGGCCTGGTC
>NZ_MUMF01000100.1 GCF_002155905.1 Streptomyces tricolor | reverse complement strand
GGACGGCCCGGTCAGCCGGACGCGCTCGCCGCCCCGGACGGCCCGGTCAGCCGGACGCACTCGCCGCCCCGGACGGCCCGGTCAGCCGGACGCACTCGCCGCCCCGGACGGCCCGGTCAGCCGAAGGCACTCGCCGCCCCGGACGGCCCGGTCAGCCGGAGGCGCTCGCGGTCGCGTCCCGGCACAGCAGCCGGAGCGAGCCGTGACCGCCGTAGCAGCGCCGGGCCTCGTCGATGGGGTCCCACAGCCGGCCGTCGGGCGTGCGCAGCCAGTGCTCGCCGCCGGTCGCCCACCACTCGGCGCCGGTCTGCCGGACGATCACCTCGCCGGCGTAGGCGCCGAAGCCGCGCAGCACGCTCTCCACGGCCGCGTACGGCGGCCCCTCCCGGCGTATCTCCTCGATCATCCGGTCCACCCGCCACAGGCTCTGCGCCGAGTAGTCGAGCCGTACCCGCGCCCCCTCGCGCAGGGTGGCCACCGCGTCCGCCGCCCACCGCACGGGCTTGGCCGCGGCCTGCGGCCTGGTCTGCTGCTGCGCCGCCCCGTGCCGGGCCGTCACCTGAGCTGTCGCATGAGCTGTCACTTCGGCTGTCACATACGGAAGAGCGAGCCGGGCCGGGGTTCCGTCACAGGGTTTCGAATCGTTTCTCCAAACGTTCCGCCAACCGTCGCAGGACCACCCCACGTCCACCGCACGAGGGTCACAGGACCGACGTCAGGCCCCCGGCTCCGCGGCGCTGCGCGCCCGGCGGGAGACCACCGCGCGCAGCACCCGGCGGCCCTCCACCGACACCTCCAGCGCCCCGCGCAGCCCCTGGACACCATGGCCGGCGAGGAGTTCCAGCACGGCGGCCTGGCGGCGCAGCTCGGCGGCGACGAGCGGCGGCAGGTCCGCGGTGTCGCCCGCGCGCCCGGCGTCGAGGCCGTCCGCGGCCGGGCCGCCGTCCGCGGCGGGGTCGAGCAGCCGGTGGACGCGCAGCGAGGCGACCGAGCAGGCGTCGGCCCAGGGCCGTACCGCGTCGGCGGTGCGCTCGGCCGGGGCCGACTCCAGCATCGCGCGGGCCAGCCGCGCGGCCTCGTCGGCGGCGGGGTCCGCGGTGCCGACCGCGGCGCGGACCTTCTCCAGCTCCCCGGCCCAGTCGGAGCCGTCGGCGAGGCTCGCCCACAGCGGGCGCAGCAGCTCGTCGTCGCCGCCGAGCAGCGGCAGACACCGATCCAAACAAGCCAGTCCGCCGGCAGCCAGTCCGCGTTCGTCGGCCTGTGCGATCAGTTCCACCAGGCTCATGACATATCTCCCTCGCCAGGGCGCCGACCGGTACGGAGCCCGCACTTCCCCTTACTGCGTGCGACGGAGCGGGAGTGTCACAGCCATAAGTTTTCAGCCAAGGGCGGGGACCGGCGGCGGGCCGGCGAGGACCTTGCGCTCCTGCCTGCGGGTCAGCCGGACGACCACCACGACGGCGAGGACGGCGGCGGCGATGTCGAGCGCGTCGGAGACCAGCATCGTCTTCGCGGCCTGTCGCAGTTCCTCGGCCGTCTCGGCCTTCCGGGAGCTGGTGTCCGCGAACCGGCCCACGAAGAGGTTGACGAGCCAGACCGTCCACCAGGCGTTGATCAGCGGGGTGTGCCCGGTGCGCTCGTTCCAGGGAGCGCTGGCGTCCCAGCAGTCCGCGACGATCCGGCGCGGGAACCACAGGTTCACGATCGGGCAGAACCAGCCGCCGATGGTCCAGCCGCGCTTCATGCGGTGCCGGGAGGCGTCGAACACCTCGGCGTTCACCCGGACCCGCCACAGCCAGCACAGGTAGACCACCATCGTGGCCAGCAGCGCGACGCCCTGGGAGATGCCGGCGACGCCGTAGAGGGTGTCCGCGCGGTCGGCCCGGTCGACCACGTCGGAGCCGGTGGCGCCGTCGGCGATGTCGCCGGTGACGTCGATCTCCAGCAGGTCCGCGTAGCAGGCGAACAGGTCGGCGGCGATGACGACGCCGAGCAGTACGGCGGTGGCCCGGCCGAGCGCCGCCGGCGAGCGCAGCCAGGCGCCGGGCGGGGCGGGGTACGGCGGCGTGGGCATGGCCCCGGGCAGGGGCATGGGCGAGGTCATGGCGAGGTTCCCCCGAGAGGACGAGATCCGCTGCGGCGCGCGGCTCTCCCCGAACCGGCACGCGAACACTGGCATCACGGGCGCGTCCGGAAGACGCGCGCGGACACCGGAACATACGGTCGGACACCGCCGTACGTCCACTCCGTTCTCAGCCCAGCCGGTCCGCCAGCTTCCGGAAGTCGGCCCAGGTGAGCGGCGGCTCGCCGGGATCCCACAGCTTCTGCGCGGTGGCCCGCAGCGGCATCCGGATGCCCGCGGCGACCTGCTCCTCGGTCTGCGCGTTCGCGATGTCGCACCACACCGCGAAGGACCCGCCGAGGATCTGCCCGTCGTAACGGGCGGGGACGGCGCTCGTGCCGCGCAGCACCCGCGGGTTCCACTGCTCGTAGATCCGCTCTCCGGTCGGATAGACGAAGGTCTGCGGCTGCCCGAGGACGTAGTAGAGGAACTCGTCGTTGTAGTTGAGGACCTTGCGCCCCGCGTCCAGGTACTCCACCGGCGGCCGGGCGCCGATCTCCTTGCCGGTCCAGTAGGCGACCTGGAGGTCGTCGGCGGGCCGCACGGAGGTGCCCCGGAAGAAGCCGTCGTTCCAGGCCCGTGGGGTGCGGTCGTGGGCGCGGACGGTGGCGGCGCGGTCGTTGAGCCAGCCGGTGGCCAGGTCGGCGACGGTCCCGCCGGCGCCGTAGGCCTGCCGGGCGGCGGCGGCCAGCTGCGGATAGGAGGCCTGCGGGTCCCGCACGGTGAGCGCCTGGTACTCGTCCCCGCCCAGGTGCCACCGGCCGCCGGGGAAGAGCCCGGCGTACTCGTTCAGCAGATCGTCCACGAGCTGCGCGGCGGCCGGCTTGGAGATGTCGACGGCGCCCCTGGTGGCCACCCCGTTCGCGTTGCGCAGCTGAAGATCCGGGTGGGCGGCGATGACGGCCCCCAGGTGGCCCGGGGAGTCGATCTCGGGGACGACGGTGATGTGCCGGCTCTCCGCCAGCGCCACGATCCGCTTGACCTCCGCCTTGCTCAGGTGGTCCTCGGAGACGATCTCCGGGTGGCCGGCGGACTCGATCCGGAAGGCCTGGTCGTCGGAGAAGTGCAGGCCCAGCTCGTTGTACTTCAGGTCCCCCAGCTCGCGTATCCGGTCCTCGATCCACGAGGCGGAGAACGGCTTGCGCGCGATGTCCAGCATGAACCCGCGCACCGGCTTGGCCGGCTGGTCGCGCACGACGCCCTCGGGGGCCGTCCCGCCGCCGCGGACCTCCTGCTTCAGGGTGCGGGTGCCGTAGAAGACGCCCGCCTCGCCGGGCCCGCTGATGTCGACCCGGCCGTCGCGGACGGTCAGGGTGTACGACTCCGGGTTCCCGCCCCCGCCGCCGAGCGCGAGCCGTACGTCTCCCGCCCGCACGTCGTCGCTCTCCCCCGCGTACGTCAGCCCCAGCTCCTCGGCCGTCAGCCGCCCCTCGTCGGCCAGCGCGGCGTCGCCCACCACCACCCGCCCGCCGCGCTGCGGCTGCCAGCCGGGACCGCGGGCCGGGGTGTGGGAGCGCACCGCGGGTATCGTGCGCGGGGCGTCGGACAGCGGATACGACCGGGTGGGGCGGGGGCTCGCCGGCTCGGTGGCCGCCTGCCCGGGGTCGGCGCCGGTGCCGGCCGGACGGCCGGCCGACGACTGCCGCGCGCCCGCCTGCGGCTTCCCGCCGCCCCCGTCCGACGAGGCCCACACGCCGACGCCCGTGCCGAGCGCGACCGTCCCGACGAACGCGGCGGCCACCACCGCCCGCTTCCGTATCACCTGCCGCGCCGCGTCCCGGCGCCTGCGCCTGTGCTGGGTCACCCTGCCAACGTACGACCGTTCCCCCACTCATCCGTCACCCGAGCGGTCTCAAACTCTCCCGTCCGGGTGAATTTCAGGTATCCCTCGGACACAGCGTGACCACTCTCGATAACCTAACGACACACCTTTCACAGCATCCCCTGCCACACCACATGTGACGCGAGGACCCACGCTGCCCGCCCACCGCCTGCCGTATCTCCCCACACCTCTCGACGCCTTCAACACCGCCCGCGCCGACGAGGCCCGCGCGCTTCTCCTGCACTGCCTGCGCAGCCGCCGCTGGTCCGACCGGATCGCCGACCACCGCCCCTACCCCGACCTGGACGCCCTGCTCGCCGCGGCGGACGAGGCGACGTACGACCTCTCCCCGGCCGACCTGGCCGAGGCCCTGGCCGGCGAGTCCCTCCCGGAGCTTCCCGAGGACACCTACTCGGCGGCCCACATGGCCCTGAGCGCCGCCCACGCCGCCTACGAGGCCAGATTCGGACACGCGTTCGTCATCTACCTGGGCGACATCCCCCCGGACGAGGTCATCGACCACATCCTCGAAGCCATCCGATCACGATTGGCGAACGATCCGGAGGAGGAACGGGTCATAGCGGCGGAACAACTCCGCCGCCTCGCACGGGGGCGGCTCCTGGTCCTCCTCAAGGGCGCGGGAGTGTGTTCGATCTGCGGCTGCCGCCATGTGGGCGCGACCAGCCACAACGCACCCGCACCCGGTAAATAACAGGACAGACCACCCCGGTAGCCGCACCGGCTAGCCCAACCGCGTGCCACTTTGATCACACCGGTAGGCCCCCCGTAAGGCACGGCGCGGCGCCTCGCTACGATGCTGGGGGCCGGTGGACCGTACCCGGCCGGGCCCGACCGACAGTGAAGCCGGCGCGGCCCTAGTCCCCGCTCCCGGAGGGTTCTTCCGTGCCGGCTGGAACGCTGTACCGCGGCCGGGAAGGAATGTGGTCCTGGGTGGCTCACCGAGTCACCGGCGTCCTCATTTTCTTCTTCCTGTTCGTTCACGTACTGGACACCGCTCTCGTGCGTGTCTCGCCCGAGGACTACGACAAGGTCGTAGCCACGTACAAGACGCCGATCGTCGCGCTGCTGGAGTACGGCCTCGTCGCCGCCATCCTCTTCCACGCGCTCAACGGCCTGCGTGTCATCGCCGTCGACTTCTGGTCGAAGGGCCCGCGCTACCAGAAGCAGATGTTCTGGACCGTGATGGGTGTCTGGATCGTCCTGATGGCCGGGGCGATCTACCCGGTCCTCGGCCACGCCGCCCGTGTTCTCTTTGGGAGCTGACGCCGATGTCCACCACTGAAACCACCGCGTCCGGAGTCGGCCCCGTCGAGGGCGCCCCCGTCTACACCGTCGACAACCCGGCCCCGCTGATCGAGGCGCCGCGCAAGCGCACCAAGAAGACCCCGCGGTCCACCCGGGGCAACTTCGAGCTGGCGGCCTGGCTGTTCATGCGCCTGTCCGGCATCGTGCTGGTCGTCCTCGTCATCGGCCACCTGCTGATCCAGCTCGTGCTGGACGGCGGTGTCTCCAAGATCGGCTTCGCCTTCGTGGCCGGCCGCTGGGCGTCCCCGTTCTGGCAGGTCTGGGACCTGCTGATGCTGTGGCTCGCGATGCTGCACGGCGCCAACGGCCTGCGCACGGTCATCAACGACTACGCCGAGCGGCCGAACACCCGGCTGTGGCTCAAGGGCCTGCTCTACACCGCCACGGTGTTCACCATCCTGCTGGGCACGCTGGTGATCTTCACCTTCGACCCGAACATCCGCTAGGCACGGGGCTGCGAGAATCATGAAGATCCACAAGTACGACACCGTCATCGTCGGCGCCGGCGGCGCGGGCATGCGCGCCGCCATCGAGGCGACGAAGCGCAGCCGCACCGCGGTCCTGACCAAGCTCTACCCCACCCGCTCCCACACGGGCGCCGCGCAGGGCGGCATGGCCGCCGCGCTGGCCAACGTGGAGGAGGACAACTGGGAGTGGCACACCTTCGACACGGTCAAGGGCGGTGACTACCTGGTCGACCAGGACGCCGCCGAGATCCTGGCGAAGGAGGCCATCGACGCCGTCCTCGACCTGGAGAAGATGGGCCTGCCGTTCAACCGGACGCCCGACGGCACCATCGACCAGCGCCGCTTCGGCGGTCACAGCCGCAACCACGGCGAGGCCCCGGTCCGCCGCTCCTGCTACGCGGCCGACCGCACCGGCCACATGATCCTCCAGACGCTGTACCAGAACTGCGTCAAGGAGGGCGTGGAGTTCTTCAACGAGTTCTACGTCCTGGACCAGCTGATCACCGAGGTCGACGGCGTCAAGAAGTCGGCCGGTGTCGTCGCGTACGAGCTGGCCACCGGCGAGATCCACGTCTTCCAGGCGAAGGCCGTCATCTACGCCTCCGGCGGCTGCGGCAAGTTCTTCAAGGTGACCTCCAACGCGCACACCCTCACCGGTGACGGCCAGGCCGCCGTCTACCGCCGGGGCCTGCCGCTGGAGGACATGGAGTTCTTCCAGTTCCACCCGACCGGCATCTGGCGCATGGGCATCCTGCTCACCGAGGGCGCCCGCGGCGAGGGCGGCATCCTGCGCAACAAGGACGGCGAGCGCTTCATGGAGAAGTACGCTCCCGTCATGAAGGACCTGGCGTCCCGTGACGTCGTGTCCCGCTCCATCTACACGGAGATCCGCGAGGGCCGTGGCTGCGGTCCCGAGGGCGACCACGTCTACCTGGACCTGACCCACCTGCCGCCGGAGCAGCTGGACGCCAAGCTCCCGGACATCACCGAGTTCGCGCGCACCTACCTCGGCATCGAGCCGTACACGGACCCGATCCCGATCCAGCCGACCGCGCACTACGCGATGGGCGGCATCCCGACCAACGTCGAGGGTGAGGTCCTGGCGGACAACACCACCGTCGTCCCGGGTCTGTACGCGGCCGGCGAGGTCGCCTGTGTCTCCGTGCACGGCGCCAACCGCCTCGGCACCAACTCGCTGCTGGACATCAACGTCTTCGGCCGCCGCGCGGGCATCGCCGCCGCCGAGTACTCGGCGAAGGCCGACTACGTCGAGCTGCCGGAGGACCCGGCGTCCCTCGTCGTGGAGCAGATCGAGCGGCTGCGCAACTCCACCGGCAACGAGCGGGTGGCGACCCTGCGCCGCGAGCTGCAGGAGACCATGGACGCCAACGTCATGGTGTTCCGCACCGAGCAGACGATCAAGACGGCCGTCGAGAAGATCGGCGAGCTGAAGGAGCGCTACAAGAACGTGGCGATCCAGGACAAGGGCAAGCGGTTCAACACGGACCTGCTGGAGGCCATCGAGCTGGGCAACCTGCTGGACCTGGCCGAGGTCATGGCCGTCTCGGCGCTGGCCCGCAAGGAGTCCCGCGGCGGTCACTACCGCGAGGACTACCCGAACCGCGACGACGTCAACTTCATGCGCCACACCATGGCGTACCGCGAGGTCGGCGCCGACGGCTCGGAAACCGTCCGTCTCGACTACAAGCCGGTCGTCCAGACCCGCTACCAGCCGATGGAGCGTAAGTACTGATGGCTACCCCTGTTCTGGACAAGGCGGACGCGGCCGGCCGGCCCGAGCCCGGCTTCGCCGACTCCCCCTACATCACGGTCACCTTCCGCGTCCGCCGGTTCAACCCGGAGGTCTCGGCCGAGGCGACCTGGGAAGACTTCCAGCTGGAGATCGACCCCAAGGAGCGGGTCCTCGACGGCCTCCACAAGATCAAGTGGGACGTCGACGGCACCCTCACCTTCCGCCGCTCGTGCGCGCACGGCATCTGCGGCTCGGACGCGATGCGGATCAACGGCAAGAACCGCCTTGCCTGCAAGACGCTGATCAAGGACATCAACCCCGAGAAGCCGATCACGATCGAGCCCATCAAGGGCCTGACGGTCCTGAAGGACCTGGTCGTGGACATGGAGCCGTTCTTCCAGGCGTACCGGGACGTCATGCCGTTCCTGGTCACCAAGGACACGAACGAGCCGACCCGGGAGCGCCTCCAGTCGCCGGAGGACCGCGAGCGCTTCGACGACACGACGAAGTGCATCCTCTGCGCGGCCTGCACCTCCTCCTGCCCGGTGTTCTGGAACGACGGCCAGTACTTCGGCCCGGCCGCGATCGTGAACGCCCACCGCTTCATCTTCGACAGCCGGGACGAGGCGGGCGAGCAGCGCCTGGAGATCCTCAACGACCGTGACGGCGTGTGGCGTTGCCGCACGACCTTCAACTGCACGGACGCCTGCCCGCGTGGCATCGAGGTCACGAAGGCGATCCAGGAGGTCAAGCGCGCGCTGATCACGCGTCGCTACTGACCCGCCGCACGCCTGCGGCCCCGCGGGCCCCGTCCCCGGTCACGCACCGGGGGCGGGGCCCGCGCCGTACAACTGTTGCGCGGCCCTGTGCGTCTCCTGGGTACGCGATCAAGGAGACACATGCGTACGCACAGACAGCTGGCCGTGGCCACGGCCACGGCCCTCTCCCTCACCGGCGGACTGCTGGCCCTCACGGCCGGGACCGCCACGGCCGCCCCCGCCAAGTACGCCGACGACTTCAACGGCGACGGCTACCGGGACTACGCGACCGGCGAGTGGGGTGCGGTGACCGTCACCTACGGCACGGCCACCGGGCCGGGCCCGAAGACGGTCCGGTTCACCCAGGCCAGCCCCAACATCCCGGGCACGGCCGGTGACGCCGGGGGCTACGCCGACGGGTTCGGCGGCCAGGTCGCGAACGCCGACCTCAACCGGGACGGGTACGCCGACCTCGCCGTCGCCGACCGCAGCGAGAAGGTCGGCACGAAGGCCGGGGCGGGCGCGGTCACCATCCTGTGGGGCGCCAAGGCGGGGCTCGGCGCGAAGGCCACGCGCCTGCCGGCCAAGTCCAGCCTCGCGTTCGGCGCGGCCCTCGCCGCCGGCGACTTCACCGGCGACGGCAGGCCGGACCTGGCCGTCGCCGACACCACGGGCACCCTGTTCGTCTACCGGGGCGGCTTCTCCTCGTCCGGTACGACGGGCAGCGTCACCCGGCTGGAGGTGAGCCCCAGCGGCGCCGAGGTGCTGGATCCGTCCGCGATCGTGACGGGCCGGGTCACCAAGGACAGCGCCGTCGACCTGTACGTGCTCGGCCAGGGCTACAAGGACGGCCGGCTGACCCAGGCCGCGTGGTTCGTGCAGGGCGGCGCCACCCCCAAGCGCGGGAAGTACACGACGTACAACGTCACACAGGTGGACTTCGGCCAGGTCGGAGTGATCGCCGACTTCGACAAGAACGGCTACGGCGACCTGGCCGTCAGCGACACGCCGTACAACAAGGGCGCGGGTGCCGTGGTGGTGCTGCGCGGCGGCGCGACCGGCCCGGCCACCTCCTACCGGCTGACCCAGTCCACCTCCGGCGTGGCGACCGCGGCCGGCCCGCACGACCGGTTCGGCTACGCGCTCTCCGCCGGCGACACCAACCGCGACGGCTATCCGGACCTCGCGGTCGGCGTGCCCGAGGAGGAGGCCGGCTCGGTGGAGAACGCGGGCGGTGTGCACGTCCTGCGGGGCGGCCGGAGCGGCCTGACCGGCACCGGCTCCCAGTGGTTCACCCGGGCCACGGCGGGTGTGCCGGGCAGCGCCTCGGAGGCGGAGATGCTCGGGCTGTACGTCCGCCTGCGCGACCTCGACCGGGACGGCGACGCGGATCTGCTGGCCTCGGGCGACCTCTACCGCACGGGCGTGCTGCTGCGCGGGAGCGGCCAGGGCGTCACGACGAGCGGCGCGGCGGAGTCCGACCTGGACCCGACCTTCCCGCAGTGAGCCGCTGACGCGTACGCCGCAGAGCCCCGCCGGAGTCCGCTCCGGTGGGGCTCCTCGCTTCCCGGGACGAAGAATCCTAATCTGACGACATGTCAGACGAAGAGTCGTACGAACTGCTCGGCTTCGACAACGTGCTGCTCCCCGTCGGCGACCTGGGCGAGGCCGTCGCCTTCTACGAGCGGGCCGGGTTCGCCGTGGGGTTCCGGTTCGACGAGGCCGGGATCGCGCTGCTGAAGGTCGGCGGGGAGACGCCCGGCATCCTGCTGCGCGCCGAGGACGAGCTGCGGCACCGGCCGCCGCACTGGCCGGCGCCGCGGATCTGGCTGGAGGTGCCGGACGCGCGGGCGGCGGCGCGGGAGCTGGCCGCCGCGGGGATCGAGCCCCTGGACGAGATCTTCCAGGTGGCCACCGGATGGACCGTGGAGATCGCCGATCCCTGGGGGAACATCCTCGGCTTCACGGACTACACCAAGCGTCCGGCGCTGGGCCGCAGAGCCTGAGAACCCCGCCACCACCCCTCGTGTTGAACGCGTTCAAAAACAGGTCTAGAGTCATCCCTGTCAGCGTTTTGAACGCGTTCAAGAAGGGGTGGGGCATGGACCGCACCGTCATCGCCTACGTCATCTACCTGGTCGTCAGCATCGCGCTGACCGTCTGGGTGGCCCGCACGCTCAGCCGCAACGGCCGGATCTTCCTGGCCGACGTCCTGCGCGGCAACGAGAAGCTCGCGGACGCCGTCAACCACCTGCTGGTCGTCGGCTTCTACCTGGTCAACCTCGGCTTCGTCGCGCTGTACCTGGGCGACGACGAGACGATCCGGGACACCCGCGGGGTCTTCGAGGCCCTGTCGACCAAGCTGGGCGTGGTGCTGCTGGTCCTCGGCGTGATGCACCTCGGCAACGTGTACGTGCTCAACCGGATCCGCCGGCGCGGGGTCATGGAGCGGGAGCAGCTCCCCCCGGTCGCCCCGCAGCAGTGGATCGCCCCGACGGCCGGGGCGTGACGGCCGTGACCGGCACGACCACCGTGACCACCACGGACGGCCGGGGCGCCGCGGGCGTCCCGGTCCGGGGGCTCACCGTCCTGTACGACGCCGAGTGCGGCCTGTGCGTCCATCTGCGCGCCTGGCTGGCCCGGCAGGCCCAGCTGGTGCCGCTGGAGCTGCTGCCGGCCGGCTCGGCCGAGGTCCGCGCCCGCTTCCCCGGCCTCGACCACGCGGCCACCCTCGACGAGGTCACCGTCATCGGTGACTCCGGGCAGGTCTACCAGGGCTCGCGCGCCTGGATCGTCGTCCTGTGGGCGCTGCGCGACCACCGCCGGCTCGCCCACCGGCTGACCGGGCCGACGGGCGCGAAGCTGGCCCGGGGAGCCGTGCTCGCCGCGGCGAAGTGGCGCGAAGCCCAGAGGCGCGGCGGACCGTGGGGAGGGCAGGTGTACCGGCGGGCGGACGGCTGGTCCTACCACCCGCGGACGGGCTGGACCTACTCCCCGCCGTCGTACTCCCCGCCGTCCTGCTCGGGGACCGCTCCGGCCAGTCGTTAGGCTCTTCTACCGTGCCCGCGAAGAACGACGGCCCCGAGGCGGCCGGCCCCCACAGCAGCAAGTCCGAGCAGACCCGTGCGCTGATCCTGGAGACCGCGATGCGGTTGTTCCAGGAGCGCGGGTACGACAAGACGACGATGCGGGCCATCGCCAAGGAGGCCGGGGTCTCCGTCGGCAACGCCTACTACTACTTCGAGGGCAAGGAGCACCTGATCCAGGGCTTCTACGACCGGATCGCCGCGGAGCACCAGGCGGCGGTCCGGGAGGTCCTGGACCGGGAGACCGACCTGGAGGCGCGGCTCGCGGGCGTGCTGACCGCCTGGCTGGACATCGCCCGGCCGTACCACGAGTTCGCGGTCCAGTTCTTCAAGAACGCCGCCGACCCCGACAGCCCGCTCAGCCCCTTCTCGCCGGAGAGCGAGCACGCCCGCGAGCAGGCCATCAGCGTCCACCGCGAGGTGCTGGCCGGCTCCAGGTCCAAGGTCGCCCCCGAACTGCGGGACGTGCTGCCCGAGTTGATGTGGCTCTCCCAGATGGGCCTGGTCCTGTACTGGATCTTCGACCGCACGGAGGGGCGGGAGCGGAGCTACCGGCTGGCACGGCGGGGGGCCCGGCTGACCGCCCGCGGCGTCTCCCTGGCCCGGTTCCGGGTGCTCCGGCCGCTGGTGCTGGAGGTGCACGAGCTGTTCACGGACTTCCTGCCGGGGATGACGAAGGTGCTGCCGGATCCGGGGCGCGGGGGCCGGGAGACCGAGTGATCGCCTCCGGGTGAAGGCGCGGGAACAGGACGCCTGGGGGCGCGGCTGCCTGAGCGACCCCCACCGAGGCGGCTGCGTACGCTGATGCCGGTATCCCCGTCATGATCCTGAAGGCCGGGCAGAAGAAGGCCGGCTGATCAGATCCAGTTCAGCCGCCACAGCCGGAACACCCCCGTGCCGTCCGTCAGGTACTGGCCGCCGCCCACGTCGTCGGTGCTGACCACGTACTCCTTGCGCTGCCACAGGGGGATCAGCGGGACGTCCCGGGTCACGGCCGCCTGGATCTCCTCGAAGTCCTTCGCGGCCCGGGTCCGGTCGGCGTACTGCCGGCTGTCCAGGATGAGATGGTCGACCAGCTTGTTGCTGTACCCGGTGCTCATGGTGGAGCCGGTGCCGACGAGCGCGGCGCCGAAGGTGTCCGGGTCGGGGTAGTCGGCCACCCAGCCGACCGCCCAGGCGTCCATCTTCCCGGCGGCCCAGCGCTTCTGGAAGTCGGTCCACTCGTAGCCCTTGACGTCCACCGCGAACAGGCCGCTCTCCTCCAGCTGCTGCTTCAGCTCCGCGGCCTCCTCCGCGCCCGCGCCCCGGCCGGTGCCGTAGCCCAGGGTGAAACGGACCGGCAGGCTCACCCCGGCCTCGGTGAGCAGCTCACGGGCCTTCCGGGGGCTCCGCTTCGGGTAGTTGTCGAAGAACGACGTGGTGTGGCCGGTGATGCCGGTCGGGATCAGCGAGTACAGCGGGTCGACCGTGCCCTCGTAGACCGTCGCGGCCAGCTGCTCGCGGTCGACCAGCCAGGCCATCGCCCGGCGCACCCGCGGATCGTGCAGCGGGGAGTCGGAGCGGGTGTTGAGGTACAGGTTGCGGGTCTCGGCGCTGTCGGACTCGGTGACCCGCTGCCCGGGGTCGCTCGGGTTCAGCTCGGAGAGCACCCGCGGCGGCAGGGTCCGGGTGGCCACGTCGATCCGCCGCCCCTGCCAGGCGCGGTCGAGCGCGCCGGAGTCGGCGTAGTAGCGCAGCTCGACCGGGCGGCCGGTGCCGCCGAGCGAGCCCTTGTAGTGCTCGTTCGGCGCGAGGACGGCCTTCTCGTGCCGGGTGTACGACTTCAGCCTGTACGGCCCGGTGCCGTCGACGGCGGCGTCCGTGCGCAGGGCGTCGGCCGGATACTTCTCCCGGTCCACGATCGAACCGGCGCCGGTGGCGACCTTCAGCGGGAAGGTGGCGTCCGCGGACGACAGGTGGAAGGTGACGGTGTGCGCGTCGTCGGCGGTCACCGAGGCGAGCGTGCCGAACAGGGACGCCGGGCCGACCTCGGAGTCGATCTTCTTGACCCGCTCGAAGGAGTACGCCACGTCCTCGGCCGTCATGGCGCGCCCGCTCGGGAAGGTGATCCCCGAGCGCAGGGTGCACCGGTAGGTCTTCAGGCCGCTGCCCTTGAAGGCGCAGCTCACCGCCGCGTCCGGGACCGGTTCGACCCCGCCCGGCTCGAAGGTCATCAGCGACTGGAACACATTGCTGAACAGCGCCCAGGACCCGGCGTCGTAGGCGCCGGCCGGGTCGAGCGCGGTGACCGCGTCCGTCGTACCGACGGTGATGGTCCGGTTCTTGTCCTCCTGCGACGGCAGCAGCTGCCAGCCGCCGATCCCCACGACGGCGAGTGCGAGCAGCGTCACGAGAATCCGCATGCGAACAGATCGCATGGTGGTGCCCTCCCCCGTCACTTCCCCTTGAGTGACGCGGCTCACCTAACCACACGGGTTTCACCCGGGGAAGGGCTTTCTGCCCAGTTGGCGAAGAACTTAACGAGGCGCCAGTTCGATCACCGTCACGTCCGACGGCGCCCCCACCCGCGTGGGCGGACCCCAGGCTCCCGCGCCCCGGCTGACGTACAACTGGGTGTCGCCGTAGCGTTCCAGACCGGCCACGGTCGGGTTGGCGGCGGCGGCGAGCAGGCTGCCGGGCCAGAGCTGGCCGCCGTGGGTGTGGCCGGAGAGCTGGAGGTCGACGCCGTACCGGACGGCCTCGTGGATCTGCACCGGCTGGTGGGCGAGCAGCACGCACGCGCGTGCCGGGTCCCGGTCGCCGAGCGCCTTGCCGAAGTCCGGGCCCTGGCCCTCGCTCTCGCCCTGGACGTCGTTCACGCCGGCCAGGTCGAAGAACGGCAGTTCCGTGCGGGCGTTCTGGAGCGGGCGCAGGCCGAGGTCGCGGATCTCCTCGATCCACTGCTCGGCGCCGGAGAAGTACTCGTGGTTGCCCGTGACGAAGTAGGCGCCGTGACGGGCGCTGAGCCGGGCGAGGGGGGCCGCGGCCGGGCCGAGGTCCTGGACGCTGCCGTCCACCAGGTCGCCGACGACCGCGATCAGGTCGGGCCGGGTGGCGTTGACCGTGTCGACGACGCGCTGTGCGAAGCCGCGGCCGAGGACCGGGCCGAGGTGGATGTCGCTGACCACGGCGATGCGGAAGCC
The DNA here is from genome assembly GCF_002155905.1 of Streptomyces tricolor. Classification (GTDB taxonomy): domain Bacteria; phylum Actinomycetota; class Actinomycetes; order Streptomycetales; family Streptomycetaceae; genus Streptomyces; species Streptomyces tricolor. The sequence continues at coordinate 1,650 of NZ_MUMF01000100.1, read as the reverse complement.
GTGCGCCGCCCGGGGGAGTTTCGCCAGGGGGACGGTGACGCGTGTGACGCGGGGGCCCCGGAGGACGCCGTAGGTGCCGTGGCCGACGGTGGCGAGCGCCGCGGTGGCGGCTGCGCCGGCCACCACGCGGGAGACGAAGAGGCGCCGGGCGGGGTCCGGTGCCGTGGGCGCCGTGCCGGGGGGCTCCGCCTCCTGGACCGCCGGGCCTTGCCCGCTCTCCGTGCGACTCGGCCGGCCGGGAGGTGCCGGCACGGGGGGTCGGCTCAGCCGGTTGAGGAGCGGGCGTATGAGTTCGCCCGCCAGCACCCCCAGCAGCAGGTACAGCGCGAGGGCCATCCACAGGAAGCCCGGCCAGGACAGGGTGCGCTGGAGCCAGAACGGGGCGCCCGCGCGTTCCGTGAGCAGGGCCGCGATCATCAGGACCGGGCCGGCGACGAACAGCGTGGTGCCGGCGCGGCGGGCCGGGCCCGGGCCGCGCGTGGTGTCGCGGACCAGGCGCCGCCACACGTACCAGTGCAGGCCCGCCACGGCGGCCAGGACGGCCAGGGCGACGAGCGCGAAGACGATGACCACCCCGACCGGTCCCCCCGCTATGACTTCCGGCGCAGTGCGCGCAGCCCGCGCAACCCGATGACCCCGATGACCGTCCCCAATACGAAGGAGACGACCGCCAGCAGCAGATGCACCCAGAAGTACGCGGTCGGGTGACCGTCGTCGAAGGCGAGCCCGCTGCTGTCCTTGATCAGATTTTTGACGAAAGTGACCCAGATGACCCAGCTCCACACCCCGAAGGCGAGCAGGAACCAGGAGATGGGGCGGCTGAGCTTCATGAGTCCAGTATCGCCGTCCGGTGCCCGGGGCCGTGTCGGGGGTGGGTCCGGAGGCGGGACTTCGCGGTCCGGTCCGGGTACGTTCTCGACCGTGCCCGCACCGAAGCCGGCCGGCAGGCGATCCCTGCTGGTCACCTCCGCCGCCCTGCTGTCCCTGTCCGTCACCGCGCCGACGGCTCTCGCCGCGCCGACCCCCTCGACCAGCCCGTCGGCCACGCCCCCGGCCCAGATGTCCACCCTGGGCGGCGCCCGGCTCGGGATGCCCGGCACCCAGGTCAATCTCGCCCCCGGGGTCCCGGTGCTGCCCAAGGACGTCACCGCCCGGTCCTGGATCGTGTCCGACGCCGAGTCGGGCGAGGTGCTCGCCGCGCACAACGCGCACTGGCGGCTGCCTCCGGCGAGCACGCTGAAGATGTTGTTCGCGGACACCGTGCTGCCCCGGTTCCCGAAGGGCACCCGGCACAAGGTGGCGCCGTCGGACCTCAAGGGCGTGGGCGCCGGCTCCAGCGTGGTCGGGATAAAGGAGGGCAGCTCCTACTCGGTCCACGACCTGTGGCTCGGCGTCTTCCTGCGCTCGGGCAACGANNCGGCATCGAGCAGACCGTCCAGGACATGCAGGACCACGCCGAGGAACTCCAGGCCCTGGACACGACCGTGGTCTCGCCCGACGGCTACGACGCACCGGGCCAGGTGTCGTCGGCGTACGACCTGACGCTGATCGCCCGCTCCGGGCTGCAGAAGAAGGACTTCCGCGACTACTGCTCGACGGTGAGCGCGAAGTTCGGCTCCGCCGAGATCCGCAACACCAACCGGCTGCTGA
>NZ_MUMF01001000.1 GCF_002155905.1 Streptomyces tricolor | reverse complement strand
AGCAGGGGGCCGACGAAGGCGCCCGCCTGTCCGGCGACGGTGAACAGCGCCAGCACGCGGGCGCGCGGCCCGCCGCCCGCCTCCTCCCGCAGCACGGCCTGCCGGGCGACCTCCGACTCCACCGCGGGGGAGAACAGCGCGGCGGCGAACCCGATCAGCAGCACGGAGCCGATCACCGACCAGGTCGCTCCGGCGTACCCGAGCCAGGCGAACCCGGCGACGCGCAGCGCGCACCCGGTGAGGACGACGGGCCGGACGCCGTAGCGGTCGGCGAGGGCCCCGCCCACCACGAACAGCCCCTGCTGGCTGAAGGTGCGCAGTCCGAGGACGACGCCGACCAGCCAGCCCGCCATGCCGATCGCCGTGCCGAGGTGCTCGGCGAGGAACGGCAGCACGGCGAAGAAGCCGATGTTGAAGGCGAGTTGGGTGAGGATCAGCAGCCGCAGCAGCGGGGACAGGGGGGTGTCCGCGGTGCGGGCGGTGGCCGGGAGCGCGCTCACCGGACGGCCAACTGGCCGACGGGGGCCGGGGCTTCGGCGGTACGACGGGACGGGTTCCGGCGTCGCAGGGCGCCCGCGGACGTGACCGCCAGCGCGCCGAGCACGGCGAGGACGGCGGCGGGGGCGAGGACCGCCCAGGGGGCGCGTTCGGCGTAGGGCTGGTTCTCGGCGAGCAGATGGCCCCACTCGGGGGACGGCGGCTGGGCGCCGAGACCGAGGAAGCCGAGGGAGGCGAGGGCGAGCGCGGTGCCGGGCAGGCGCAGCAGGGCGTGCCGGGTGACGGACGGGACGACGGCGGGCAGGAGTTCGTGGCGCAGCAGGTACCAGCGGCCGGCGCCGAGGGCCCGGGTGGCGGTGAGGTGGAGGGCGGCGCGTTCCTGCCGGAGCAGGGCGGAGGTGTGCGCGGCGAGCGGGGCCCAGGCGACCGCGGCGACGGCGAGCGCGGGGGTGGCCGGGCCGCCGCCGGCGACGGCGGTGACCAGCAGTGCGGCGAGCACGGGCGGTACGGCGTTGACGGTGTCGACGAGCGGTCCGGACAGCCGGGGCAGCAGTCCGAGGAGCAGTCCGGCCAGGAGGGTGCCGGCGCTGATGGCGAGGGCGAGCAGCAGGGTGTCCAGGGCGCCGTGGGCGACCCGGGCGAGCAGGTCCCGGCCGAGTGCGTCGGTGCCGAACGGGTGTGTCCGGGAAGGGGGGCGCAGGCGCGCGGTGGTGTCCAGGGCGAGCGGGTCCCGGGGCAGGCCGGCCGCCAGGACCGCGAGCAGGGCGCCGCCG
>NZ_MUMF01000999.1:306-519 GCF_002155905.1 Streptomyces tricolor | reverse complement strand
GTCGGCGTACGCGGCGGCGGCGTTCAGGGCCTGGGCGGTGGCGCGGCGCTCGGGGCCGTGCGGGCGGAGCAGCCCGGGGGCCATGCAGACCAGCCAGGCCCAGGCGCCGGCGGCGAGGGCCAGCCCGATGTGTCCGGGCAGCTGGCCGGGGGTCTGCCGGGCGAACAGCGAGGCGGAGCTGATGAAGGTGAGGACGACGTTGCCCGGCGGTCC
>NZ_MUMF01000999.1:0-218 GCF_002155905.1 Streptomyces tricolor | reverse complement strand
CGTAGGGCCGGTTGTGGCCGTAGAGGGCGCACAGCGATCCGGCCATGGTGTACATCGCGAGGTCGAGGCGGTCGAGCGCGAGCAGGGTGAGGTTGGGCGGGGCGACCGCGGCGATCACGCTCAGCGCGGGCTTGAACCAGATGTCGGAGGGGCGCCCGAGGCGGAGCACTCCGGCCAGGGGAAGACGGTGGGGGGTCGCACTGCTCATCCCATAAATT
>NZ_MUMF01000998.1 GCF_002155905.1 Streptomyces tricolor | reverse complement strand
CCCCGTACGCCCGGCGCCCCCTCAGCCCCCGGCCGCGCCGGCGGTGCCCGGCGTCCAGCGGGCCGCGGCCGACCGCAGCGGACCACGGGAGCCGGGCGGCGGAACCACCGTGCCCGCGGCCCCCGTTCAGCGCGTCCCGGTCGTCCGCCCCGCACCGCCCCGTGCGGGCACACCCGCGGCCGTACCGGCGAGGCCCCTGCCGGTGACCGCCCCGCAGGCGCCGCCGCTCACGGACCGCCCGGCGGCCGTGTCCGCGCCCGCTCCGGCGGTCACCGTCCCCGTGGTCCGGCGGAAGAGCGCCGCACCGGGTGGCGGGGCGGCGGCTCCCGTGCAGCGCACCGGCGCCGGTGACGTCGTCACGTCGGGTGTCACACCTGGCGCATCCCCGGGCGTGCCCGCCAAGGCGGCACCCACGCGTAGCCCGCAGAGGTCGGCCCGGCATGCCGAGCCGCCGCCGGAACCCGGCCTGGACCTGGACGACCTGGCGCGCCGCCTGCTCGACCCGGTGGCCCGGCTGCTCCGCGCCGAACTGCGGCGCGGCCGGGACCGCACGGGCCGCCCCCACGACGGGCGCCGCTGAGCCACGGAACGGATGGGCCACGGAACGGATGAGGTCATGGAACGGATGACGGACGGATGACGGACAGCATCTTCGCGACGAGCGTGTTCTTCCGGCTCGCGATCGGCGGCAACGACCTGGGCGCCTTCCACACCTGCTCGGGCATGGGCGCCGAGGTCGAGATGGAGAGCTACGCCGAGGGCGGCAACAACGGCTTCACCTGGCAGCTGCCTGGACGCGTGACCTGGTCGAACATCACGCTCACCCGGCCGGTCACCGCCGACACGGCGAAGATCGGCCGCTGGCTGGACGAGACGCTGAGGCGGGTGGAGCCCAAGGACGGCGAGATCGTGGCGCTGAAACCGGACCTGACCCGGATCATCAGCTGGCAGGTGTTCGGGATCGTCCCGGTGCGCTGGCAGGGGCCGTCCTTCGACCCGTCCAGCTCCGAGCCGGCGGTGGAGACCCTGGAGATCGCCCACGAGGGCCTGCGTCCGTCCTGAAC
>NZ_MUMF01000997.1 GCF_002155905.1 Streptomyces tricolor | reverse complement strand
GCCAGCAGCAGGGCGGTGACCGCCGCCAGCTTGGCCAGGAGGGTACGGCCGTACGTCGTGTCCGTGAGCGCCTGCCAGGAGCCGAGGCCCCGCCAGGACTGGTAGACGCCGGTCACGACCAGGACCGTCACCGAGACGAACGCCAGCCGGGAGAAACGGGCCGGGACCGAGACCGGCAGGCCCGCCGGCTCCGGGGTGTGCCGCAGCGTCCACAGCAGAGCGGCCAGTCCGCCCAGCCAGGCCGCCATGGCCAGCAGGTGCAGGGTGGACGAGACGATCGCCACCGGCACCTGGATGCCCGCCGAGGCGTGGTCGGACGCCGACCAGGTCAGGGCCAGGGCGACGGCGAGGACCGCCGCCGTGCCGAGGGTGGCGCGGCGCGGCAGCCTGAGGCGGCGGGTGCGCAGCAGGGTCGCGCCGGCGACGGCCAGGAGCAGCAGCGCCAGGCGGGCCAGCAGGAGGACGCCGGGACGGGTGGTGGCCGTGTGGGTGAGGGCGGAGAGGGAGAAGGCGGTCGTCGGGGCGGCGGCCTCCTCGTAGGGGGCGCGCAGGAGGTACAGGGCGGTGCTGGAAACGAGGAGCGTGGCCGCGGCGGCCTGGGCGGGGACGCGCAGGTGGGCCGTGGCCGGCGGGCGGCAGTACGCCACGAACGCGGCCGTGCCCAGGAGCAGGGCCAGGGAGAGGTAGGCGAGGTAGCGGGCGATGGTGTGCAGGGCCGTGGTGGCCCGGTTCTCGGCGGGGTCCGGCGGTGCCACCGGTGCCGCCGTGCGCTTGCCGACGGAGAAGGTGAGGGCGCCGGACACCGGGTGGCTGTCGGCCGACACCACCCGCCAGGCGACCGTGTACGTGCCGGTGGCGAGCCGGGCGGGCAGGCTGACGCGGGCGGTGTCGGAGCGGCCGGGGGCGTGCCCGGCGGGGCCGGTGCGGACGCGGCGGTTGCCGGGGTCGTAGATCCGGAACGAGTCGGTCAGCAGGCCGACGGACTCGGTGAAGGTGAGGGTGACCTGGCGGGGGGCGGTGCGCAGGACGGTGCCGTCGGCGGGGTCCGAGGAGCGCAGGACGGCGTGGGCCGAGGCGGGGGCCGCCGTGCCGAGGAGGAGGCCGAACAGGAGGGCGGGGAGGAGCATCAGGGCCCGCAGGCGCGGGAGAGCGGGCAGGGGCGGGCGTACGGCGCCGGAACGCCGTGCGGTCCGGGGCCGGGGCAGAGGTGGCCGCCCCGGCTGTCGTCGTGGTCGTCGGTGTCCCTCGCGCAGCACCGTCGTCAGCCTCCGTTCCCGCGCGCCCGCGCGGTGCCTCCGTACCGGCACGCGCGCGCGTGCCGGCGCCTCCGTATACGTACGGGGAGAACCGCCGGAGTGCTCACCAGGTCGGACGGGCCGTCACTCCGCCGTCCACCACCAGGTCGTGGCCGGTGATCCAGGACGCGAGCGGGGAGGCGAGGAACACGCACGCGTCGGCGACGTCCTCGGGGCGGCCCAGGCGGCCGGCGGGGGCGGCGGCGAGCCAGCGGCGCACCCCCTCCGGCCACGCCTCCGCCAGGCCGGGCCGGTCGATGAGCCCGGGCGAGACCGTGTTGACGCGGATGCCGTCGGGTCCGTACTCCAGCGCCGCCGCGCGGGCGTGCATGACCACCGCCGCCTTGGCCGCGCTGTAGTGGGCGTGGCCGGGGGCCGGGTGGCCGGCCTCGATGGAGGCGATGTGGGTGATGGTGCCGCCGCCGTGGGCGCGCATGTGCGCGGCGGCCGCCTGGGTGCAGGCGAAGACGCTGGTGAGGTCGGTGTCGACGACCGTGCGCCAGTCCCCCGCCGTCATCCGCGGCAAGGGCTGGACGGGTTGGACGGCCGCGTTGTTGACGAGCGCGGTGAGGCGGCCGGCCGACCAGGCCGTCGTCTCCTCGATCAGCCGGCGGCAGGCGGCCTCGTCGGTCAGGTCCGCCCGGAGCACGACCGCTTCGCCGCCCGCCGCCCGGATGCGCTCGGCCACGTCGGTGGCCGCGGCGAACGCCGTACGGCAGTGCACGGCCACCGCGGCGCCCTGCTGGGCGAACCGCAGGGCGATGGCGCGGCCGATACCACCTCCCGCGCCGGTCACCAGGGCGGTCTGTCCGTCGAGCAGGGTCATGGACGGCACAGTTCCGTGATCAGGGCCGCCTCGGCCGGGTAACGCGCCGTGAGGTCGGCCGCGTTCCCGTGCTCGTAGTCCGCGTAGGTGAATCCGGGGGCCATGGTGCAGCCGAAGAACGTCCACGACCCGCCCCCGGCCACCCGCGCGCCCATCCAGGTGCGGGCCGGCACGGTCAGCTGGAGGTGCTGTCCCGCGCGGAGGTCCGGACCGAGGACGGGGGTGCGGGTGGTGCCGTCGGGGGCGAGGAGCAGGAGGTGGAGCGGGTCGCCGAGGTAGAAGTGCCAGACCTCGGCGGAGGGCAGCCGGTGCAGGGCGGAGTAGTCGGCCGCGGTGAGCAGCGCGACGATGGCCGAGCCCTCCGGGCGGCCGTCCGGCCGCTCGGGTCCGGTCCAGGTACGCCGGAACAGGCCGCCCTCGCGGGGGATGGGTTCGAGGTCGTAGTGCGCGATCAGCTCTTCGGGCGTCGTCACTCTGGGAAGGCTACCGCCCGCTCCAGGAAGGCGAGTTGGGCGTGCTTCTCGGGCAGGTACACGTCGGGCAGGTCGACCTCGGGGAGGACGACGGCGGGGCCT
>NZ_MUMF01000996.1 GCF_002155905.1 Streptomyces tricolor | reverse complement strand
AGCGGAGGGCCCGTGCGGAGGGGCGGACGCCGGCCGCTTCGAGCAGGTGGGACAGCCGCACGCCCTCGAAGGGGGTGCCCGGCACCCGCCAGCCGGTGACGCACTGGACGTCCCTGACCAGCCGGGTCTGCGGCAGGGCGCGCAGCTCGGCGAGGGTGTAGCCGCGCGGGTGGTCGACCAGGCCGTCGAGGGTGAGGCGGTAGTCGGCGGCGGTCCGGTGCGGGACGGAGGCGGCGACCGAGTAGTAGCGGAAGCCGCCGCCGTTGGGCAGCAGGCCGGTCAGGCCGGTGGGGTCCTTGCCGGCGACGCCGCCGAGGAAGCCTTCGAGGCCGCGTTGCAGGGCGGGCGCCGTGACCACGCCGAGGGCGCCCAGGCCGAGGGTGCCGAGGAGGACACGGCGGCCGACGGGGCGGCCGGCCGCCTCCGGCTCGTGGCGCTGTTCCGGTTCCTCGGACGGTTCGGAGTTCACGCGTTCATTCGAGCACCGGGGGCCGCGCGGGGCCAAGGGGTGCGGGCCGCTCGTCAGACTTCCGTCATCTCTGCCCGAGCGCGCGGGTGCGGGCCGCGTGGAAGGCCGCGAGGGGGTCGGGGTGCGCGTAGACCCAGGGCGCGGGGGTGGCGTGCTCGCCGATGCGCTGGAACAGGGCCGCCGCCTCGGCCGGGCGGCCGGCGCGGGAGAGGGCGAACGCGAGGTGGTTGAGGTCGATGTGACGGCGTGGGTGTTCGTCGTGCTCCCACTCCAGCCACCAGTCGAAGGAGGCGCGCAGGATGCGCCGGGCCCGCGGGCCGGACCAGTGTCCGCAGGCGGCGGGGTCGGCCGGGGCCAGGCCGGTGGCGGCGAGCACCCGGTACCGCTCGGCGTACGCGATGACCGGCAGGACGGCCAGCGGGGAGTCGGCGGGGGCCTCGGCGGCGGCCAGCTCGGCGACGTCGTACACCTCGTGGGCCTCGGCCCGGCCGCCCGCGGGCCGTTCGGCGAGGCGGGCGATCAGCAGGTGGTGGGCGTGGTGGTGCTCGGGGTGGCGGCGGCGCAGCTCGGCGA
>NZ_MUMF01000995.1 GCF_002155905.1 Streptomyces tricolor | reverse complement strand
GTGACCGAGCTCAAGCGGCGGCCGCTCCCCCACGATTTCCATCCGCCCGTGCCGTCCTTCACGGTGACGAGCGAGGACATCGAGGAGGGCGCGACGCTGAAGAGCGCCCAGGTCCACGCGGAGGGCAACACCTCGCCGCAGCTGCGCTGGGAGGGTTTCCCGGCCGAGACCAAGAGCTTCGCCGTGACCTGCTACGACCCGGACGCGCCGACCGGCAGCGGGTTCTGGCACTGGGTCCTGTTCGACATCCCGGCCTCGGTGACGGAGCTGCCGGCGGGTGCGGGCAGCGGCAAGTTNNGCCCGCACCGGTACGTCTTCACGGTGTACGCGGTGGACCAGGAGAAGCTCGGTCCGGACGCGGAGGCCTCTCCCGCGGTGGTCGGCTTCAATCTGCGGTTCCACACGCTCGCGCGCGCCCAGCTCATCGGCGAGTACGAGAACCCCGCGCAGGGCTGACCCCGGCGCACGGATTCAGCCGAGCGTTCATCGGGCGTTTGCCCGCCTCCGGTCTTGGAAGTGATCGGAGGCGGGC
>NZ_MUMF01000994.1 GCF_002155905.1 Streptomyces tricolor | reverse complement strand
GTGGTACGTCCACCGGAAGCGGTGCCCCGGGTCGACGCCCCGCGGGCGACGGCGTCAGCGACCGAGGCCCGGTCGGCCGGATCGGCGGCCGTGGCCAGGGCGTGGTGCGCGGTCTCCAGCAGGGCGTGCGCGAGCCCCAGCGGCTGGAGCCAGGACGCCCCCGTGGCCTCCTGGTACGCGCGGGCCAGCTCGGCGCACGTGGTGCCGTCCAGGCTGGAGCGGTACGGGTGGCCGGGGCTCCAGTAGACCAGCGTGGCCACCCGCGCGTCGCCGAGTTCGGTGTGCACGTCGGCGGCGGGGCTGCTGTGGGTGTGCGGGTAGGTCAGCCAGCGCGAGCAGGTGATCAGCCGGGGCCGCAGCCCGGCCTCCCGGGCCCGGCGGTGGAAGAGGGCCAGGTCGGTCGCGGTGGCCGCGCTGGTGACGAGGCCGGCGCCGTGCTCGCGCAGCCGGTCCACCTGCTCCGCGAAGTCACCGGCCGGCTCCCGGTAGGCACCGAGGTCGGCCAGCGTGTGGCCGCGCCCGGACAGCGCCGGCGCGAACCCGTACCGCTCGTGCCGCAGCAGCCGGCCCTGCAGGTCGTCGTTCCACAGGCAGCCGACGGTGGCCCGCTCGCAGACCCCTTCCCACAGCCCCGCGAAGATGCGGGCGATGTCGTCGAGTCCCCAGGCGAAGTGGTACGTCCACCGGAAGCGGTGCCCCGGGTCGACGCCCCGGGCGTGCACGTACGCCTGCCAGGGGAACGTCGTCGACACGCACGGCACCGCCGCCTCCTCGCAGGCGTCGGTGACGGCGGGCAGCACCCGGGTGCCGGCCATGGTGAGCACGATGCGGGCGCCGTCCGCCTCCGCCAGCTCCCGCACCGCCCGCCGGGCGGAGCCGGGCTCGGAACGGCTGTCGCGGACGGCGACGGTCACCTCGTACCGCCGGCCGCCGTTGCGGACGTGGGTGAGGTGCGGAGCCAGCGCGCGCAGTACGTAGCCGAGCGGCGCCCCGAGCGGGGCCAGCCGGCCCGTCAGGGGTGCGACTACACCGATGCACAAGGGGGTGGTCGACGCCATGCTGCTGTGTCCTTCGCCTGGTGGCCGGCCGTGCGATGCCGGATCACCCGGCACAACGAGGCAGCGGGGATCCGGCTTCGGCCCCGCCGGGGTGAACCGCCCCGGCCGCCGGGGGAGGGTGGCGCCGACAGTACGAGTTTCCCAGTACCGCCAGTAACATGATCACCTTGTTCCGGGTGTACCAGTCAGTCAACTCGGCGCCGTCCCCGGACGCGCCCTGCCCGGAGAAGTCCATGTCATCTGTCAACGACGCGTTGGAAAACGCGCGCCTCACCTACGAGCAGCACATGCGGACCTGCCGCCAGTGCCATGCCGACGCCGCGCCCTGTGCCGTGGCGAAGCACCTCCTGCGGCTCTACAACCTCGCCCGCAGGGACCGGATGCGTGCCACCGGCCACGACATGCCCCACGCCTGACCGGCCCGGGGCACTTTTCGCCCGTCACAAGGAGGGAACCCGGTCGCCTGTCCTGTCCGCATGAGACGCAGGAGGCCACTGTGACGGACCAGCAGGGTGACCGGCCGAACCCGGTCACACAGCACGCCCGCCCCGACTTCCCCTCCCAGGATCAGCCGCATCCGGGCTGGACCGGCCCGATGGACCCGCCGCCCGACCACGGCGAGGAGTCCTACCGCGGCACCGGCCGACTCGACGGCCGCAAGACCGTGATCACGGGAGGGGACTCGGGCATCGGACGGGCGGTGGCGCTCGCCTTCGCCCGCGAGGGTGCCGACGTGCTCTTCACCCATCTCGCCGCGGAGGAGGACGACGCCCGCGAGACGGCCCGGCTGGTGGAGGACGCCGGACGCAAGGCGGTCGCCGTGTCCTGCGACATCCGTGACGAGGACAACTGCCGCTCGCTGATCGAGCGGGCGGTCGCCGAGTTCGGCCGGATCGACGTCCTCGTGAACAACGCCGCCTACCAGATGTCCCAGCCGGACGGCATCGAGGCGATCAGCACCGAGCAGTTCGACCGGGTGATGCGGACCAACCTGTACGGGATGTTCTGGCTGACCAAGTTCGCCCTGCCGCACATCCCGGCCGGGGGCTGCGTCCTCAACTCCACCTCGGTGCAGGCGTACCAGCCCAGTCCGCACCTGCTGGACTACGCGATGACCAAGGGCGCGATCGTCACGTTCACCCACGGGCTGGCCCAGATGCTCGCCGACCGCGGCATCCGGGTCAACGCGGTCGCACCGGGGCCGGTGTGGACCCCGCTCATCCCCTCGACCATGCCCGACACCGCGGAGTTCGGTAAGCAGAGCCCGCTCGGCCGCCCGGCCCAGCCCGCCGAGCTGGCCCCCGCCTACGTCTACCTCGCCTCGCCCGAGGCGAGCTTCATCACCGGAGAGATCCTCAACGCGACCGGCGGCACCCCGCTGCCCTGACAGCGGTGGGGTCAGCCGGCCCGGAACGGCGGCTCGGCCAGCAGCTCCAGCAGCCACGCGGCGCCCTGCGCGGCCCCCGGCGCGGCGCCCGAGCCGTGCGGGAACATCCGGCCCCAGGAGGCGGCCCGGCCGAGGGCGCTCAGCCGCCAGGCGAGTTCCGCCGCGCGCCGCAGCTGCGCCGCCGTGCGGCCGTCTCCCGCCCACGGCTCCAGGTAGGCGTCGAGCAGCCGGGGCAGCACCTGCGGACCGTAGCGGTCGACGGCCCGTTCGACGGGCACGCGCAGGCTGCAGAACGGGTGGGAGACGGCCGCACGGCGG
>NZ_MUMF01000993.1 GCF_002155905.1 Streptomyces tricolor | reverse complement strand
CCGGACCGCCGCGAGCAGGTCGGCCGCCGTGCCGCTCAGCTTGCCGCCGCTCCGGATCGGGCCCTTCTTCTCGGCCTTGCGCCGCTCGATCCGCTCCCGCTCGATCCGCTGCGCGGCCAGCTCGGCCTCCGCCTCGGACTTCTCGGCCGCGGCGGTCCCGTCCTCGGCAGCGGCGGTTCCGTCCTCGGCGGTGGTGCTCCCGTCCTCGGCCGCGGCCTCGTCCTCGGGGCCGGCACCCTCCGCATCCCCGGCACCTTCCGCGCCGTGCGCACCCTCGGGGCCCTGCGTACCCTCGGGGCTCCGCGTGCCCTCGGCGTCCTCCGTGCCCTCGGCGGCCTCGCTGCCGGCGGGGCTCTCCATGCCGTCGGCGTCCTCGGTGCCGTCGGTCTTCTCCGTGCCCTCGGCCGCGACGCCCCCGTCGGTGCCCTGGTCCGGGGTCTCACGGGTGTCCGGCGTCCCCGGCCCGGCGTTCTCCGTGGTCTCCGGCTCCGTGCTCACAGCGTGCTCCAGTCGTGATCGGGATAGCGATGCACGGGCGCCGACACATCGTCCAGCGCCCGGCAGATCTCGTCAGGAAGACTAAGGGCCTCCACTGACAACGCCGCCGTGAGCTGCTGCGCGTTGCGCGCGCCGACGATCGGCGCGGCCACCCCGGGCCGGTCCCGGACCCAGGCGAGGGCCACCTGGAGCGGGGTGACCGCGAGCCCGTCGGCGGCCGTCGTCACCGCGTCCACGATCCGGGTCGCCGTGTCGTCCAGATACGGCTCGACGAAGGGCGCGAGGTGCTCGGAGGCGCCGCGCGAGTCCGGGGGAGTGGCGTGCCGGTACTTGCCGGTCAGCACGCCCCGGCCGAGCGGGGACGAGGGCAGCAGGCCCACGCCGAGGTCGAGCGCGGCCGGCAGCACCTCGCGCTCCACGCCCCGCTGCAGCAGCGAGTACTCCATCTGCGTGCTGGCCAGCCGGGTGCGGGCGCCCGGCGCGGCGAGCTGCCAGGTGGCCGCCTTGGCGAGCTGCCAGCCGCAGAAGTTGGCGACGCCCGCGTACCGGGCCCGGCCGCTGCTCACCGCGAGGTCGAGGGCCTGGAGGGTCTCCTCCAGCGGGGTGTCCGGGTCGTAGGCGTGGATGTGCCACACGTCGACGTGGTCCGTGCCCAGGCGGGCCAGGGAGGCGTCGAGCGCGGCGAGCAGATGGCCGCGGGAGCCGTCGAAGCGGCGGTCCGGGTCGGGGACGCTGCCCGCCTTGGTGGAGATGACCAGGTCCCGGCGCGGCACCAGGCCGTCCATGAGCCGCCCGAGCAGATACTCCGCCTCCCCGTGGCCGTACACGTCCGCGGTGTCGACGAGCGTGCCGCCGGCCTCCCAGAACGCCTTCAGCATGTCCGCGGCGTCGTGCTCGTCGGTGTCCCGCCCCCAGGTGAGGGTGCCGAGTCCGATCCGGGACACGCGCAGGCCGGTCCGGCCGAGATGCCTCTGCTCCATGCGGGCGAGATTACTGGCCAGAACAGGTGCGGTGGGTTGCCTGTGGACAACGGGTTCGGCCGCGCCCCCGAGGGGGCGGGGCGCGCGGTGCGGCCACCGCCGCGCGGGCGCGACC
>NZ_MUMF01000992.1 GCF_002155905.1 Streptomyces tricolor | reverse complement strand
TCGGCGAGGGCGCCGAGGTCGCCGTCGTCCGCCCAGGCGACCGCCGCCCCGGGGAACAGCGCGCGCAGGGCCGGGCCCAGGGCGAGCCCGGACCAGGCGGGGCGGCTGGGCCAGGCGGTGATCCGTTCGTCGGGTCCGACGGTGGCGGGCACGGCCACGCCGACGGCCCGTACGTCCGCCGCGCCGGGGAACTCCTTCAGGTGTGCGGCGAGGTCGGCCAGGTCGCGGTCGGCGTCCTGGTGCGGGCCCCAGGTGAAGGACGACTCCTCGATCCGGCCGTCGCCGGTCTCCGCGCGGAGGGCGACCTTGGTGCCGCCGATGTCGATGCCGAGCCGGCCCGGCGCCGCGGCGGCGCCGGGCTGCCGGTCCGGTGCAGTGGGCACGCTCAGCGGCCCGGTACGGCCGGGCACAGCGCGAGCAGGTCGCTGGGGCGGCGCAGCACCGCGTCGGGCCCGGCGGCGAGCAGTTCCTCCTCGTCCGGGCCGACCCACAGGGCGGCGGCCGAGGCCACGCCGGCGTCACGGGCGCTGGCCAGGTCGGTGGGCGCGTCGCCGACCATGACGGCCTCCTCGGGCGGCACGTCCAGCAGTTCCAGCGCCCGCTGCACGATGTCGGGCGCGGGCTTGGGCCGGGCCACCTCGTCGGAGCCGATGACGTGCGCGAAGAACGGCAGCAGGCCGAGCCCGTCGAGCAGCGACCGGGCGCGGTCCCCGGCCTTGCCGGTGGCCACGGCCAGCCGCAGGCCGCGCACCCGCAGGGTCAGCAGGAGTTCGAGGACGCCGTCGAAGACCTCCACGCGGTGGGCGAGCCGGTAGCTCTCGCGGACGAAGGGCTCCTCCATCTCCAGCGGCAGCCCCATGATCCGCATGATGTCGGGGAAGTAGCGCCCCTGGTGGCGCACATACTCCTCGAACGGGGCCGGGCCGTCGCCGACGACCTCCGCGTAGGCGACCGCGAAGGCCTCCCGCATGACCGGGAAGCTGTCGACGATCACCCCGTCCAGGTCGAAGACGACCGCCCGCCGGGGTGTCGTCAGGAGGCCGGCCGGGGCGAGGGGCCGGTCGGTCGAGTGGACTGTCATGGGGTCCTCATCTGCTGGTGGTCTGCGGGTACGCGGGCTCGCGCGGCTCGTCGCGGCCGGCCCGGGCGGAGGCGTAGAGGCGCTCCATGAGCCGTACGGTGGTCCGTGCCTCGGCGATGGCCCGGCCCCGGCCGGCCGGGTCGGCGAGGAGGGCGGGCACGCCGTCCAGCTGCCGTCCGTACTCCGCGCCGACGGGTTCGGCGGGGACCGGCAGCCGGCGGGTGGTGCCCTCGCGGGTGAGGGTCAGGACGGACTCGGGCTGCCGGTTGGGGCTGAAACCGAAGGTGCAGCGCAGTTCGGCGGTGCCGGCGCTGCCCTCGATCCGGATCAGGGACAGGTCCGTCGCCTCGTGCGAGGCCCAACTGGCGCGCAGGGACACGGAGATGCCGTCCTCGCGGAGCAGGAATCCGCGGGCGGTGTCCTCGACGTCACCGGTGAGGGCGGCGGCGGGCTGCTCGCGGCGCCAGGCCGCGGACCACTCGCCGGCGTTGAGGAAGTCGTCCGAGACGGCGCCGACGGCCTGGCGGACCGGGGACGGGCCGAGCAGCGCGGTCAGGGTGTCCACGAGGTGCCAGCCGAGGTCGACCAGGGCGCCGCCGCCGGCCTCGCTGCGCCGGGTGAACCAGCCGCCCGCCCGCGGCACCCCGCGGGCCCGTACCCAGGCCAGGTCTACATGCCGTACCCGTCCCAACTCGGGCAGTGCCGCCGCCAGTTCGCGGACGTCGGCGCGGTGCCGGGCGGCGCTGCCGGCCAGCAGCACACCGCCGTCCCGTTCGGCCGCGGCCAGGGTGTCGGCCTCGGCGCCGGACAGGCACACCGGCTTCTCCAGGAAGACGGACACGCCCCGGCCGAGCAGGCCGGCGGCGACCGTGGTGTGCAGGTGGTTGGGTACGGCGACGACGGCGAGGTCGACGGACCGGGGGTCGAGCGCGTCCGGTTCCGCGTGGGCGGGGGTGCCCGTCGCCGCGCCGACGGCCGCCCGGGCGGCGGGGTCGGGGTCGACGACGGCGACCACGTCGAAGTCCGGGTGGGACCGCAGCCGGGGCAGCCACAGCTCCCGCCCCGCCCAGCCGAGCCCCACCACGGCGGCCCGCACGCTCATACGGCGGCCACTGCGTCCGCGATGATCTCGGCCGTGATCTCCAGGTCCCGCTCCGCGGCGAGCAGCACCCGGTGGTGCAGCCAGACGCAGTCGCTGCTGATGGCCTCGGTGTTCGGGCAGCGTTCGGCGATCTGCTCCACGGTCTCGTCGGGGGCGCCGGTCTCCCAGAACGCGTCGGTGCGGTAGATGGCACGGAAGGCGGCGAACGCGGGCAGTCCGGCGTCGACCAGCCGGTCCACCAGGGCGTTGCGGTCCGCCTCGGTGATGCCGGGGATCCGGAACATCGCCATGTAGTGGGTGTTCTGGTCGGCGCGGACGTCGCCGCCCTGCGGTACGACGCCGTCGATGGCGCCGAGCAGCCGGGACAGCAGCGCCCACCGCTGGTCGCGCAGTGCGGTCTGGGCGGGCAGACGGCGCAGCTGGGCGCGCAGCACGGCGGCGGAGAACTCGTTGAGCCGCATGTTGGTGCCGGCGACCTGGTGCAGGTAGCGGCGGTCGGTGCGCGGCCGGCCGCAGCTGTGCCGCAGGAACGCCGCCTCGTAGCGGTCGCTGTCGGGGAACAGGACGGCGCCGCCCTCGCCGGCGGTCATCAGCTTGCCGTTCTGGAAGGAGAACGCGGCGACCGTGCCGAGTTCGCCGACCCGCTTGCCCTGCCAGCGGGCGCCCTGGGCGTGGGCCGCGTCCTGGAGGATCGGTACGCCGGTGTCGGCGGAGAGCTTGCCGAGCGCGTCCATGTCGGCCATCAGACCGGCCATGTGCACGGGCATGATCACCCGGGTGCGGGGGGTGATGGCGGCGGCCGTGGCGGCGACGTCGATGTTGTACGTGTCCGGGTCGACGTCGACGGGGACGGCGACCGCGCCGAGGCGCTGGGCGGCCTGGGAGGAGGAGATGAAGGTGAAGGCCGGCACGACGACCTCGGTGTCCGGGCCGACGCCCATCACCTGGAGGGCGAGTTCGAGGGCGTGGGTGCCGTTGGTGACGGCGAGGGCGTGCGGGGCGCCGTGGAAGTCGGCGAACTCCTGCTCGAAGGAGTCGACTTCCTCGCCGCCCATGCGCCACCACTGGCCCTGTTCGAGGGCCCGGATCAGTCCGGTCCGCTCGTCGTCGTCGTACTGCGGCCATGTGGGGAATACCGGTGCCGGTCGCGCGTTCATGGTTCTCCAAATCTCCGTCGGGAACGGGCTGGGCGGGAGTGAGCGGGCGAGGCTAGGAGGGCGACAGAGCCGGTCCGGACGGTTCGCGCAGTGCTGGCCGTCCTCAGACTAGGACGCGGCGTGCCGGGCCTCCCATCCCCCGGTCTGGTAGTCGGCCGGTGGCGGGCGGCTAGGGCGCGTGCAGTCCGAAGAACGCACGGTAGGAGTCGATCTGGCCGGTGAGCATGTGGCGTCCGTGGTGCACGGGGAGCCCGTGGGCGGCGGCCTCGCGCAGCAGCCGGGTGTCGCGGGGTTTCATGATGATGTCGGCGACGACGGCGCCCGGCGGCAGCGCCTGCGGTGCGAAGGGCAGCGGGTCGTCGGGGCGCAGGCCGAGCGGGGTGGCGTTGACGGCGAGGTCGCTGTCGGCCAGCGGCGGTCGGCCGGCGGCCCGGACCCGGCCGGGCCAGTGGGCGGCCAGCCGGTCGACGAGCGCGGTCAGCCGCGGGGTGTCGGGGTCGGTGATGGTCAGCCGGTCCACGTCGGCGTCGAGCAGGGCCGCCGCGATGGCGCTGCCGGCGCCGCCCGCGCCGACCAGCGCGACGCGGGCGCCCTTCGGCTCGTGCCCCGCCCGCACGAGTCCGGCCACGAAGCCGGAGCCGTCGAAGTTCTCGGCGAGCCAGGTGCCGTCGGGTTCGCGGCGCAGCGCGTTGGCGCTGCCGGTGATCTCGACGGTGCGGCTGCGCCGGTCGGCCAGCAGGGCGGCGGCC
>NZ_MUMF01000991.1 GCF_002155905.1 Streptomyces tricolor | reverse complement strand
CGGCTCCCGGAGGCGTCCGCCGACGACACCGGTCTCGGGGCCGACGTCCGCGCCCTGCACGAGGCCGATCAGTCCATGGCCATGCGGGCCTTCCGCTCGCTGCCCGAGCGCTGGCAGGCCGTGCTGTGGCACACCGAGGTGGAGGACGAGTCCCCGAGCGAGGTGGCCGTCCTGTTCGGGCTGGACGCCAACGGCACCCGGGTGCTCGCCAGCCGCGCGCGCGAGGGGCTGAAGCAGGCCTATCTCCAGGCCCACGTCAGCACCACCCTCACCCACGACGAGGAGTGCGCCCGCTACGCCGACCAGCTGGGCACCTACGCCCGCCGCAAGCTGCGCGTCCGGGCCGAGCGGGGCCTGCGCAAGCACCTGGAGGAGTGCGCCCGGTGCCGGCTGGCGGCGGCCCAGATCCAAGAGGTCGCGAGCGGCATCCCCGGTGTCGTCCCGGTCGCCGTCATCGGCTGGTTCGGGGCCGCCGGGTACGCCAAGGCCCTCGGGATCGTGGCCGGCAGCGCGAGTGCCGGGGCGGCCGGGGCCGCCGCCGCGGCGGGCGGGTCGTCCGGCGGCGCGTCCGGCGCGGGCG
>NZ_MUMF01000099.1 GCF_002155905.1 Streptomyces tricolor | reverse complement strand
ACCCAGACCCAGGGCACCACGGGCCAGGTCCCGCCCCGCCAGACCGCCCCCACGGGCGGCGCCCCGAGCACCACGGCGGGCCCGACGAGCACGGGTGGCGGCGGTACCAGCACCAGCGGCGCCACCACGGGCGGCAGCACCTCCACCGGCGGAGGCAGCACCTCCACGGGCCAGCCGGGCCTGGTGGGCGGCCTGCTGGGCTGACGGAGCAGGACGACGGAGGGCCCCGTACCACTGGAGGTACGGGGCCCTTCGGGCGTGGGGACCGGGCCGGCCCGGGGACGCGGGCCTGTGTTTCCTGTGCGGCTCCGCCGCGCGGGCTCGACACGCCACGACACGCCCGCGGACGGCACACGACCGTGCCCGCGGAGCTGTCAGCGACCGAGCGCCGCCAGTTCCTTGGCCGCCTCCGTCAGATCCTTGGCGGTGTCGATGGCCCGCCAGTACGCGCCCTGCGGAATGGGAAAGCCGGCGAGCTTCTTCTCCCGGGCCAGCCGGGGAAACGTGGTGCGCTCGTGGTCGCCCCGCTCGGGCAGCAGAGAGGCGAACTCCGGCGAGAAGACGTACACACCGGCATTGATCTCGAAGGTCGACGGCGGCGCCTCGATGAAGTCGGTGATGTGCCCGAACCCGTCGGTCCGCACCGCACCCCAGGGGATCCGCGGACGAGCCAGCGCCAGCGTGGCGACGGCGTCCCGCTCGGTGTGGAAGTCGGCCATGTCCCGCAGGGAGAACCGCGTCCAGATGTCACCGTTCGTGGCGTACCAGGGCCGGTCGGGATGGGGCAGATGCGCCGCGGCGTACCGCAGGCCGCCTCCGCGGCCGAGGGGCTCGCTCTCCACGACGGTGGTGACGGTGACGGGAAGGTCGGCCGAGTCCAGCCACTTCTGGAGGACGTCGGCGAGGTGGCCGCAGGACACCACCACGTCCGTCACACCTTCCTCGGCGAGCCAGGTGAGCTGGTGGCCGATGATCGGAGTGCCCGTCCCGGGGATCTCGACCATCGGCTTGGGCCGGTCGTCGGTGTACGGACGCAGCCGGGAGCCCTGGCCACCGGCCAGGACCACGGCTTGAGTGGGGCGCGACGCGGCGTTCGGATGGGTCATGACCGCACTGTACGTGGCGCCCCACCATGGTGCGCCGACGGCAACGCTCTCGTGCGGAGCCGTTGCCGGATTCCGGCCGGAACTCAGCTGTGCGCGGCCAGCACGCCCGAGGCGAAGGCCGTGTCGCACACCGGGCGGGCGTACGACTGGGCGCGCGAGGCGCCGTAGATGCGCACCGCGGCCTGGCCGAGGGCGCGGGCGATGGAGGAGCAGTGCCGGGCCAGCGCGGGGCGGCCGTTGACGGCCTGCTGGAGGTGGGTGAGGACCACCCCCGGGTTCTTGCTCTGCAGCTCGGTCATCAGCTGGTCGCGGAGCACGTCCTGCGGGGCGCGGGTGACCTTCTTGGCGGGCGCTGCCGCCGAGACGTCGGAGGCGGCCAGCACCGAGCTGGAGGGGCTCCCCGTCCAGTTGACCCGGGTGACCGCGAGGGTCCCGGAGAGCACCAGGACGACGGGCAGGACGAGGGCGAGAGTGCGGCCGATCCGGCGGGCAGGGCCGCCCCGGTGGCCGCGTCGCGTCTGAGGGGTGGTGGAGTGCTTCACGCGTGTGAGGGTAGCGTGCAGTAATGATTTGGAGACATTGAGTCACCCTTATGGGGGATGAGAAGGCGGGGATTTCTGGGTAACGGGTTGACGAAGCACCCACGCGGAAGGGCCCCGCACGCCGAGCGCGCGGGGCCCTTCCGGATGCCTTGGGCGGTCAGTCGGACAGCCGCTCACCGGTGGACGTGGAGAACACGTGGGTCTCGCCCGGCCGCGGGACGACGTGCAGCGTGGAGCCCTTCTCCGGGACCTGCCGGCCGTTGACGCGGACGACCAGGTCCTTGACCTCGCCGCCGACCTCGGCGGTGCCGTACACATAGCCGTCGGCGCCCAGTTCCTCGACGACGTTCACGGAGACGGCGAGGCCGGCCGGGGCGTCGGCGGAGTCCTTGGACAGGGAGGCCGCGACCGCGCCGCCCAGCTCGACCACGTCGAAGTGCTCGGGGCGGACGCCGACGGTGACGGTGCGGTCACCCTTGTCGGCGGCGGCGCTCAGCGCCTCCCGGTTGACCGGGACGACGCTGTTGCCGAACTTCACGCCGCCGTCGGTGATCGGCACCTCGACCAGGTTCATGGCCGGGGAGCCGATGAAGCCGGCGACGAAGAGGTTCGCGGGCTTGTCGTACATGTTCCGCGGCGAGTCGACCTGCTGGAGCAGGCCGTCCTTGAGGACCGCGACCCGGTCGCCCATCGTCATGGCCTCGACCTGGTCGTGGGTGACGTAGACGGTGGTGATGCCGAGGCGGCGCTGGAGGGAGGCGATCTGCGTACGGGTCGAGACGCGGAGCTTGGCGTCCAGGTTGGACAGCGGCTCGTCCATGAGGAAGACCTGCGGCTCGCGGACGATCGCGCGGCCCATGGCGACACGCTGGCGCTGACCTCCGGAGAGCGCCTTCGGCTTGCGGTCCAGGTACTGGGTGAGGTCGAGGATCTTCGCGGCCTCCTCGACCTTCTGCCGGATCTCCGCCTTCGGCACGCCGGCGATCTTGAGCGCGAAGCCCATGTTGTCGGCGACCGTCATGTGCGGGTAGAGGGCGTAGTTCTGGAACACCATGGCGATGTCCCGGTCCTTGGGCGGCAGGTGCGTGACGTCGCGGTCGCCGATGCGGATGGCGCCGCCGTTGACGTCCTCCAGGCCCGCGAGCATCCGCAGGGAGGTGGACTTGCCGCAACCGGACGGGCCGACCAGGACGAGGAACTCGCCGTCCTCGATCGCGATGTCGAGCTGGTCGACGGCGGGCTTGTCGGAACCCGGGTAGATCCGGGTCGCCTTGTCGAACGTGACAGTGGCCATGGTGAATGGGCCCCCTTCTACCGGCAGGAACGTGCCGGACGATCCGTTGTAGGAAGGTGGTTGGCGTAGTCCACCGGAGTGAACTGGATCAGGACGGTACCTGGCGTTCACCGGCTCTGTCAGTAGTTCCGCCCCTGTGAACTTCGCGGAAATTTTCGACGGGACGCCACCCAGACCTGGGTACACTGCACGAGCACCCCCGGTGCGCGCCTCCTTAGCTCAGCTGGTCAGAGCGCCGCTCTTGTAAAGCGAAGGTCGTCGGTTCGAATCCGACAGGGGGCTCGATCAGCCCAGGCGGGACCCGTCCCACCTGGGCTTTCTCATGCCAGCAGGTGGGCGATCTCCAGTTGCTGCGGCTCGGTCGGGCGGTCGTCCTCCACGTCCCACAGGGCGTTCTGGAGCAGCCGGCCGAGGGTCCAGGCGCGGGCCCGCTCCCGGTCCAGGCCGAGGACGTCGGTCAGGGCGTCGAAGCGCCAGCGGACCTCCGCCGGGTCGTAGCGGTTGGCCAGGGCGGGCCACAGCTCGAAGCCAGGGTCGCCGGCCAGCGGCTTGGGGTCGATGGCGAGCCAGTCGGCGCGGTCGGCCGCCAGGACGTTCTCGTCGTGCAGGTCCCAGTGCAGGAGCCGGTCGCCGGGCTCGTGCACGACCTCGCGCAGCGCGGCGGCGCAGTCGGCGACGGTCCGCCGGATCGCGGGGTCGGGGATGCGCTCCAGCGCCCACGGGGTCTGCTCCAGCATGGCCTCGGCGATGTCGCCGAGCCGGCGCAGCCCGGGCGGGGCCGGGAACGACGTCAGGTGGGCCAGCAGCCCGGCGATGACCAGGACCGCCTCGCGGGTGTCGGCGACGTCGGCCAGCATCCGGGACTCGTCCAGCCGCTCCAGCAGCATGGTGCCGGTGGCCGGGTCGTGGTCCAGCAGCCGTACCGCCCCGTCGCCGTCCCACACCCGCAGCGCGACCGGTTCGCCCTCGCTCTCCTCGTCCAGCAGCTGGAGCTTGAGGACGGCGCGCAGGCCGTCGGCGCGGACGACCGGCAGCACCAGGGCGCTGACGCCGTTCATCGACGGCCCGTCGAGCCGGAGCCGCCAGCGGTCCAGGAAGCCGGCCGCGAGGTCCGGCAGCGCGGTGATGAACGCCCTCCCCGCCGCGCCGTTGTACGTCTCCTGTGCCTCCGCCAGTTCATCAGGGATGTCGATCACGCGTCGGACGATACTGGCGTGCGTGAATCGGCTCATGCGAATTGTCGGGGGCCTGAGCCGGGTGTGGGCGTACGTCCGCGGTGCTCCCGGCACCTACGTGTGGCTGGGGGTCCTGTTCGTCACGACCGTGGCGCTGCACCACATGCCGCCGGAGTTCGAGGAGCACTTCCTGCGGCGGCGGTCCACGAACCTCCATGAGCTGTCCCGCGACCCGGTGCGGGCCCTGGTGGCGAGCGCGATGTGGATCGAGAGCGGGCACTGGGTTCCGTACGCCTTCCTGTACACGGTGTTCCACGCGCCGGCCGAGCGGTGGCTGGGCACCGCCCGCTGGCTGGCGGTGTGCGCGCTGGCGCACGTCGTGGCCTCGCTGGTCAGCGAGGGGATGCTGCTGGAGGCGATCCGCCGGGGCAGGGCCCCGTACGCGGCGGTCGACACCCTGGACGTCGGGGTGAGCTACGCGCTGGCCGGGGTGATCGCGGTGCTGGCGTACCGGATCGCGGCGCCGTGGCGGTACGCGTACCTGCTCGCGGTGACGGCCGTCTTCGGGCTGCCGCTGGCCGCCGGGCCGACCTTCACCGACGTCGGTCACTTCCTCGCCGTACTCCTCGGCCTGGCCTGCTATCCGCTGGTCAGGGGCCGCGGAAAAGCATGGAATCCGAAGGAGACACTGGCCGGGCTCAGGGGTTAACGTCCCGGCCATGAGCAGCTCGGCGAGCAGTGTCGTGAACGGTGGCATCTCCTTCTGGTACGCGGACGACGGCCTTCCGGCGGTGCGGGAGCCGCTGCCCGGGGACGCGTCCGCCGACGTCGTGATCGTCGGCGGCGGCTACACGGGCCTGTGGACGGCGTACTACCTGAAGAAGGCCGCCCCCTTCCTCCGCATCACCGTGCTGGAGCAGAAGTTCTGCGGCTACGGCGCCTCGGGCCGCAACGGCGGCTGGCTGTACAACGGGATCGCGGGCCGGGACCGGTACGCCAGGCTGCACGGGCGCGAGGCCGCCGTCCGGTTGCAGAAGGCGATGAACGACACCGTGGCCGAGGTGATCGCGGTCGCCGAGGCCGAGGGCATCGACGCCGACGTGCACCGCGGCGGCGTCCTGGAAGTGGCCACGACCCCGGCCCAGTTGGCGCGGCTGAAGGCGTTCCACGCGCACGAGCTGTCGTACGGCGAGAAGGACCGGGAGCTGTACGGCGCCCGGGAGACCGCCGAGCGGATCCGGATCGCGGACGCGGTCGGCGCCACCTGGACTCCGCACGGGGCCCGGCTGCACCCCGTGAAGCTGGTCAAGGGGCTCGCGGCGACGGTGGAGGCGCTCGGCGTGACCCTCCACGAGTCGACGCCGGTCACGGAGATCCGCCCCCGGCACGCCGTCACCCCCTACGGCACCGTCCGCGCGCCCTACGTGCTGCGCTGCACCGAGGGCTTCACCGCCTCCCTCAAGGGCCAGCGGCGGACCTGGCTGCCGATGAACTCCTCGATGATCGCGACCGAGCCGCTGACCGAGGAGCAGTGGGCGGCGATCGGCTGGGCGGGCCGGGAGACCCTCGGGGACATGGCGCACGCCTACATGTACGCCCAGCGCACGGCGGACGGCCGGATCGCGCTGGGCGGGCGTGGGGTGCCGTACCGCTTCGGCTCGCGCACCGACAACGACGGCCGGACGCAGGCGGCGACCGTGGAGGCCCTGCGGGAGATCCTCACCCGCCTCTTCCCCTCCCTGGCGGGCGTCCGGATCGAGCACGCCTGGTCGGGCGTCCTCGGCGTGCCCCGCGACTGGTGCGCCACGGTCACGCTCGACCGCTCCACCGGTCTGGGCTGGGCCGGCGGCTACGTCGGCTCCGGCGTCGCCACCGCCAACCTGGCCGCCCGCACCCTGCGCGACCTGGTGCAGCGCGACTCCGGCCAGGGCGGCCGGACCGGGCTGACCGAGCTGCCCTGGGTGGACCACAAGGTCCGCAAGTGGGAGCCGGAGCCGTTGCGCTGGCTGGGCGTGCAGGGCATGTACGCCGCCTACCGCACCGCCGACCGGCGCGAACGCCTGCGCCCGGGCACCGGGTCCTCGCGGCTGGCGAAGGCGGCGGACCGGATCGCGGGACGGCACTGAGACCCGGTCGGCGGTCCGGTTACCCTCGCCGCATGATCCGTACCGCGACGCCCGCCGACGTGCCCGTCATCCACACCCTGATCCGTGAACTCGCCGCGTACGAGAAGGCATCCGAGGAGGCGAGGGCCGACGAGGAGCAGCTGCGGGAGGCGCTGTTCGGGGAGCGGCCGGCCGCGTTCGCGCACCTCGCGGTGGACGACGAGAGCGGGGAGCCGGTCGGTTTCGCGCTGTGGTTCCTCAACTTCTCCACCTGGCGCGGGGTGCACGGCATCTACCTGGAGGACCTGTACGTCCGGCCCGAGGCGCGCGGCGGCGGCCACGGGCGGGCGCTGCTGACCGAGTTGGCGCGGATCTGCGTGGAGCGCGGGTACGAGCGCCTGGAGTGGTCGGTGCTGAACTGGAACCGGCCGGCGATCGGCTTCTACGAGTCGCTGGGCGCCCGCCCGCAGGACGAGTGGACGGTGTACCGCCTCACGGACGGGGCGCTGGCGGCGCTGGGTTCGGGCCGCTGACGGTTCTCGCGCCTCGGGGCGGGCGGCGGCCCGTCCGTCCGAGGGGCGCGCGGAACCGCGCGAGCGACCACCGCGCACCCGCACGCGACGGCCGAACCGCGCCGCTCCCTGCCCCGGTCAGGGTTCCAGCACCACCTTGCCGATGGTGCCGCGCCGCTCCAGCGCCCGGTGCGCGGCGGCGGCCTCGGCGAGGGGGAAGCGGGTGACGGCCGGGCGCAGCCGGCCCTCGGCGGCCTCGGCGAGGGCACGCAGTTCCAGGGCGCGCAGACCGCCCGCCTTCTCCAGCATGGCCGGGCCGAGGACGGACTGGGAGACGCCCTCGACGAGGTACGCCCGGCCCTCGCCGATGCCGTCCGCCGACCAGCCGAACACCAGGTGCCGGCCGCCGGGTCCGAGCAGCGCGACGGCCTCCCGGGCGACGGCCCCGCCGACGCCGTCGTAGACGATCGTGGCGGGCCGGCCGGCCAGGTGGGCGCGGACCTCGGCGGGCCAGTCGGGCGCGGTGTAGTCGACGGCCAGGCCGGCGCCGTTCGCCCGCACCCGGGCGGTCTTCTCCGGGCCGCCCGCGAGGCCGATGACGTGCGCCCCGGCGTTCCGGGCGTACTGCACGAGCAGGGTGCCGATGCCGCCGGCCGCGGCCGGTACGACGACCACGTCCTCCGGGCCCGGCTCGGCGAACTGCGTGATGCCCAGCGCCGTACGGCCCGTGCCGATCATGGCGACGGCCGCCGCGAGGTCCAGGTGCTCGGGGACCTCGTGGAGGCGTTCGGCGTCGGTGACGGCGAGTTCGGCGTAGCCGCCGGGCGCGAAGCCCAGGTGGGCCACCACCCGCCGGCCGAGCCACCGTCCGTCCACGCCGTCGCCGAGCGCGTCCACGACCCCGGCGACCTCCCGGCCGGGCACGGTCGGCAGGGCGGGCCGCTCGGGCAGCGGGCCCTGGTGGCCCTCCCGCAGGGCCGCGTCGAGCAGGTGCACCCCGGCCGCGGCGACCGCGATCCGCACCTGGCCGGGGCCCGGGACCGGGTCGGCGACCTCCTCGTAGGTCAGGTTCTCGGCCGGGCCGAACGCGTACAGGCGGATGGCGTGCATGGGACCCCCCAGGGAGACGGCGCTGTATGCCCCCGACTCTCCGACCTCAAGCGTGCTTGAGGTCAAGGGCGGGCCGGCCGAGGATCAGGGAGACCGCCGTCACAGCGCTGTTGAACGACACCTCCGCCAGCACGCCCGGGGCCGCCACCTGGTCGCCCGCCAGATAGACCCCGTCGCCGCGGTCCACGGCGGGCCGGTCCCGCCAGCTGCGGCCCGGCAGGTCCACGGCCCCCGTACGGCCGTCCGCCACCGCCTCCCGACGCCAGGTCACCCGCTCCCGCCACCCCCGGAAACCCAGGTCGAGCAGCTGCTCGGCGCGGGCGACGGCGTCGGCCCGGGACGCGCCGGGCCCCACCGGGAACTGCCCCTGGATCAGCTGCTCCCCGGCGGGCGCGAGGGACGGGTCCTGCGCCGTGAACCGCTCGATCCAGCCCGGCGCGTCCAGGTCGGAGACGGCGAAGGCGTCCCCGCGCCGGGTGCGTACGGCGAGGTCGACGAGGACGGTACGGCCGCTCGGCCAGGTCAGCGAGGAGTCGCGGAGCAGCCGCCCGGCGGCGGGCAGGGCGGTGGCGACGACGACCGGGGTGTCCCGCGGCAGCTCGTCCACCCGCGACCCGGTCTCGATCCGCACGCCCATGTTCCAGGCCCGCGCCGCCATCCGTTCGATGACCGTGCCCCAGCCGCCGCGCGGGTAGTGCGCCTCCGGCGGCAGCTTGGTGGCCCGGCGCAGGCGCTCCTGCACGAAGGCCGCGGACAGGCTGCCCGGGTCGTGGTGGAACAGGGCGACGGCCGCGTAGTTCGCGGCGGCCCGGGCGCCTTCCTCGCCCGCGATGCCGGTCGCCCAGCTCAGGAAGTCCGCGTCGACGGGGGCCGGGCCGACGCGCCGCCGCACCAGCTTGAGCAGGGCGAAGGGCGGGGTGCGGCGCAGCACGCCGTGGTGGCGCAGCCGCAGCCGGGCGGCCTCCAGCGGCGGCAGGGGGGCGAGCGGGCCGATCAGGTCACGCTGCCTGAGCCAGGCCCAGTGCGGGCCGCCGGCGTAGAGGGCGTGCGGGCCCTCGTTGGTCCGGTACGGCCCGTCCGCCGTGCGGGCCCGCCCGCCGAGGGTGCGGTGGGCCTCGTACACGGTGACCCGGGCGCCGGCCTCGGCGGCGGTGAGCGCGGCGGTCAGTCCGGCGAAGCCGCCGCCGATGACGGTGATGCGGTGCATGGGCTCTCCCTGAGGTCGGTTCACCTGCTCCGGGAGTACGACGGTCGGGGCCGGGCCGAATGTGACATCCCGGTGTCCGGCCGGCTCGGGGCGGATTGTCAGTGGCGGGGTGCAGCATGGGCGCATGGCGAGGAGAGAGACGGGCACGGGCGGGGCCGGGGTGAAGGGCGCGCGCCGGCCGGAGGTGCGGCTGCCGCCGCTGGAGCCGTGGCCCGAGGGGGAGTTGGAGCCGGACGGCGACTACGACGGGCTGGAGTTCCGGGAGCGCGACCTGACCGGGCAGGACGGCATGGGCGCCCGGTTCATGGACTGCGCGCTGACGGGCTGCGCGGTGGACGAGACGGCACTGGGCCGGGCCCGGGTGCTGGACTCGGTGCTGACCGGACTGCGCGGGGTGGGGACGC
This sequence comes from Streptomyces tricolor, assembly GCF_002155905.1. Lineage (GTDB taxonomy): Bacteria > Actinomycetota > Actinomycetes > Streptomycetales > Streptomycetaceae > Streptomyces > Streptomyces tricolor. The sequence continues at coordinate 4,153 of NZ_MUMF01000099.1, read as the reverse complement.
GGTTGGCCGAGGCCACGCTCAGAGACGTCGAGCTGGTCGACGCCCGGCTGGGCGGCACGCAGCTGCACGGCGCCGTGCTGGAACGGGTCGTGATCCGCGGCGGCAAGATCGACTACCTGAACCTCCGCGAGGCCCGCCTCAAGGACGTCGTCTTCGAGTCCTGCGTCCTGGTCGAACCGGACTTCGCGGGGGCGCGCCTGGAGCGGGTGGAGTTCCTCGACTGCGCCCTGAAGGGGGCCGACTTCGGCGGCGCCACCCTGAAGGACGTGGACCTGCGCGGCGCCGCCCCCCTGGAGATCACCCGCGGCCTGGACCGCCTCTCCGGGGCGGTGATCAGCACGGGCCAGCTGCTGGACCTGGCGCCGGTGCTGGCGGCGTCGATGGGGATCCGCGTCCTGTGAACCGCCACCGCCCCACCGGAGCCGGGCAGCGCGTGACCTCGGACCCCGGCCGCCCCGCGGCGACATCCCGGCCCCGCCGCTCACCGGGCTGACGGCGCCGTACGCCTCGCACCGGGAGTACCACGCGCTCAGCGGGGACTTCCCCGCCCCGGACGGCATACGGCCCGAGCGGGTGGCGGCCGAACCGGCCCGACGACGGGGCCCGGCCGGGCGCCGAAGTGCTGCTGGTCCGGGCCGGGGGCCGACTGGTGACGGTCGCGATCACGCCGGTCCACCACCCCGGCCCGGCCGACCCGGATCCATGGACCGGGCTGCTGATGGCCGACGCGTCCGAGCAGCGCAGGGGGTACGGCCGGCGGGTCGCCGCGCCGGTCACCCGCGGCCCGCGCCGTGACCCGGTCGAGGAGGCGGAGCCGGTGTGGCCGCCCGGCCTCGCGCGGAGGTCCGACGAGCGGGAGGCGCGCCGGGTGTGACGTTCCACGCCCCAAGTGCGCTGGACAGGACAGAACGTGAGGATGAATCCCGCGTCCGCATAACGGATTCCGCGGCACGGCATTCGGATACGAACACGTAAAGTCTTGACGAGGGCCTGTCAAACAGGTGGGTTCGGGTGTCACTCTCTCCTCGCCCGCCGCAACTCTGTGCATCCCCTGTGACCCCTCTGTGTCTCCACCCCACGAGACCAGGCCGAAGGAGATCGAGTGAGACAGCAGCCCCACGTCACCGGCGCCTCCCGTACTCCCCGCAGGACCGCCGTGCGTGCCGCCGCCCTGATCGGCTCGGCGGCGATGGTCGCCCTCGCCCTGCAGAACGGAGCCCAGGCCGCCGCCCCCGCACCCCGCCCCTCCGGCGCCCAGGCCGTCGCGCTCAGCGCCCCGGCCCGTGCCGCCGCGCTGAAGTCGGCCCAGGAGAACGCCGGTGCGACGGCCCGCGAACTCGGGCTCGGCGCGCGGGAGAAGCTGGTCGTCCGGGATGTGGTCAAGGACGCGGACGGCACCGTCCACACCCGGTACGAGCGCACGTACGCCGGTCTGCCCGTGCTCGGCGGCGACCTCGTCACCCACGTGGCGGAGAACGGCTCGCTCAAGGGCGTCAGCAAGGCGACCAAGGCCCGGATATCCGTGCCCGGCACGACGGCGGCCGTGTCCCCGGCGAGCGCGCGGAAGACCGCCCTCAAGGCCGCCGGCAGCGCGAAGTCCGCCGCCGCCACCACCCGCAAGGTGATCTGGGCCGCCGGCGGCGCACCCGTCCTCGCCCACGAGTCCGTCGTCAAGGGCCTCCAGCACGACGGCACCCCCAGCGAGCTGCACGTCGTCACGGACGCGCGCACCGGTGAGCAGCTGCACTCCTTCGAGGCCATCGACACCGGCACGGGCACCGGCCGGTACAGCGGCACCGTCCCGCTCGGCACCACCGCCGCAGCCTCCGGCGGCTACGACCTGACCGACGGCGGACGCGGCGGCCACAGGACGTACGACCTGAACGGCGGCACCAGCGGCACCGGCACCCTCTTCCACGACGCCGACGACGTCTGGGGCGACGGCACCGTGAACAACCGCCAGACCGCCGCCGTCGACGCCGCCTACGGCGCCGCCGTCACCTGGGACTTCTACAAGACCGCGTTCCACCGCAACGGCATCGCGGGCGACGGCAAGGCCGCGTACTCCCGCGTCCACTACGGCAACGCCTACGTCAACGCCTTCTGGAGCGACAGCTGCTTCTGCATGACGTACGGCGACGGCATCGCCAATGCCAACCCGCTGACCTCCCTCGACGTCGCCGGCCACGAGATGAGCCACGGCCTGACCGCGGCCACCGCCGGACTGAGGTACAGCCGCGAGTCCGGCGGCCTGAACGAGGCCACCTCCGACATCTTCGGCACCGCCGTCGAGTTCTTCGCGGACAACTCCGCCGACGCCGGTGACTACCTCATCGGCGAGAAGATCGACATCAACGGCGACGGCACCCCGCTGCGCCACATGGACAGGCCCAGCAAGGACGGCGCCTCCGCCGACTACTGGTCGCGCACCGTCGGCCGCCTGGACGTGCACTACTCGTCCGGTGTCGCCAACCACTTCTTCTACCTGCTGTCCGAGGGCAGCGGCGCGAAGACCGTGAACGGGGTGTCCTACAACTCCCCGACCTACGACGGCTCCACGGTCACCGGCATCGGCCGGGACAAGGCGGCGCAGATCTGGTACAAGGCGCTGACCACGTACTTCACCTCGTCCACCGACTACGCGGGCGCCCGCGCCGGCACCCTGCGGGCAGCGGCCGACCTGTACGGTCCGGGCAGCGCGGAGTACAACGCGGTGGCGGCGGCCTGGACGGCCGTGAACGTCAAGTAGCCACGCGGACACGGCAGAACGCCGGCCCGCCCGTCGTCACGGGCGGGCCGGCTTGCCGTCCCCGTACAGCCAGTCCTTCCAGATGCGGCCGAAGTCGTGGTCCGGGGCCTCGCGCTGCACGTACGCGGTGAAGTCCGCGGTGCTCGCGGTGCCGTGGCGGTGGGCGGCGGCCCAGCCCTGGACGATGTCGTAGAAGGTGTCGTCGCCGACCTCCTGCCGGATCTTCTGCAGGACCATCGCGCCCCGGTCGTAGACGGGACGGTCGGAGATGTGCGCCGGGCCGGACGGCTTCGCGGGCGGGAACGCCCAGAGGTCCTCGCCGTCGCTCTCGTACAGGCGGGTGAAGGTCTCCTGGGCGGTGGGCCCGTCGTGGTCCTCCTGGTACAGCCACTCCGCGTACTGCGCGAAGCCCTCGTTCAGCCACATGTCCCGCCAGGTCTCCGGGGTGACCGAGTCGCCGTACCACTGGTGGGCGAGTTCGTGCACCAGGATCGAGGTGGTGAGCTGGTCGGCGGGAAAGACGGGGCGGTTCTGGGTCTCCAGGGCGTAGCCGGCGTCACCCGGGCGGTCGACGATCGCGCCGAACGAGGAGAAGGGGTACGGCCCGAAGTTGGTCTCCGCCCAGTCGAGGATCTCGGGGATCTTCGCGAGCACCTTCGCGCTCGACCCGGCCTCGGCGGGGTCGACGGCGGTGACGACGGGCAGGGCGTGCGGGCCGGTGGTGCGGGCGATGTCGTAACGGCCGACGGCGACGGTGGCGACGTAGCTCGCCATGGGCTCGGCGACGTGCCAGTGGTAGGCGGTACGGCCGCCCTTCGTGGTCTGCTCCGCCAACTGCCCGTTGGAGACGGCCTGGAGACCCTTCGGGACGGTGACCGTGATGTCGTAGGCCGCCTTGTCCGAGGGGTGGTGGTTGCCGGGGAACCAGGCCATGGAGCCGACGGGTTCGCCGAGGGCGAGGGCGCCGTCGTCGGTGGGCAGCCAGCCCTCCTCGGCGCCGTCGGCGTCGGTGAGCGTGCGGGGGGTGCCCGAGTAGCGGACGGTCGTGCGGAACGTCTCGCCCTTGCCGAGGTCGTCGTGCGGGCGCACGGTGAGTTCCTGGCCCGTGCGGTTCCAGCGGGCGTCCGCGCCCTCGACGCGGACCGAGTCGACGTGCAGCCCCGCGAGGTCCAGGTTGAAGGCGGACAGGTCCCGGGTGGCCCGGGCGGTGATGACCGCCGTGCCGGTGAGCCGGCGGGTGGCCGGGGTGTAGTCCAGGGTGAGGGCGTAGTGGTCGACGTCGTAGCCGCCGTTGCCCGCCTTCGGGAAGTACGGGTCCCGCACCCCCGATCCGCCCGGGGTGCCCCGCACACCGCCGTCGCAGGCGGTACCCGTGAGTGCGAGGGCCAGCAGGGCGGCGACGGC
>NZ_MUMF01000010.1 GCF_002155905.1 Streptomyces tricolor | reverse complement strand
GCCTCCTCCGCGCCGGCCGCTCCCCCGTCGATGCCCACGTCCTGGGCGACCTCCTCCTTGGTGGTGTCGGTGTGGGTGCCCTCGTCCGGGGCCACCAGGCGGCCGGCGCGGAGGAGGCGGCGATGCACGTGGTCCCGGACGAGACGGAACTCCCGGAGTGAGCCGAGGGCGCGCGCCCGCCGCCGGGCCGGCGCCGCCTACTGCTGGACGCGGAAATACCCGAAGTCGCGGAAGTTGGGCAGCACCGAGGCGTACATCTGGAGCCAGCCCTTTCCGCCGATGGGGTAGGTGGCGTAGTTCCCGTAGGCGTCCTTGAGCAGCAGACCGCGCCCGCCGGCGACGACCTGGAACACGGTGGCGTTCTCGCGCGTGTCGAGCCTGATGCCGTTGCCGACCACGTGCCAGTACGTGTAACCGCCCCAGTTGCCGCTGGTGCTCTCGATCGTGTAGCCGTCCCCCTGGGGGTGGAAGACGACCCGGGTGCCCGGGTTGCCGCTGTCGTTGGCCAGCAGCACGTAGTCCCAGCCGGCGTACACCTCGTATCCGACGCCGCGGTCGGTGGCGCTCTCGACGAGGTGGACCGGGGTGTCCACCGGGACCGGGGCGGCGGCCCGGGCCGAGGCGGCGGCCGGGCGGGACGGCTGGGCGGCGGTCGCATCCACCGCGGCGAGCGACAGGATGCTGAGGGACGTCACGACAGCGGTGACGAGGGCGCGGCGCAGGGCACGCATACGGCTTTCCTCCGAGCTACGGACAACGGAACACGACGGTGGAGAGCGCTCCGTCCACCGCCGACAGCAGTCTGTGGCGGCTCAGCCGCACTCGGAGCCGAACCCATGATGATCACCCGATCCGGCGATCCCACCGGCACCGGACCCGCTGCTGAAGCACAGGGCGCGCATACGGCACCGGCCGGGCGTGCGCACGCCCGGCCGGTGCCCCCGTTCGTGTCCCTGTGTCTCCCCGGACCCCTAGGGCAGCAGCTTCTCGATGGCCGCAGGGCCCTCCGACTCCAGCTTGCGACGCGCCCAGTCGAGGTTCTTCGGTGTGACGTCCCTGCCTGCCGCCATCACCATGTCCTCGGGAGTGACGTCCCTGGGGGGCGCGGAGTGGAGCAGGGCGTCCGGGGTGCAGACGTCGTCCGACGAACGGGACTCTTCGGGTGTGGATGTCGACATGATGCCTCCTCCTCGGTCCGGATGACCGCATCCGTGCCGGTGCCTCCGAACGGGGCACACTTTCACCATTCCCCTCCCCGGCGCACCGTGCATCCGGAAGCACCTCGGGAGCGGGTGAGGAGCGCCTGCCCACGCCATCCGGAACCACTCGCTCCTAAGCTGGAAAACACCCGCGAGCCGGAGAACTCCGGAGACCGGAAATCTCCGGAGACCGGAAAACTCCGGAATCCCGGGAACCCTCGCATCAGCCGCTCACCGGACCGCACCGCACACCGGGAGGCCGCCCATGGCCGAGACGCCGTATCCCGAGGACACCACCCGCGGCCCCCGCTACCTGCCCATCGCCGAGCACGGGCTCATCGGCGACCTGCGCACGGTGGCCCTGGTCGGCAGCAACGGCACGATCGACTGGTACTGCTGCCCGTCCTTCGACGCCCCCAGCGTCTTCGCGGCGATCCTGGACGCCGAGCGCGGCGGCTGCTTCGAGCTGGCCGCCGCCGTACCGGCCCGCACCAAGCAGTTCTACTTCCCCGACACCAACGTGCTGATCACCCGGTTCTTCACCGAGGACGGCGTCGGCGAGGTGCAGGACTTCATGCCGGTCGCCACGGACGCGCCCGGCGAGGCCGGCCGGCACCGGCTGATCCGGCGCGTGGTGTGCGTCCGCGGCACCGTCCCCTTCCGCGTCCTGGTCGCCCCCCGCTTCGACTACGGCGCCGCCCCGCACACCCTGCGCGACGAGGACGGCATGGTCCTGTTCGAGTCGCCCGCCCAGTCGCTGGCGCTCACCTCGACCGTGCCCCTGGAGTGCGACGCCGCGGACGCGCGCGCCGACTTCAAGCTCGGCGAGGGCGAGTCCGCGGTGTTCGCCCTCGACCAGGTCGACGGCGAGGTGGCCCCGCGCGGCTGCGCCCACGCCGAGGCGGAGCACGAGTTCAACGCCACGGTCGGCTACTGGCGGCGCTGGCTGCACCAGTCCCGCTATCGGGGCCGCTGGCGCGAGATGGTGCACCGCTCCGCGCTCACCCTGAAGCTCCTCACCTACGCCCCCACCGGCGCCATCGTCGCCGCCCCCACCACCAGCCTGCCCGAACAGCTCGGCGGCGAGCGCAACTGGGACTACCGGTACGTGTGGGTGCGCGACGCCGCCTTCGCCGTCTACGCGCTGCTGCGGCTCGGCTTCAGCGGCGAGGCCGAGGCGTTCATGCGGTTCGTGACCACGCACGTCAGCCCCGGCTGCGGCGACGGCTCCGGTCCGCTGCAGATCATGTACGGCATCGACGGCCGCACCGAGCTGCCCGAGCGCGAGCTGCCCCACCTGTCCGGCCACCAGGGCTCGGCCCCGGTCCGGGTCGGCAACGCCGCCGTCGGCCAGCTCCAGCTGGACATCTACGGCGCCCTGATCGACTCCATCTACCTCTACGACAAGTGGGCCCAGCCCATCTCCAGCGGCCAGTGGGACGACGTGTGCCACCTGGTCGACTGGGTCTGCGACCACTGGGACCAGCCCGACGAGGGCGTGTGGGAGACCCGCGGGGGCCGCAAGGACTTCCTGTACTCGCGGCTGATGTGCTGGGTCGCGATCGAGCGGGCCATCCGCCTCGCCACCCGCCGGGGACTGCCCGCCGACCACCGGCGCTGGCGCCAGGCCCGGGACACCATCTACCGGCGGATCATGGACCGCGGCTGGTCGGAGCGCCGGCACGCCTTCGTGCAGTACGAGGGCGGCGACGTCCTGGACGCCTCCCTGCTCATGATGCCGCTCGCCAAGTTCATCGCCCCCACCGACCCCAAGTGGCTGTCCACCCTGGACGCCCTCACCGAGGACCTCGTCTCCGACTCCCTCGTCTACCGCTACGACCCGCAGGCCAGCCCCGACGGACTCCGCGGCGACGAAGGCACCTTCTCCATCTGCTCGTTCTGGTACGTCGAGGCGCTCGTGCGGGCCGGCCGGCTCGACGAGGCCCGGCTGGCCTTCGAGAAGATGCTCACCTACGCCAACCATCTGGGCCTGTACGCCGAGGAGATCGGCCGCACCGGCGAGCAGCAGGGCAACTTCCCGCAGGCGTTCACCCATCTGTCCCTCATCAGCGCCGCGTTCAACCTGGACCGCGCCCTCGGCTGAACCCCGCCGCACGCCCGGCCCGGCCGTGATCCCTCACCGCCGTGCCCACGACCCCGGGCGGGGGTCGGCGGCCCCGCCCACGGTGTCCGTCCCGGTGCCGTGACCGAGATGAGCGGGGCCGGTCCGGATCGGGCGGTGTGTCCGCAGGTCGCGCGGGTACCCGGGGGGCCGAAAGCGGAACCGACACAGGGTCCACAGAAGGAGGAGACCCCGGATGACCAGCACCAGCGAGACCGGCGACGTCACCGGCACCCGCGACAAGGACTACAACCTGATCTGGTACGTCGAGGCGTGCCTGAGCAACGCCCTGCGCCTGGAGCAGTACATCCAGGACGCCGAGCGCGACAAGGACAACGAGGTCGTGGAGCTGTTCCGCAAGGCCCAGTCCGACAGCCGCAAGGGCGCCGAGCTGGGCAAGCAGTTGCTGCGCTCCCGGCTCAACGGCGGCTGACCGCCGCCGCGCTCAGGCGAACCGGGAACCGGGGACGGGCCCGGCGGACCGCACACGCGCCCGGTCACCGCGCAGCCACGTGCCGGCGACGGCCGTGGCGAACGCGGCGAACGCGGCGTCGCCGTCCGCCGGGCCGTCGCCGTCCCCGGGGCCGGCGGACGGATCCGCGCCGGTGATGCCGGCGGCGATCTCCGCCTCCGGGCGGTCGTCCGCCGGGCCCCGCTCGATGCCGCCGTCGGCGCCCTGGCGCAGCTGCTCGCCCCACGGCGCCACCACCGACTGGTGCAGCAGGGCGGCGCTGTCCGGGGTGATCGCGGGCGGATCCGTCCAGCAGCACGCGTGCGCGTGCAGCACCTGCCCGGGGACGCGCTCGAACAGCTCCCCGATCAGTTCCGGCCCGTCGTCGTGCGCCGCGAGCCCGTCGAGGTCGTACGCCACGACGACCGTGTCCGTCCGGCCCGGCGCGAACGGCTCGGCCGGCAGGCACAGCACCTCCGCCGCGGCCAGGCCCAGGATCCGCGAGTCCCGGTCGGGCAGCAGCGACACCGACCGCGGCCGGACCCCGGTGGCCGCCAGCAGGCTCCGCAGCCGCAGCAGACCCCGCAGACACTGCTCCGGGGTGTCCTGCACCCAGGCGTAGCGGCCGTTCATGCCCTCGTCGAAGCCGTACGGGGACAGCGTGCCGAGGACCGTGCCGCCCATCACGTACTGCCAGCCCCGCAGATCGGCCGCGTCGAGGCGGCCCGCCCGCTCGGCGTCGGCGGCCCGCGCCAGCATCCGGTCCTGCCGGTCCCGGGCGGGCTGCCACTGCGCGTCCTCCGGAGCGGACAGCAGCGCGTGCTGCCGCCGGGCCAGCTCCAGATCGCCCGCCAGCACGGCGTTGTACACCAGCAGATAACGGTCCGGCCAGTCCGCGAGGCGCCCCTCGTGCCGGACGAGTTCGGTCACCGCCTCCCGGTGCCGGCCCTCGTCCTCGTACGCCGACACCAGCTCCCGCAGTACGGGCAGCGCCCCGCCGCTGCGGCGCAGCGCCTCCCGCAGCGCGGGAATCGCCAGATCCGGCACGCCGCGTTCCACACAGGCGTACCCGAAGTCGTACAGCGCCCGCGCCTCCTCGGGCGCGGCGGTCAGGGCAGCCGCGGCGTCGGCGAGGTCGGCGAACCCGGCGGCGCCCGCCGCGCGCCCCACCACCAGGGCCACCTCGGCGAGCGGCTGCTCCTCCCCGGCGGCCCGGACCTGCCGCAGGGCGCCGGGCACGTCCCCGGCGTCCAGGGTTTCCCAGGCGGCGAGCAGTGCGGGGGACGTGGGCCGGGGGGTGCGGCGATTCCTGCGCGAGAACATGCCGGAGATCATCACCCGCCGGCCGGAGCGCCCTCAAGGGATTTCCCCGCACCCCGCACGCTCAGGGCAGCGGCTGCTCCGCCCAGATCACCTTGCCGTGCGGGGTGTACCGGGTGCCCCAGCGCTCGGCGAGCTGGGCGACCAGGAACAGGCCCCGGCCGCCCTCGTCGGTGCTCGCCGCGTACCGCAGATGCGGCGAGGTCGTGCTGCTGTCGGACACCTCGCAGATCAGCGTGCGGTCCCGCAGCAGCCGGACCTCGATCGGGCCGCGACCGTAGCGGATGGCGTTGGTGACCAGCTCGCTCAGGATCAGCTCCGTCGTGAACGCCAGCTCCTCCAGACCCCAGTCGGCCAGCCGCCGGGTCACCGAGGCCCGCACCTCCGACACGGCCGCCGGGTCGGTGGGCACCTGCCACTGCGCGACCCGGTCGTCGCCCAGCACCCGGGTGCGGGCGACGATCAGCGCCACGTCGTCGCTCGGCCGGGCCGGCAGCCGGTCCAGCACGGTACGGCAGGTGTCCTCGGGGGAGGCGCCCGGCGTCCGGCGCAGGGCGTCGCACAGCAGGCCGAGCCCCTCGTCGATGTCCCGGACCCGGTCCTCCACCAGACCGTCGGTGTACAGCACCAGCCGGCTGCCCTCGGGCAGCTCCAGCTCCGCCGTCTCGAACGGCAGCCCGCCCAGGCCCAGCGGCGGCCCCGCGGGCAGGTCCAGGAACTCCACCTCGCCGTCCGGGCGCACCAGCGCGGGCGGCGGATGCCCGGCCCGCGCCATCGTGCACCGCCGGGTCACCGGGTCGTAGATCGCGTACAGACAGGTCGCGCCCGTCACCACGGCCGCGCCCGTCGCCGGGGTCTCGTCCTGGTCGATCCGGCCCACCAGCTCGTCCAGCAGCCCGAGGAGTTCGTCCGGGGGCAGGTCCAGGGAGGAGAAGTTGTGCACGGCCGTGCGCAGCCGGCCCATGGTCGCCGCCGCGTGCAGCCCGTGCCCCACGACGTCCCCGACGACGAGCGCCACCCGGGCACCGGACAGCGGCAGCACGTCGAACCAGTCACCGCCGACCCCCGCCTGCGCCGGCAGATAGCGGTAGGCGATCTCCAGGGCGCCCTGCTCGGGCAGGCTGCGCGGCAGCAGGCTGCGTTGCAGGGTGACCGCCATGCTGTGCTCGCGGGTGTACCGGCGGGCGTTGTCGATCGACACGGCCGCCCGCGCCACCAGCTCCTCCGCGAGGGCCAGCTCCTCGGTGTCGAACGGCTGCGGCTTCTCCGCGCGCCAGAAGTTCGCCACACCGAGCACCAGACTGCCCGCCCGCAGTGGCACGGTGATCAGCGAGTGGATGCCGTAGGCCAGCACCTGGTCGGTGCGCTCCAGGTCCTGCGCCCGCCAGCCGGGTTCGTCGCGCAGCCGCTCCACCACCACCGACTGCCCGGTGGTCAGGGCGCGGGCCTGCGGCGAGGTGGCCACGAACCGGATCCGCTCGCCGATCGGGTACAGCGGGGCGTCCTTGCGGACGCCCGCGCAGGCCGCGCGGCGCAGCGCCGTCCCGGGCCGCGGCTCCTCCCCGCTCAGCACCGCGTCGAACAGGTCCACCGTCGCGAAGTCCGCGAACCGCGGCACCGCCAGCTCGGCCAGCTCCTGCGCGGTCCGGGTCACGTCCAGACTGGTGCCGATGCCCACCCCGGCGTCGTACAGCATGTTCAGCCGCTCCCGGGCCACCTCCGCGCGGCCCGACAGCGCCCGCAGCTCGGTGGAGTCGCGCAGGGTGGTGACGCTGCCGGGCGGGCCGCCGCGCAGGTCGGTGGGCCGCTGGTTGATCGCCAGCAGGCGGTCCTTGACCAGGTGCACCTCGTCCGTGGCGACCCGCCCCGAGGCGAGCAGCCCCGCCGTCTCGTCGTCCAGGCCCAGCTCCAGCACGTGCCGCCGCTCGGCGTCCGCGGGCAGGTCCAGCAGCCGGTGCGCCTCGTCGTTGGCGAGCAGCAGCCGGCCGTCGCCGCCGACGATCAGCACGCCCTCCCGGACCGCGTGCAGCACCGCGTCGTGGTGCTCGTACATGCGGGTCATCTCGTACGGTCCGAGGCCGTGCGTCTGGCGCAGCAGCCGCCGGCTGACCAGGGCCGTGCCGGCGGTGGCCAGCGCGAGCGCGGCGGCCGCCGCGGCGAGCAGCAGCGGCAGTTGCCGGTCGGCGGCCCCGCCCACGCGCGCGGTGGTGATCCCGGCCGACACCAGGCCCACCACCTTGCCACCGGGGTCCTTCACCGGCACCACGACCTGCACCAGCGGGCCGATCGTGCCGGTGATGTGCTCGGTGACCGTGCCGCCGGCCAGCGCCGGGGCGAGGGTGCCGACGAACTTCTTGCCGATGCGGTCGGGCTTGGGGTGCGTGTAGCGGATGCCGTCGGTGTTCATCACGACGACGAAGTCCACGCCGGTCGCCTCGCGGGCGGCCTCCGCGCGCGGCTGGAGTACGGCCGTGGGGTCGGGGGAGCGCAGCGCGGCGACCGTGCCCGGCGCGTTGGCGAAGGTCTCGGCCACGGCGAGGGAACGGTTGGTGGCCTCGACGTCGCTGTCGTGCCGCACCTGGAGCACCTGGGCCACCACGGCCGCGACGACCAGCAGCAGCACGATCACCACTTGCAGGAGGAACACCTGACCGGCCACGCTGCGCCCGGTCACCGCCGACCGGAGCACCCCCGGCCGGCTGCCGTCCGCGCCGCGTGCGTCCCGCGACGGGCTGTGCGGTGCGCGCGGGTGCCCGAAAGGACGGGGCGGCCGAGTCACGGGCCGGCCGGGCAGTCGCACCATGTGCCCATGTCTACACTGCCCGACGCGATCAGGCGAGACCGTCACCCGGGGCGACGCGCCCGACCGGAGGGCAGGGCATCGGGCAGGGCACGGGAGCCGGGGTGCGCCGAAGCCGCCTGGCCGTCGTCCGGTCAGCCGTCGGGGGAGGGCGGCGCGCGGCGGGCGGCGAGGAGGAGGGCTACGTCGTCGGGGCGGTCCGTGGCGTGCCGGGCGGTCGCGGTGAGCCGGTCGGCGACCCCGGCCAGGGACCGCCCGCCGCGCCGGCCGACGGCGTCTCCGGCCTCCGCGAGCGCCCGCCGCAGCGCCGCGATGCCTTCGTCGATGTCGGCTCCGGGCCGCTCCACCAGACCGTCGGTGTACAGGGCGAGGATCGCGTCCGGCTCCAGCCACAGCTCGGTCACCGGGTACCGGGCGTGCGGGTCCACGCCGAGGACGACCCCGCCCGGGACGTCCAGCAGCCGAGTACGGCCGTCGGGGCGGCGCAGCAGCGGCAGCGGATGGCCCGCCCGGGCGATCCGGGCCCGGCCGGTGGCGGGGTCCAGACGCAGATAGCAGCAGCTGGCGAACTGGCCCGGGTCCAGGTCGATCAGCAGATGGTTGGTGCCGCTCAGCACCTCGTCCGGCGCCCGGTCGCCCAGCGCGAACGCGCGGACCGCGCTGCGCAGCTGGCCCATGGTGGCCGCCGCCTGCACCCCGTGCCCCTGCACATCGCCGATGACCAGGGCGAGCCCGTCCCCGGCCTCGACGACGTCGTACCAGTCGCCGCCCACGTCCATGCCCTGGGTGCCCGGCAGATAGCGTCCCGCGGTCTCCACCCGCGGATGCGCCGACAGCCGGCGGGGCAGCAGCGCCTGCTGCAGACCGCGGGCGAGGGCCGCCTCGTCGTCGTAGCGGCGTGCCCGTTCCATCGCGTGCGCGATCAGCCCGGCGAGCGCGGTGAGGACCGTACGTTCCTCCGTGCTGAAGCTGCGCGGGCAGTCGAAGCCGAGGATGCAGGAGCCGACCGGCCGGCCGGAGGCGATCAGCGGCAGGAAGGCCCGCGCCCCCTCGTGCGCGTCGAGCGCGATGCCCGGGTAGGCCGCCGCGATCTGCCCCATGGACTCGAAGAACAGCGGCCGGCCGGTGGTCAGGGTCTCCACCCCGGGCAGGTGGGCATCGAGGCCGACGCCTTCGAAGGACGCGAGGAAGCCCTGCGGGAAGCCCGTCTCCCAGGCGAGGTACAGATGCCGGTCCTGGAGCAGGTAGATGGCCAGCCGCCGCCCGCCGAACGCGGGCAGCAGCTCCTGCATCACCACCTCCGAGACCTGCCGGGCGGTCACCGCGTCCGTCAGCGCGATGGCGAGGGCGATCGGCCGGTACAGCGGCGCCATCGCGTGATCGTGCGTCACCGTGGTGGGTGCGGCGGGCACGTCGGGGACCGGTTCCGGTGCCGCGTCCACGCGGCTGGCCGGGACGAGGGTGCAGGTCAGCAGGTCCGTGCCGGGGTGCACCGAGACGGCCAGCCAGTCGCCCTCGCCGGGTTCGTCCGGGTCGCCGGCCGGCCGCTCGGCGTGGAAGTGCACCGGCTCCGGGGAGAGCAGGGCGCCGCGCAGATGGTCGTCGTACGGCGGTCCGGTCAGCCACGGCAGCGCGTCCCACAGGGGCCGCCCGAGCAGCGACTCGCGCGTCCGGCCCGCGAGCCGGGCCGCCGCCGGGTTGACGTACACGATCAGCCCCAGCCGGTCCAGGCAGAACACGCCCTGCGGCAGCAGGTCGGCCGCGCCGTCCGCGGCGACGGACGCACCGAGGTCGAACACCACGCCGCCGACCGCGGACCGGGCCCCGTCGGCACCGGCCGGCCAGAGGTCCAGCAACCGGGGTGTGCCGTCCCGGGCGCGCAGGCTCAGCGGCGCGCTCGGCGGCTTGCCGGCGGCGGCGTCACGCAGCGCGGCCAGGATCCGGTGGGCGTCGTACGGGGCGACGGCGTGCGCGAACGCCGTCGCCGTCCCCGGGAACTCGTCCGGGCGCAGCCCGAGGAGGGCGTGCAGCCGGTCGTCCGCGCGCACCGATGATGTCGCCGGGTCCCAGCTGAACCGTCCCACGGCGGCGTGCGCGGGCCGGCTCGCGGGCGGGCGCAGGCACAACGGCTCGCCGTCCCAGAACACCGCGCTCTCGTCCCCGTCGGCCAGGCCGAGCAGCTCGGCGCCCAGGCCCTCGGCCAGCCGGGCCAGGACGTCCCGGTCGAGAAACTCGTCCACGGTGTCCGACACGGCCGGGTGCAGCACGGTGAGCACGCCGAGCGGTTCGGCCCCGCCCGGCACCGGCACGTGCACGGACCCGAACGGGAAGGGCAGACCGGCCGCGAACTGCGGATACCGGCGCATGGTCTCGGTGGCGTTCGGGAGGACCACCTGGACGCCGAGCCGGTAGGCGTCGGCGACCGGGAACGGACGGTCGACGTGCAGCCGCCACCAGGACCGGAACAGCGGACCCGGCAGTCCCACCAGCACCGCCAGACGCAGCAGGCCCGGGACGCCGGAGCGCAGGTACACACCCGCCGCCCGGCCGCCGGCCGCGGCGACGGCGCCGGTCGAGGCATCGGCCAGCAGCGCGGTCAGCCGGGCCCGCGTACGGACCGCCTGCTCGTCGCTCCCGGCCATCGGCCCTACCTCGTCCCGTGCGCCTCCGGGTGGATGACACAGCAAGAATGCGCCACGAGACGCGCGGAACGCACCTGGGCGGACCCCGGGAAACCCGCACGCTCGTGCGGGCCGGTGGACGGCAACAGCCTCGGGTGACCTGGGCGTCGCGGGCGTGCACCGCGATCTCCTGGAGCTGGTGCCGGGCGACGGCACCGCAGGTCCGTGACGACCGCGAGTCACCTCACCACGCCCGGCAACCGTGATCCGGGCCGGCGTCCCACAGCGCCTCGCGCTCCCGCGGCGCGGCCGGGGCGTCCTCCGGCGCGGAAACATGACCGGATGAGCGGCGGCAGGCCCGGCCGCGACGGTGGCGGCCCAGGAGCGACGCCCCTCGCCCGAGTGCCGCACCAGACCGAACGGCGTTCACTCGGGGCAGGCCGGCCCCGCGTGTCGAGACCGGGCGCGGAGGCGACGGCGGCCCGGAAGGCGGTGGAGCGCTCGTCGATCAGCCGCAGCAGCGCGGAGAGCACAGGGGTCTTTCCCCCTGCGGCTGTCTCCCGCCGCGCACCGACACCCGGACGCCGGTTTTCCCCACGGCACCGCCCACCCACCGAGACGGCCGACGATCGGGAGGCGCGAGGGCTATCCGGCGGGTCGGGAGGTCACCGGGCTCTCCACGTTCTTCTTCAGCCGGTCGAGCACCTCCCGTTCAGAGGGGCTCAGAGGAGGTTCGGAGATCGGGGGGAGGAGCGGCCCGGTCGCGGCGGCCAGCAGTGCCTTCGGCCGGAGGACGCGCGCCGGGGACGCCCTGAGGCTGGTGACGTCCCACAGTGCCGCCGCCGCGTCCAAGGAGCCCGTCGCCGCTCGCGTCAGCCGGCGTGCGTAGCGGGCGGCGACCCGGTCGGTGAGTCCGGGCTCTCCGCCGAGCACACCCGGATACAGCACGTCCATCCCGACGGCGGTGGCCCACGCGGTGTCCACGTGGCGGGCCGCACCGTGCAGGACGCGGCGGGAGAGGCCGGGGCTGGTGAGGCCGTGCTGCCGCAGTTCCCGGGCCAGCACCCGGGCGCCGAGTGCCGCCACGGACATGCCTTGCCCGTAGGCGGGGTTGAAGGTGGCCAGCGCGTCGCCGAGCACGATGAACCGCTCGGGCCACCGCGTCGCTCGCTCGAAGTACCGGCGCGCGTTACAGGTGCTGCGGCCACGGCTGACCACCACGTCGGTGAGGGCCTCCGCGCCGGAGATCAGCTGGCCGACGATCGGGTGCGGCAGGCTGAGCGTGTACCGCAGGAAACCCTCGGGGTCGTGAGGGGGTTCGCCGCCCCGCGTGCCGCCCGCGCTGACCATCCACCGGTTTCCCTCGATCGGGAGCACCATGGCGCTGCGGCCGGGCCGGCCGTCGTAAGGGTTCGCCTGCACCACCGTCAGCGGGAACGACTCGGCACCCGCCGGCGTGCGGTAGATCCGGGTGGCGTTGGTGAGGCCGGAGTCGAGCCTCGTCTCCTCGACGCCGCTGATGCCGATGCCACTGAGCCACTTCAGGCTGCCCGAGCCCCGACCGCTCGCGTCGATGACGAGGTCCGCCTTCACCTCGCTCCCCAGGGCGGGGTCCGCTCCGCTGATCCGGACGCCGTGGACGCGTTCCGCATCGCCGAGGAGCCCGTCCACGGTGGCCCGGTGGAGGGAGACGTTCGGAGCGGAGTCGAGCAGCGCCTGCCGGACGACCCAGTCCAGCAGGGCGCGCGTGCACGTGATCATGTGCGGGCCGTTCCACCTCCAGCGACGCATCCAGCCGCTGTCCGGGGTGCGGGCCAGCATGCCGTTGCCGAGGGCGATCCGGTGGGCCCCCGCCTCCAGGAGACGGTCCTGCACCCTCACCGGGAAGAGGGACTCCAGGGCGGACAGCCCGCCGGCCATCAGGAGGTGGGCGTGCTGCCCCTGGGGCACACCCCGTCGGTTCTCCGGGCCCTCCGGAAGCTCGTCCCGGTCGAGCAGGACGATCCGCAGCGTGGGCTCGGCGCGGGCCAAGGCCGCGGCGGCCACCAGCCCAGCGATACCGGCTCCGACCACGACAGCTCTGTGCGACAACTGCTTCTCCTTGTAGTGCTCCTGAGCCGGCGTCACCGGGCTCTCACCTGGTCCGGTGCCGCCTCATCGAGGCGGTGCACGGCGTGCGCCAGCTCGACCAGATCGATGGTGACGCGGAACTTCTCCGGTGGATCGGCAGGGCCGTCGCCCTGGCCCGACGCACGGCGCAGACCATCGATGATCATCGCCTTCTCCGCGGCGATGCGCGCCCTCTCGCGCTCCTCGCCGCGCTCCACGGCGGCGGCGTACGCCGCGTGGCCCACCCGTTGGTCGAAATGCGCCGTCAACTGCAGGAGTGCGTCGCGGATGTTCGCCTCCAGCAGGTAGAGGCGGTTGCTGGGCAGGTGCCACCAGGGCTGCCACCAGGCAGGTTCCGCGACCGGTGTGGCCGCCAGGTCCTTCACCGCCGACCACAGCGGCCGCAGCGCGCGGTAGGTGGCCAGGCTCTGCCGCTCCACGGCGGCGGCGGACCCGAGACGCGGCAGGACGAATCCGGCGGAGTAGATCAGCGCGCCGAGCGCGGCGGCCGGCGGGGCGACGGTGGTGGACAGGAAGTCGAGGTCGTACCCCAGCCAGCGCGCGACGACCGCGGTGACCTTGGCGAGGGTGAATCCGAGGGCGTCGAGCAGCAGGCCGGCCAGGATCAGCCGGAGGCCGAGGCGGAGCAGCCCGGTGACCTCGTCGCGCGCCCACTTCAGGCAGACGGCGCTCAGGACGATGGTGCTCGCCAGGTGCCCCATGAGGTACAGGGCGATCATCTCCCGCATGTACGGGGTGTTCGCGTAGTACGTGTCCAGGTCGGTGAGCCGCTCCGTGCGCGCGTCGGCGAGGCTGAACAGCACGACGATGGCGACGATGAGCGTGCCGTAGACGGCGACCGCCATCCGCGTCATCCGCCGTATCCGCTCCTGCGGCCCGCCCCTCCAGTGGATCAGCAGGATGATCAGGGAGCAGCTCAGGGCGGAGATCGAGCCGTACGTCAGCGGGGCGCCCACATTGGGAATGCCCGTGGCGTGGTTGACGGCGGCGAGCGTGACGGGAGCGGACCAGAAGAAGCACACGGCGGCGATGCACGCGGTGGCCCGGGTGGCGAGGGACAGCGGAGAGCGGGGGGTGCGGCGCGGCCGACGCAGCATGACGGCGGCCACAGCCAGCAGCAGAGACGCCATGTAGACGACAAGGCTCATCGTTCGGGGGCTCCGTTCAGATCCGCCGGCTGCGGGGGGACTCGGGCACTCGGATCCGCGGTCACACCGACCGGGCCTCGGCGGGCCGCGGCTCGACGGCCCATGTCTCACGCCCGGTCCTCTTCACGGCATCGGCGATCAGCACCAGGGACGCGGCGTCACGCGGAGGGGACAGCCGGGCCGGCGCACCGGCGGGCTCCGACGGCGGCTCGGTGCTGCGCCGCACGGCCGCGGCGATGGTCGCGGCCCACGCGGCGGACGAGGCTCGGGCCCAGTCACCGGTTCTCGCCAACTCCGTGTCCAGCGTGGCGTCGTAGAGCGTGGCGTCGTAGAGCGTCTCGATCGCGTGGAGACCGTTGTGGATGGTGCTCCAGCGCCAGGTGCCCCACAGGAAGGGCGAGCGGGGGCGCTCGACCCGCAGGGCACGCTCGGTGAGAACCGGATCCAGTACGGCATCGAGCGGTGCCAGCCGGAAGAAGTCACGCCAGGCCGAGAGGTGGTGGCCGACCATGGGCAGCAGGACGCCCACCACGGTGAGCACCGCGCCCAGCCCGGCACACAGCGGCGGGAGGGACGTGCCGAGCACCGCCCAGTCCCGGCCGGTCCACCGGGCGACCACGGCGATCAGCTTGGAGATGCTGTACCCGGAACTGATCACCGTGCCGGCGCCGATCGTCAGCAGGCTGGCCCGCAGCCAGGGCCGCTCACGGACCTCCGCCTCGAAGCCCCAGCGCAGCGACCAGACGGCACTGACCGTCACGGCCGTCACATGCGCGACCAGGTACAGGACGACCATTTCGGAGATCCAGGGCGTGGTCGCGTAGTACGTGTCGAAGTCGCTGCGCCGCTCCTCGCCGGCGTCCCCGAGGACGAACAGGACGGCGATCCCGGCGAGCACGGCTGTGTACCCGTAGGCCCAGCTCAGCGTCGTACGGCGGAGTGAGGGGCCACCGCGCCAGCAGGCGATCATGAGGAGCAGGGCCGCGCTGTACGCGGTGATCGAAGCGTACGTCAGCGGGGCGGCCAGGTTGGGCACGCCGCTGACCCGGTTGATCAGCCGCACCGAAGCGGGCGCCCCGAAGAGGAAGCACAGCGACGCCAGGGCCAGCACCCCGTTGATCGCCCGCAGCGACGCCTCGCTCCAGTGCCGGATCAGGGCGGGCAGCTTCACCAGCAGGCCGATCCACAGCAGGCCGCAGCTCACGTAGTTGATCGCCCCGCTCATCTCCGGTTCCCCCGATAGTTGAGAGCGTCCGCGATGCGGCGGGCCGTTTCGCCGGCGATCACATCGCGCTCCATCAGCGCACGCATCTCCTGGCCCACCCGGATCCCGAACAACTCGGCCTCCTTCTCGGGATCCTCGTCGAAACGAGAGCGGGCGGCGGCCGGCTGCGCGCCGTGCGCGTGCCCCGCCTCCAGCGCTTCCCAGGCCCCCTCGGCCAGTTGCTCGGGGGTGAAACCGTCCTTCTGCCGCATGTGCCACAGCTCGTGACCGAAGATCTGCGCCTGGTGCCAGACCTCCGCGTCCTGCTCGATGATGACGTCGTCCTGGTCCGCGCGCTCCAGCCACATCCCCGTGGCCCTGAACTCACGCGGGATGTGCACCCTGTGCACCACGAGTCTGCGACCGCCGCGCCACTGTCTGGCGGACTCGACCAGGGCGTCGAACAGGGCCTCGGGATCGTCCGGGGCCGCTCCGGCGGACGTGCCGTCGTCCGCGCCGGTGCCGGCCAGCCGGTCCCGGACCGGGGCGATGAGCGTCTCGGCGAACTGACGCATCTCCCGGTCGCGCTGCCGTAACCGCTGCCATCGGCGGAGCCGGGCCAGAGCAGTCATCGTCCGTCCTGCCGGCTCGGGGAAGCAGGGGGAGTGCGCAGCTCGGCACGCGGGGTTCCGGCCGGTGTTGCGTGGGCATCGTCTGCTGCCACCAAGCATTCTCCTGCGCGCGTCGCTGATCAGGGACGGGACGTACGCGAGGGTATCCGCATCGCCTCAACCGGTCGACAATGTCGAGAAAACCCGCACGGACGCGCAGACTCGGTCGACATGGCAGGGCATCCGGTGGCGGGACCGCCGCGCGGCCGGTCAGGGCTCGGTCGTCCCCCGCGGCAGGGGCCGCGCGGCGCGCAGGCTGCGCAGGGCGAGCAGCAGGACGCCGATGTCGTCCAGGTAGACCGGGTCGGGCAGCGCGTCGGTGGGCAGCACCAGATAGGCGACCGCGCCCCAGAACACCCAGCGCGGTCCCGTCGGCAGCCCCGCCCGCCGCAGCGTCCGGCGCGCACGCACCAGCCGGACCAGCAGACCGACCGCGACGGCGAGCAGTCCCGCCGCCACGACGGCGGCGATCACCAGCAGGGTCGTGGTGGTGTCCATCCTGGGCTCCTTCTCCGAGCGGGACGCCTACGACGACCGGTCGCCCGCGTCACCGCCGGCGCCCTTGCTCTCGTCGCCGGCGCCCTTGGCGCTGTCGGCCTCGATGCCGGTGGCCTTCCGCGCGGGGCCGGCCGGTGTGCCGCTCGGCGGGGTGTCCGTGCCGGACTCCGGCTGCTGCCGTCCCTTGGCCGTCAGCTTCAGCCGTTCGAACGTCCGCGTCAGCTGCTGCAGCGCGGTCGGTGTCCGGGCGGCGGGCCGCTGCTGGGGCAGGCTGGGCGCGGGGACGTCCCGGTAGGCGGCCAGGGCCTCCAGCGCCTGCTCGGCGGCCTGCTTGTACAGGTCCCGGGACTTCGTCATGGCCTCCAGCGCCTCGGCGTACATGGCGACCAGCCGCCGTTCGCGCTCCAGCTGCTCCTGAAGGGTCAGCAGCGTCCAGTTGTCGCGCAGGTCGGTCAGCGCCTCCTCGGCGCCCTGCGGCAGGGGCCGGGGCAGGGCGACGAAGCGGCGCAGCGCCGCGATGAGGTCGACCGGTTCCGAACCGTCCAGAAAGACGCTGCGTACGCTGTGCTCCCGGCCGTCGTAGCCGCCCTCCGGCGCCGGATCCGGCGGCAGCAGCACCGCGCCGCCGCGCGGCACCTCGACGCCGAGGTCCTTCAGCGCCCAGTTGACGCCGCGCAGCTGCTGCGGGGCGGCCCGGTGCTCCACCACGCGGTCACGCAGACCGGGCGGCAGCAGTCGTGCCAGCGGCAGCTTGCCCTGCTCGTCCGGCGTCATCGCCTCATGGACGACGACGTGGACGCACCACGCCTCGCGGGCCGCGTCGCGCAGCCGGCGGCGCATCTCCTTGTCGTCCTCGGGCAGCGGGTTGACCTGCCGGAAGCGCAGGCCGGCCACCGTCGGGTGATGGTCCCAGGCGCCGTCGTCGTCCTCGCCCGGGCCGCTCTCGGGCCAGAACAGGGTCGCGGGCGAGGGCCACGCGTCGTCCCACGGACATTCCGCTTCCGCGACGAGCCGCCACTCGTGGCCCCGCAGCCGGCCCTGACCCGGTACGAGGGTGAGCCGGGCCCGCACGGTCACCGTGCCGCCGGCCCGCCAGCGCGCCTCGAAGACCCGCCGGTCCGGTTCCCCGCTCATGGGCGGCTCGGTGAAGTCGTCGATGTCCCCGCTCTCCGTGCGCCGCCGCAGGGTGCGGCGGACGACGTCCTCAGGGGCGGGGCCGGTGTGGCGGCCCCGGGCCGCCCAGACGGTCTGCGGGATGGTGGCGCGGTCGCCGGCGGAGTTCGACATGAGCCAATCTGCTGATGGGGGCGGGTGCGCCTCCCAGTATCACCGCTCGGCGGGACGACACGGCGGCGGGGGCCCGGCCCCGCGCGTCGCCCGGGTGTGTGACCGGCGCACAGGGTGTGTGCCGTACGCCCGGCGTGTGCGCGGTGCGCGTCAGGTGACCGCGGTTCACCCGTGCCCGGGCGCCGGGACCGGCGCCCACAATGTCCGGCGAACGGGGTCCGCCCGTCCATCCGCTCAGGGGCGGGCCCCGTTCATCGCCCCGCTCGCTCTCCGTGCCCCCATCGGCGCGCGCGGCCCCGGGGGCCCGCGCCGGCCCGCCGGGCACCCCCGGACACACCCCGTGATGCCGCCCCGCGCGATATATATCGGCAGCCGATATATTCTGTTCGCATGACAGGGAAGAGCATGACCCGAGCGGCGTTCTTCGTCCTCACCGCGCTCGCCGACCAGCCCCGGCACGGCTACGGCATCCTGCGCGAGGTGGAGGAGCTGTCCGACGGCGAGGTGCAGTTGCGGGTCGGCACGCTGTACGGCGTGCTGGACCGGCTCACCGCGGACGGACTGATCGTGCTGGACCGGGAGGAGGTGCAGCAGGGCCGGCTGCGGCGCTACTACCGGCTCACCGACGAGGGCGTGGCGGCACTCGACGCGGAGGCCGAGCGGATGGCCGCCGGCGCCGGAGCCGCCAAGCGGCGCATCGCCGCGGGCCGCGCCGGAGCCCCGGCCCGGCCCGCCGGCGAGGGACCGGCCGGCCTCCTGCCCCCCGCCGCACCCGGACTCGCGGGAGGCCTCGCATGACCACGCTGCTGGAGACCCGCTACCGCGCCGTGCTGCGCCTGCTCCCCGCGTCCTACCGGCGCGAACGGGAGGAGGAGATGGTCGAGACGTACCTGTGGGGCGTGGACCGGGACCTCCAGGACCAGAGCCGGCCCACGCTGGGCGAGGTGGCCAGCATCGCGGCGCTCGCCGTACGCTGCCGGCTCGGCGCGCCCGGCGCACCCCGCCGCTACGCCCTCCTCGGCGCGGCCGTCCGCCTCTTCGCCCTGTCCGCCGTGCTGCTCCTCGCGGTCTCCGCGGTCGTCGACCGGGTCCTCGAACTGACCTGGGCGTTCACCCGCGGCGCGAGCGGGCGGCAGATGTTCCTCACCGGATTCACCGGCCGCAACACGACCGAGACGGTCGTCGCCGTGCTCACCTGGACGCTGCCCCTGCTGTGGGCGGTGGCCTACTTCGCCCTGCTGCACGACCACCGCCGGCTGGCCCGGTACAGCGCGTTCGGCGCGGCCCTGCCGGCCCTCTGGCCCCTGGCCCGCCCGCTGACCGGGGACGCACTGCCGCCGGGCGTGCCGTGGTACGAGGCGTCGGCGGTGCTGCTGGCCTGGCTGCCGGCGCTCGCCCTGGGCGCCGCCCACCACCGGGACGCGCCCGCGGCCCGGCTGCCCGCCGGGTCGCCCGGTCTGGTGTTCCTGGCCGGGTGCGTGGTGGCCGGCGGGTCCCTCGTGCTGCTGCCGGGTGCCGCGGACACCGTGTGGGCGCCCGCCACCTGCTTCGTCGTGGGCGCTCTCGGCTGGCTGCTGTGGCGCGCGCGGCGCACGGACGGTGCGTCGCCCGGAGCCGCCCTCGCCCTGGCCGCGCTCGGCCTGCTCGTCCTCACGGCCCGGGTCGCGGCCCTCTACCCCTGGCTGCACGTCCCCGGAGCCGGTCTGGTCGTCGGCGGCGGTCTCGGCCAGACGGCGGTCCTCGTCCCGCTGACCGCGGCGCTCGCCGTGGTCGGGGGCAGGGACCTCGCCCGGATCAGTGCGGGAACGCCCGGGGCGGTCGCTGCCGGGGCACCTCGTCACGGAACTCGGCGATGACCGTGCTGATCTGACGCATCAGCACGGTGTCCTCCAGCCGCCCCAGATAGAGGTTGGCACGGGCCAGCGCGGGCAGGTCCACGCAGAAGTACAGCGCCATCAGCGGGTTGACGAACAGCTCGCTGCCCCGGGTGCGCTCGGTGAACCGGACGTCGCCGAAGTCCCCGCGCACCGCCGCCGCGACGGAACCGTGCACGATGCTGGGACGGCTCGGGTGACGGCGCTGGGCGTGCGCCACCGCGTCCAGATAGGCCGCGCCCTCCGGGCTCTCGCGCGGGAGCGAGAACGCGCCCAGGTAGCCGCCCGCGCGGTCCAGCGCGGCCAGGTTCTCCAGGACCAGCGCGTGGTTGACCCCGTGATGGGCGTCCACGCCGAAACCCAGGCAGACCACCAGCCGGTGCGGGACCTCCCCGAGCCCGGCGACGGCGGCCAGGCTCGCCATGTCCTCCTCCGGCGTGCCGAGCCCGTGCTCGTCGCCGCGCATCAGGATGTCCGTGCCGCCGTCCACCAGCACGATCGCGTCCACCCCGCCGAGGTGCGCGAGAAGCGCCCGGTAGGCGGCGCGCAGCGGCACGACCCCCGTGAGCGGAAAGGCGTACACGGTGTCGGGCAGTCCCTGTGAGCGCAGCCACCGGGCGAGCGAGCGCTCGGGGAAGTAGTCGCCGCGCAGCGGGGTGTCCGCGCGGACGGCGGCGACGTCCTCCGCGATCCAGGTGTCCGGGCCCAGCCCGTACAGGTCGGCGAAGGACAGATTGGCCAGGTGCACTTCCTTGCCGGCCGACCGCAGCGCGAGCGCGAGGGGCAGCCCGGCGTAGACGTCGAAGCCGCCGCCGGCACCGGCGACGAGCACGCGACGGGCCTCGCGCAGGCGGGTGAAGAACGCGGGTTCGCACAGCGAGAACACCGCAGGACCCTAACAGGGCGTCCCCGGCGGGGCATGGGGGTTTCCCGGAGTACGGCCCCGGACACGACCCCGATTGTCCACAGGACGGGGCGGGCCGCCCCCGACGGTTGTCCACAGGCCCGCACGGGTGTCCGATCCGCGTGCCAAGATCGCCGCATGCTCACTCACGACCTGCTGCCCGCGGAAACCCACCGGTCCAGGACCTATGCGCTCTGGGCCGCCTCCCACGACCCGGACGCCGAGAGCACCGCCGTCTCCCTGCTCGACGAGGTGTCCGCGGCCGTGGCGTCCGCGTATCCCAAGATGGGGCGCTGCCTGGAGCGGCTGCGGCGGCCGGCGAGCGGGCTGCCACCCGCCCATCTCCCCTGGTTCTGGGACACGGTGGCGCACCGCCTGCTGGGATGTCCCGGCGGTGCCGCGGCCAAGGCCTACGCCCTGGCCCGCAAGGCGGAGCAGGAGCACGCGCTGCCCGTCGACCCGGACTGGCGCCGGGCCAACGCGCTGCTCTTCGCGGCGCGCGGAGCCCTGCCGGTGAAAGAACTGAGCGAGCATCAGCGCTGGCTGGCCGGGCGGCTGGCACCCGCGGAGGCACACGAGGAGTACGTGCGCGTGCTGACCGCCTGGGCGGCCTCCCCCGGAGACCTCCCCGCCGACCTCGCCCGCCGGATCGGGGCGTCCGCGCGGGCCGCCGGCCTCGGCACCGACGAGGACGCCCGGGTCCTCGGACACGTCCTCGGCGCCGCCCGCGGCAAGGCGGTACCGGACGCCCTGCTGGAGGCCGCCGCCGGGCCGCTGGGCGACCATCCGCAAGGCCCCGAGGTGCAGGCCGCGCTGCTCGACCTGTTCCCGGACTCCCGCAAGGACGCCGCGGCCTGGCTACGGCTGCTGCTGCGCGGCGGCATCGTGGACGCGGCGGCGGCCGGGCACCTCGATCCGGAGGGCGGCCTGGCCGGCTGGCTGGGCCGGTACACGCGCACGTACCGGCACCAGAAGGTGGCGTACGGAGGCGTGGCGAGCCAGCCCATGCCCGCCGAACTCTTCGAGATCGTCACCCGGTTCGCCCCCCGGCTGCGCGCCGCGGGCACACCCGTGGTGATCCACGAGGACAAGTACCGCTGGCCGGCCCTGGACGCCGACCTCCTGGACGCCTGCCTCGCCGAGGGCATCGAGGTGACGGACCCCGGCGACGCCGTACGGCTGACCTTCTGGGACGACCGGTCGCGCCGCGACCTGAAGGCCCTGGCCGCCCACCCGGTGTTCGGCCGCCGCCTGGAAGGGACGGTGCACGAAAGGCTGCGCGGCACCGGCACGGCGATCACCCGGCTGCCGGAGAACGCCGGCATCGCCGCCGAGGTGCACACCCGCATCGAGGGCCTGCTCGGCGCGCTGCGCGGCGGCGGGCTCGCCGCGGCCGACGAGGCGGTCACCGAACTGTCGGACCTGCTGGACCGGCCCACCGCCGTCGCCCTGGACGGCATCGAGGAGGCGCTGGCCGGGCTGGATCTCACCGGCCCGCTGGCCCGCGCCCTGCGCGCCGGGCTCCCGGAGGAGCTGGGCTGGCCCGCGCTGGACGCGGCCCTTGAAGCGTTCGACCCGGCCGACACCCTCCGCGTCACCTGCACCTGGCCCGTCCTCACCGTCTTCGGCGGCGGCCGTGCCGTGGCCGTCGACCCCGCGGGCACGCGCGCGGCCTGCTCCTTCGAGGTGCCGGACGAGGCGACCTCGCACGCCGTCCACTACGTCGGCGGGCAGTTCCTCGTCAGCTGGCGCACCGACGACCGCAACTCCTCCGCCGACCAGGCGTACTGGGCCGACCGGCCGGACGAGGTGTTCATCCCGGGGGACGGGTTCGGCCTGCGGCCCTACGGCGGACTGATCCAGGGCGGCTTCGGGTACCAGTTCGAGACCCCGGACCGCGGCGGCCGGTTCGACGGGCAGCGGGTGCTGCGGCCGGGCGGGCGCGAGGGTATCGGCGGCCACGACTTCCAGATGAGCGACGGCCGGCGCTTCTTCGGCGCCCGGGTCTTCCACACCCGCGGCAACTGGACGCCGTACGACCCCGCGACCGGCGCCCCCGCGGCCGACCGCGCCCTGCCGGACTTCCACCGCGACCGGGAACTCCCGCCCGGGATGGAGGAGTTCGAAGGCGGCCAGTACCTGGCGGTGCTCCCCGAGGACGCCCCGGCCTCCCCGCTCGGCCAGGACGGGCGGCTCGTCGGCTGCCGCGTCCTCAACCGCACGCCCTACCAGGGCCCCTCACCCACCGAGTTCCGGCTCGAGTCGGTCGACGGACGCACCGCCCGCTACCGCAGCCGCCGCTTCGGCCGTCACCCCTGGGGCATCCTCGGCCTCCCCGAGGGCGGCGAGGACGCCGTCACCGTCGGCGAGGCGACGATCCGCTGCCACGCCGCCGCGGACAACTCGCTGCTCTGGCAGGTCCACGGCTTCGTCCCGCCCTCCGGACGCGACCGCGACCGTCCGCCCACCCTCGGCGAGGCGGCCGGCCCCGTGCCGCCGCCCGCGTTCTGGCACTTCCTCACCCCGCGCGACGAACGCTCCTCCAAGGCGCTGCGCACCGTCTGCGACGCCACCGTGCGCGCCCTCCTCGACGCCGCCCGCGACACCCGGGACGACGAGGCCCTGCGCGCCCACGTCACCCGGCTGCTGCCCGAGGCCGGCGACGCCCGCGTGCGGGACGGCGTGGTGCGCGCGGCCCGGCTCGCGGCCGACGTGCTGCGCCGCCGTGCGGAGCTGTCCCGGCGCGTCGGCATCATGCGCTCGGGCCCGGTCGTCACCCTCCCCGCCGACATCCCCGACACCGCCCTCGTCCCCGCCCTGTCGGGACTCCTGCCCGACCTGCGCGCCTACGAGGACCACGCACCCGAACGGCACGCCGGCACCCTCACCGCCCTGGCCGCCGACGGCCGGTTCCTGCGCGGCGAGATCGACGACGAGACCCGCAGCCTGGCCCCGCCGGCACGCCCCGCGGAATGGCAGGTGCTGCTCGGCCGGATCGACGCCGTCGCCTGGCGGGCCGCCGTCGAGACCACATCCGAGGCCGAGCGCACCGCGCTGAACGCCCTGCTGCGGACCTGGAGCCGGCAGCCCTTCGCCGAACCCGGCGGCACCTGGCGCACCGGCCGGGCCCCGCTGGAGGAGCCGGCCGCCGTCCCGGACACGGCGGCGGGCCCCGCGCGCGGCGGACTCCGCCGCTTCGTCCAGCCGGCCACGGCGGCCGCCCCGGCCCGCACCGAGGAGGAGCAGACCGTCACCGTCACCCGGGACGACGCCGCACGCCTGACCCGCCTGGTGGAGCTGGTCGAGGAGAACGGACCGGTCCCGTTGACCCCGGAGGCCCTGGCCGTCTTCTCCTGGCGCACCGGAGTACGACGCCCCGTCGCCACCCTGGCCCTGGCCGGGCTCCCGCGCCGCACCGGGCACGACGACCACGCCAGAATGCTGCGTTCCCGCCCCTACAAGGCGAACAGGACCACGGCCGCGGAGTACGACGACTTCTGGCGCCGGCTCGGCCCCCACGGACGGCGCGCCCTGCTCGCCGCCGGGGTCCCGGACGACCCGGCCGACCTGTGGACGGCGGACGGACTCGTCCGGGCCGCGGAACGCATGGCGGCCGTCTGGGCCGAGCTGCTCGGCACGCGGCCCTACGTCGACGAGGAGCTGGCGGACGCGCTGGAGGCGGACCTGGGCCTGAGCGCCGACTGGGCCCGCGCCCTGTCCTCCGGCCGCCCGCCGGCCGAACCGGGCGGACACGTCCTGGTCGGCAGCCGCACCGGCCGGCTCCACCTGCACCAGACAGGACCGGACGGCACGGCGGGCGCGTGGATACGCCGGGACCGGGCCCCGCACACGGAGACGCTGTCCGTGATCGCCTGGGCCCTCACCGAGCGGCCGGTCGGCGATCCCGCGGCCGAGGGGGCGCTGCGACTGTACGAGCGCCTGCGGGCATGGTTCGCCGCCCCGGACACGCTGGTCGAGCTGCTGCCGTCTCCGGCGCTGGCCCGGGCCGCCGCCGAGGACCCGGCCTTCCGGCCCTGCGCGGGCACCGTGATCCCCTGCCCGGAACCGCTGCTGGACACCGTCCCGGAGGCCCCCACGGCACGGGACGACGGGACGCTCGTCGTCGCGGTCCCCAGCGGGGACGTCTTCCTGCGGACCGCCGCCCTCGCGGAACCGCAGCGGGTGGCCCGGGCGCTGGAGCTGAGCGACCGGCTGGGGCTGCCCCGGCTGCGGAAGGAGATCACGGGGCTGCGGGCGCTGCTCGACGGTCTGGCCCGGATGGCGGCCCGCGCCGCCGGGACACCCGTCCCCGCGGGCGGCTACGAGGCCAACCCCGTGCTCAGCGCCCCGGATCTGGTCGCCGAGGTCGCGCGGCGGCTCGGTGTCGG
>NZ_MUMF01000001.1 GCF_002155905.1 Streptomyces tricolor | reverse complement strand
CCGCCGAAGCCGCCGCCGAGGCCGCCGGGACGGAGGAGACCGAGACCGAGGAGTACGCCGAGGAGCGCGTCGAGACCGGTGCCCGCCGGCGCCGGCGCCGGCGTGGCGCCGCCGAGGAGACCCGGCCGGTCGAGGCCGCCGCCGAGGAAGAGGAGGAGGCCGAGGAGGCCCCCGAGTCCGCCGAGGACCTCGCCGAGGGCGAGGAGGGCGACGAGACCGAGGGCGCCGAGGGCTTCGAGGAGTCCGGCTCGCGCCGCCGGCGCCGCCGCGGCGGTCGCCGTCGCCGGCGCGGTGACGCGGCCGAGGGCGAGTCCGGCGAGGGCGTGGACGCCGACGCCGAGGAACTCGCCGCCGAGCAGGCCGCGCAGGACGCCGAGGACACCGCCGAGCAGGAGGAGGAGGACGCCGAGGACGCCCACTCCGAGGAGTCCGGCGGCTCCAGCACCAGCAGCCGCCGACGCCGGCGCCGCCGTCGCCGGGCCGGTGACACCGGTGTCGACACCGAGCCGTCCGCCGACGACCCGGAGCGCACGGTCGTCAAGGTCCGCGAGCCGCGCAAGCCCAGCGAGCCGTCCGACGAGGTGCAGTCCATCAAGGGCTCGACCCGTCTGGAGGCCAAGAAGCAGCGCCGCCGGGAAGGCCGTGAGCAGGGGCGCCGCCGCGTCCCGATCATCACCGAGGCCGAGTTCCTGGCCCGCCGCGAGGCCGTCGAGCGCGTGATGGTCGTCCGTCAGCACGGCGACCGTACGCAGATCGGCGTCCTGGAGGACGGCGTGCTCGTCGAGCACTACGTCAACAAGGAGCAGTCGACCTCGTACGTCGGCAACGTCTACCTGGGCAAGGTCCAGAACGTGCTGCCGTCGATGGAGGCCGCCTTCATCGACATCGGCAAGGGCCGCAACGCGGTGCTGTACGCCGGTGAGGTCAACTTCGAGGCGCTCGGCATGGCCAACGGGCCGCGCCGCATCGAGTCCGCCCTGAAGTCCGGCCAGTCCGTCCTCGTGCAGGTCACCAAGGACCCGATCGGGCACAAGGGCGCGCGTCTGACCAGCCAGGTCTCCCTGCCGGGCCGCTACCTCGTGTACGTCCCCGAGGGCTCCATGACCGGCATCAGCCGCAAGCTGCCCGACACCGAGCGGGCCCGGCTGAAGTCCATCCTCAAGAAGATCGTCCCCGAGGACGCGGGCGTCATCGTGCGCACCGCCGCCGAGGGCGCGAGCGAGGACGAGCTGCGCCGGGACGTCGAGCGGCTGCAGGCGCAGTGGGAGGA
Source organism: Streptomyces tricolor (assembly GCF_002155905.1). Lineage (GTDB taxonomy): Bacteria > Actinomycetota > Actinomycetes > Streptomycetales > Streptomycetaceae > Streptomyces > Streptomyces tricolor. Next base: position 9,301 of record NZ_MUMF01000001.1, on the reverse strand, counting down.
CATCCAGAAGAAGGCCAAGAACGGCAACGCGCCGACGCTGCTGTACGGCGAGCCGGACATGACCGTCCGGGTCGTGCGCGACATCTTCAACGAGGACTTCTCCAAGGTCATCGTCAGCGGCGACGACGCCTGGCAGACCATCCACGGCTACGTCTCGCACGTCGCCCCGGACCTGGCCGGCCGGCTGTCGAAGTGGACGAGCGAGGTCGACGTCTTCGCCACCTACCGGATCGACGAGCAGCTCGCCAAGGCGCTGGACCGCAAGGTCTGGCTGCCCAGCGGCGGTTCGCTGGTGATCGACCGGACCGAGGCGATGGTCGTCATCGACGTCAACACCGGCAAGTTCACCGGCCAGGGCGGCAACCTGGAGGAGACGGTCACCAGGAACAACCTGGAGGCGGCCGAGGAGATCGTGCGCCAGCTGCGGCTGCGCGACCTCGGCGGCATCATCGTGATCGACTTCATCGACATGGTCCTGGAGTCGAACCGGGACCTGGTGCTGCGCCGCCTGCTGGAGTGCCTGGGCCGCGACCGTACGAAGCACCAGGTGGCCGAGGTGACCTCGCTGGGTCTGGTGCAGATGACCCGCAAGCGGGTCGGCCAGGGCCTGCTGGAGTCCTTCTCCGAGACCTGCGTCCACTGCAACGGCCGCGGTGTCATCGTCCACCTGGACCAGGCCACCGCCAACGGTGGCGGCGGCAAGCGCAAGAAGCGCGGCCGGGGCGCCGAGGCACCGGAGCCCGTGCACGAGCACGTGCACGAGACCGCCGCCGTGGCCGTGGAGACCGGCGAGGCCGTCGAGCCCGAGGTGGAGACCGCCGCGGAGGTGGCCGCCGAGGCCGCCGAGCCGGTCGCGCTGCCCGCGCCGGAGTTCGCGCCGGACGAGGAGCTGTACAGCAGCGTCGCCGAGGCGGAGGCGGCGGCCACCCGTGGCCGTACGCGGCGCCGGGCGAGCCGCCGGGCGTCCGCTCCGGCGGGCGCGCCGAAGGCGAAGGCGGAGAAGGCCGAGCGGGCGCCCAAGGCCGAGAAGGCCGAGAAGGCGGAGAAGGCCGCGGAGGCCGAGGTGCCTGCGGAGGCCGAGGTGCCGACCGCCCAGGAGGTCACCGCCGAGGAGGCGGCGGCGCGCCCGGTGCGGCCGGAGCCGGCCGCGGAGGCGCTGGCCGAGCCGGCGGCCGTCGAGGACCAGGTGGTCCCGGCGCCGCAGGCCGAGGCTCCCGCCGCCGAGGAGGCCGCGCCCAAGGGCCGTACGCGCCGTCGGGCGACCCGGAAGGTGTCGGCCCCGGCCGGTTCCCCCGAGGGTGCCGAGGCGGCCGTGGTGACGGTCCCGGAGGCCGCGCCTGCGGCCGAGGCCCCGGCGGAGCAGCCCGCTCCGGTCGCCGAGGCCCCGGCCGGGGAGCCCGCGGAGGCCGAGAAGCCGGTGGCGGCCGAGACCGCCGCGGCCCCGGCCCGGCCGCGCCGCCGTGCGGTGCGCAAGGCCACCGCGCCGACCGCGCCCGAGGAGGCGGCCGTCGTGGTCGTCCCGTCGGCTCCGGCGGCGGAGGAAGCCCCGGCTGCCGAGGCTCCCGAGGCCCCTGCCGCCGAGGTGACGGCCGAGGAGGTCGCCGAGGTCACGGCTCCGGCCAAGAAGGCGACCCGTAAGACGGCCGCCAAGAAGACCGCGGCGAAGAAGACCACCGCCAAGAAGACGGCGGCCAAGAAGACGGCCGCCAAGAAGACGACGGCCAAGAAGGCGACGAAGACCGCCAAGACGGCCGCCGCGAAGTCCACGGCGAAGAAGACCACCACGGTCTCCACCGCCGGCGACGAGGGCTGACGCCCGCGGTGTGCGGCCGGTCCGGTCCTGAGCGACCGGACCGGCCGCGCACTTGTGGGGCCGCTCCGAGTGACCGGCCGCACACCCCAGGGGCCCGGTTTGACCCTCTCGGCCGTGGCCCCGTAACCTTGACCGTCGGCGTGTCCACTGAACACGCCACATCCCCGTAAACCTCTTCCTCCCGGGCACACGGTTGGCCGGGAGAGGTCGTCCGTGGTGTTCCTGGACGACTGGCCTGCGGGGGTGCCGTTTCTTCGAGCGAAAGTGAGATCCGCGTGTACGCCATCGTGCGCAGCGGTGGTCGCCAGCACAAGGTTGCTGTCGGCGACATCGTTGAGGTTGACAAGATTTCCACCGCCAAGGTTGGCGACACGGTCGAGCTCTCGACCCTGCTCGTTGTCGACGGCGACTCCGTGACCAGCGACCCGTGGGTGCTGGCCGGCATCAAGGTCCAGGCCGAGGTCGTGGACCACCACAAGGGCCAGAAGATCGACATTCTGCGCTACAAGAACAAGACCGGCTACCGCCGTCGGCAGGGCCACCGCCAGCAGTACACGGCGATCAAGGTCACGTCGATCCCCACGGCTGCGAAGTAAGGGACTGAGGAGAAATGGCACACAAGAAGGGCGCATCGTCCACCCGGAACGGTCGCGACTCCAACGCCCAGCGGCTCGGCGTGAAGCGCTTCGGCGGTCAGGTCGTGAACGCGGGTGAGATCCTGGTCCGCCAGCGCGGCACCCACTTCCACCCCGGCGCCGGTGTCGGCCGTGGCGGCGACGACACGCTGTTCGCCCTGCAGGCCGGTGCGGTGGAGTTCGGTACCCACCGTGGCCGCAAGGTCGTGAACATCGTTCCGGTCGCCTGAATCACCTGATCGTCTGATCGCCTGATTCAGAGCCGAAACGCTTGCGCGAGGCGGACCTCACTTCCCGGTCGGGAAGGCGGGTCCGCCTTTCGCGTGTTACCCAACAGACATACCTGCACGTTTCTTCTGGAGGCACTGAACCATGACCACCTTCGTGGACCGCGTCGAACTGCACGTCGCCGCGGGTAACGGGGGCCACGGCTGTGCCTCCGTCCACCGTGAGAAGTTCAAGCCGCTCGGCGGCCCCGACGGCGGCAACGGCGGCCGGGGCGGCGACGTCATCCTGACCGTCGACCAGTCGGTCACCACGCTGCTCGACTACCACCACTCCCCGCACCGCAAGGCCACCAACGGCAAGCCCGGCGAGGGCGGCAACCGCTCCGGCAAGGACGGCGAGGACCTGATCCTGCCGGTGCCGGACGGCACGGTCGTGCTGGACAAGGCGGGCAACGTGCTCGCCGACCTGGTCGGCCACGGCACCTCGTACGTCGCCGCGCAGGGCGGCCGGGGCGGCCTCGGCAACGCGGCGCTGGCCTCCGCCCGCCGCAAGGCGCCCGGCTTCGCGCTGCTCGGTGTGCCCGGTGACGTCCAGGACATCGTCCTGGAGCTGAAGACCGTCGCCGACGTGGCCCTGGTCGGCTACCCGAGCGCCGGCAAGTCCTCGCTGATCTCCGTGCTCAGCGCGGCCAAGCCGAAGATCGCCGACTACCCGTTCACGACGCTGGTGCCCAACCTGGGCGTCGTCACCGCCGGCTCGACCGTCTACACCATCGCCGACGTGCCCGGTCTCATCCCCGGCGCCAGCCAGGGCCGTGGCCTGGGCCTCGAGTTCCTGCGGCACGTGGAGCGGTGCAGCGTGCTGGTGCACGTGCTGGACACCGCGACGCTGGAGTCCGACCGCGACCCGGTCTCCGACCTCGACGTCATCGAGGAGGAGCTGCGGCAGTACGGCGGCCTCGACAACCGGCCCCGGATCGTCGTCCTGAACAAGGTGGACGTGCCGGACGGCAAGGACCTCGCCGAGATGGTCCGCCCCGACCTGGAGGCCCGCGGCTACCGCGTCTTCGAGGTGTCGGCCGTGGCGCACATCGGGCTGCGCGAGCTGTCCTTCGCCCTCGGTGACCTGGTCGCCCGGGCGCGCGCCGCCAAGCCGAAGGAGGAGGCGACCCGGATCGTCATCCGGCCCAAGGCCGTGGACGACGCGGGCTTCACCGTCGTACGCGAGGAGGTCGGCGGCGAGCCGCTGTTCCGGGTGCGCGGCGAGAAGCCCGAGCGCTGGGTCCGCCAGACCGACTTCAACAACGACGAGGCCGTGGGTTACCTCGCCGACCGGCTCAACCGCCTCGGTGTCGAGGAGGAGCTGATGAAGGCGGGCGCCCGCGCGGGCGACGGCGTCGCCATCGGCCCCGAGGAGAACGCGGTCGTCTTCGACTGGGAGCCGACGGTCATGGCCGGCGCGGAGATGCTCGGCCGCCGCGGCGAGGACCACCGCTTCGACGCGCCGCGGCCCGCCGCCCAGCGCCGGCGCGACAAGCAGGCGGAGCGCGACGAGGTACTGCGGGAGTACGACGAGTTCGACCCGTTCGAGTGAGGCCCGGCCGGGCCTGTCCGGACCCCGGGTGAATTCCCGGTGTCCTCCCGGACAACCCCGCCCGGCTCCGGTGAGTCGAACTGTGCGGCACGGAACGGATCTTGGTCCGCTTCCGTGCCGCACTTCCGTGTCCTGACGACCACCGGAGCCGACGTGCCTGACCAGCCTCGTTCCTTCCACCGCCGTACCCTCGCGCTCGCCACCGGCATCGCCCTGGCCGCCGGGGCCCTGCTGGCGGCCCCCGCGGCGGACGCCGCCCCGCAGCGTCCCGCCGAGCAGGTGCGCGCCGACTTCAACGGCGACGGCTACGGCGATCTGGCCGTCGCCGCGCCCTACGCCACCGTGGGCGGCAAGACGCGCGCCGGTTACGTGGCGGTGCTGTACGGGTCCGCTCAGGGACTCAAGGCCAAGAAGGTGTACACGCAGGCGTCCCCCGGCGTGCCCGGAGCCGTGGAGAAGTCCGACACGTTCGGGAGCCGGCTCGTCACCGCGGACCTGGACGGCGACGGGTTCACCGATCTGCTGGTCGGTGCGGGCGGCGAGCAGTGGACGCAGGGCGGCACCGACCGCGTGGGCAGCCGGACCGTGCTGTGGGGCGGTCCGCAGGGGTTCGCCTCCGGCACGGTGCTGCCCGCCGAGGGCACCGGCCGCTACCAGGACCCGCTCACCGTCGCCGGTGACTTCGACGGCGACGGACACCAGGACCTGGCGCGCGGCGGGCGGGTGCTGCTCGGCCCGTTCGGCCGGGACGGCCGCCCCGCGGGCACCCAGGAGGGCGCGGAGCTGATCGACGGCGACCTGAGCACGGTCGCGTCGGCCGTCGGCGACACCGACGGCGACGGCACCGACGACATCGTGACGCTGGCCCGGGCGTACGACTGGGACGACGAGGGCAACTACGGCGGCAGCGTGTTCTACGCGCGCGGCAGCCGCGACGGGCTGCGTGCCCCCGTCGAGCTGAAGGACCAGCACGTGTCGAACGGCGACGCCGTGGCCCTCGGCGACCTGGACGGCGACGGCCGCGCGGACCTGGTCGTCGGCGCCGACGCGCTGCGGATCTCCTACGCGGGCACGCAGGGCCTCGGCCCCGGCCTCCCCCGGGTGATCACCCAGGACACACCCGGCGTGCCCGGTGCGCAGGAGGCCGGGGACGGGTTCGGGCGTGCGCTGGCCGTCGGCGACGTGACCGGTGACGGCCGCGCGGACATCGTGGCGGGCATCCCCTTCGAGGACTTCGGCGGGCTGCGCAGCCCGGGCACCTTCGCCGTCGTCCCCGGTGGCCGCTCCGGGGTGACCGGTGCCGGGACCAAGGTGTTCGGCCAGGACAGCGCGGGCGTGCCCGGTACGGCGGAGAAGGACGACTGGTTCGGCGCCGCCGTGCATCTCGTGGACGGCGACGGTGACGGCCGGGCCGAGCCGGTGGCCGCGGCGCCGTGGGAGGACAACCGTGCCGGTGCGTTCTGGGTGTTCCCGGGCCGGACGAGCGCCAAGGGGTCCTTCGCGGTCGGCGCGCGCACGCTCGGCACGGTCGCGTCCGGCGCCGAACTCGGCTCCGTCTTCCCCAACTGACCACGTTTCATTCACTTTTTCAGGACAATCGTGAACTCCTCTCCTCAGCGCCGCACCCGGCCGGCGCTCGCCACCGGTCTCGCCCTCGCCACCGGCCTCGTCCTCGCGGCCGGCGTGCTCGCTGCCCCCGCGCACGCGGGCACCGGGCCGGCCGTGAGCGGCAAGCGCCTGCACGACGACTTCAACGGCGACGGCTACGCCGACGCCGCCATCGGTGCCCCCGGCACCGCCCTGGGCGAGCAGCGCGGCGCGGGCGCGGTCACCGTGCTGTACGGCTCGGCGAAGGGCCTGTCGACCGCCCGCAAGCAGGTGCTGACCTGGCCGGGCCGGAAGAACGCGCAGTCGCCGCAGGGCGGTTACGGCAGCGACCTGCGCACCGCCGACCTGGACGAGGACGGCTACGCCGATCTGCTGTCGGCCGTGACGCGGACCCTCGTGGACGGCGAGCGCGGCACCTTCGTCCAGGTCAACTGGGGCGGGCCGAAGGGCCTGTCGGCGACGCCGACGCCGCTGACGGGGCTGCCGGGCGCCGCCGCGCTGAAGGACTTCGCGGTCGCCGACGTGGACGGTGACAAGCACCCGGACCTGGTGCGCCTGGGCGTCGGCGGGGAGGCCGGACGGCAGGCGGACGGTGCCGTGCAGCACGGTCCGTTCACCCGGGCCAGGCCCGGCGGGACCCGGACGACGTACTTCGGCGTGGACCCCGACGGCATGGAACTGGTGGAGTCGCTCGCCGCAGGTGACGTGAACGGCGACGGCACCGCCGACCTCGCCGTGCGCAGCCACTTCATGGACGAGTCGGACTCCCGGAGCGTGACCCTGCTGCTCGGCGGCCCCGCCGGCTTCACGAACAAGGGTCTGCTGTGGGACACCAGACACCGGCTGATCGGCGGGGAGGAGGTCGCGATCGGGGACCTCAACCGCGACCGCTACGCCGACATCGTCGTGGGCCACTCCTCCGACGGCTACGACAGCGACGTCGACATGCCCACCAGGGGCGGCGCGCTCGGCGTGGTCTACGGCGGCCCGAAGGGCGTCTCCGGCACCCTCCAGCCGGTGTGGATCAACCAGGACAGCGCCGGGGTGCCGGGGGCCGGCGAGTACCACGACGGGATGGGCTCCGGGCTGTCGATCGGGGACACGGACGGCGATGGCTACGGCGACGTCGCCACCGGGCTGCCCGGCGAGGATCTCGGCACCGTGACCGACGCGGGCAGCGTGCTGGTGCTGCGCGGCGGCGCGAAGGGCCTGACCGGCACGGGCGCCAGGGTGTTCCACCAGGACACCGCGGGCGTGCCCGGCACCGCGGAGAAGGGGGACCGGTTCGGCCGGACGACGGCACTGGTCGACGGCGACGGCGACCGGAGGGCCGGGCTGCTCGTCGGCGACCCGGACGAGAACGCCGGCGACGGCGCGGTGTGGGTCTTCCCGGCGGCCTCCGGCGGGATCACCGCCCGCGGAGCCTTCTCGTTCGGCCCGGCCGGTGCCGGGCTGCCCGCCGCGCAGGCCCGGTTCGGGGCGTCGCTCGGCGACTGACCCCGTAAGGAGCAGGAGAACACCCCGGGCGGGTGTCGGCGGTGGGGCGGATTCCGACCTACCGTCAGATCCGTTGTGGCGCGACGGTTTTCTCGTGCCGCAACGGGTCTCCTGTTGTCTCCCTAGTTGTCATGCCCGCGATGGGCTTGGTTCAGCAGGCGGACCGTCCGGCCGTGGGAACTTCCGCATGTCCGACCCACCTGTCCAAGTGGCCACTGTGGCAAAGGGAGTCAGCGCATGACCGCACCATCGCCCGACCGCCGCCGCTTTCTGACCGCCGGGGCCGCCGTCCTCGGCGCCGCGGCCTCCGCCCAGTTGTGGCTGCCCGGCACCGCCCGCGCCGCCGACACCCCGCTCCCCGACGGGGTGTTCACCCTCGGCGTCGCCTCCGGTGATCCGCTGCCCGACGGGATCGTGCTGTGGACCAGACTCGCGCCCGACCCGCTGAACGGCGGCGGCATGCCCGACGCGGTCTTCCCCGTGGCGTGGGAGATCGCCGAGGACGAGCGGTTCCGCAGGGTCGCCCGCCGGGGCACCGCCGAGGCCCGCCCCGAACTCGGCCACAGCGTCCACGTGGACGTCCGCGGCCTGCGCCCGGACCGCCCGTACTGGTACCGCTTCCGGGCCGGCGACCAGCTCTCGCCCACCGGCCGGACCCGCACCGCGCCCCACCCCCGCCGGCGGGGCGGCTCGCTGCGCGTCGCCCTCGCCTCCTGCCAGAACTGGCAGCACGGCTACTTCACGCCGTACGCCGACATGCTCGCCCAGGACCCCGACGTCGTGCTCTTCGTCGGCGACTACATCTACGAGTCCGGGCCCTCGGCGACGGCCGTACGGCGGCACGAGGGCAAGGGCGAGCCGTACACCCTCGTGCAGTACCGCAACCGGTACGCCCAGTACCGCACCGACCCCGACCTCGCCGCGATGCACGCGAGCGCCCCCTGGGTGGTCACCTTCGACGACCACGAGGTGGACAACGACTGGGCCGCCGAGATCCCGCAGGACCCGGACAAGCAGCCGCACGACAAGTTCACGGCCCGGATGACGGCGGCCTTCCAGGCGTACTACGAGCACATGCCGGTGCGTGCCTCCGCGATCCCCACGGGGCCGCACATCCAGATGTACCGCCGTCTGGAGTTCGGCCGGCTGGCCCGGCTCAACGTCCTGGACACCCGGCAGTACCGCAGCGACCAGGCCACCAGCCAGGAGGGCGCCGAGGCGCCGTCGCGGACCATGCTCGGCGCCGAGCAGAAGCAGTGGCTGCTCGACGGGCTGTACGACTCCCCGGCCCGCTGGAACCTCATCGCCTCGCAGATCATGATGGCCGAGACCGACCTGCTGCCCGGCGACGGCAAGCTCTGGTACTACGACGCGTGGGACGGCTACCAGGTCGAACGCAACGCGCTGCTGGAGGAGTTCGCCGAGATCCGCAACCCGGTCGTGCTCAGCGGCGACCGCCACCTGACGATGATCAGCGACCTCAGGACGGACTACGCCGATCCCGACTCGGACGTGGTCGGCGCCGAGTTCGTCGGCACTTCCATCTCCAGCAGCGGCGACCAGGACCAGGACGCCTTCCACAAGCAGTGGGACCCGCTCATGGCGGACAACCCGCACTGGAAGTTCATCGACGCCCACCGCGGCTACCACCTGTTCGACATCCGCCGCGACGGCATCGACGCGAGGGTCCGTGCCGTGGACACGGTGCTCAAGCCGCAGGCGAGCGCGCGGACGCTGGTGACGCTGCGGGTGGAGTCGGACGAACCGGGTGTGCGGATCGTCTGACGCCCGGGGACGCGCCGTGGGACGCAGCGCGGTCCCACGGCGCTGCCAGGCACGTCCCGGGTGAGCCGCTTGCCGTGCGTCGACCACGGCTGGAGCACCTCGGTGATCGGCAGCGCGTTCTTCATCGCCGCATCGCCGCATC